>JBAZLX010000117.1:0-5956 GCA_041650075.1 Bdellovibrionales bacterium | reverse complement strand
TATTCGCTCGGCGTCGGTCAGGACGTGTCGTGGGATCTGGAAATGGCGAACAAGGGCTGCCAGATATTCCTCTACGACCACACGGTCGAAAGCCTGCCTGCGGAACATCCGAATTTTCACTGGTCGAAAATCGGCATCGAAGGAAAAAGCTCGCCGGACGCCACTTTTCGCACGATAGACGAACTGATAGCCCAAAACGGGCACAAGGGGCGCAAGGACCTTATCCTGAAAACGGACATCGAGGCGGCAGAATGGCCGGTATTTGCCGAAATGTCGGAAGAGACTTTATGTCAGTTTTCGCAGATTATCGGCGAGTTTCACCGCCTCGCGCGCGTCGTTGACCCGCAGTACCGCGAGATGATGCTGACGGCTCTCAGAAAAATCAACAAGCACTTCCAGCTTGTCCATGCGCACGCGAATAATTTTACGGGAATGGCTCTTGTCGCGGGCGTGCCGGTTTATTACTGCATGGAGATGGCCTTTGTGCGAAGGTCGGATCACGAATTCACGGCCACCAAACGCTCTTTCCCGACGCCTCTGGATTATCCCTGCATCTCAAGATTGCCGGATTTGTTCCTGGACGGCTTCGGAACGTAGAGCAAGCGCCTCCTACCCCCTCGCCGTCTTCAAAAACCTTCCCACGCCCGCAATGCCTTTTTCCTGATGCAGCGTAAGGATTTTTGTACCCAAGACGGCGATATCCACGTCTTTGGGCAAAGCCGCAATATCTTCTTTCGACTGAATGCCGAAGCCGAGCGCAAGCGGCAGCTTCGTCGCGCGTTTATATTTTTTCACGAGCGCCGCGAGCGATTTATCAATCTTCGTCTTTAGACCCGTGACGCCCTTTCTTCCGACGCAGTAAACCATCCCTTTGCTGAAGCGCGAAAGATACGTCAGCCTCTTGTCCGTGTTCGTCGGCGTAAAGATGAAAATGGGATCGATGTCCGCCTTTTTGCACGCGGCCAGATAATCCTTGGCCTCTTCGGGCGGCAAATCGGGCACGATCAGCCCAAGAACGCCCGCTTTCCGCGCTTTTTCCGCAAATGCCTTAAGCCCGTAAACAAAGGGGATATTGTAATACGTCATAAAGATAAAAATCGTGTCCGGATATTGGGCGCAAACCTCGCGCGCAAACGTCAGGCACTTTTCCGTCGTCGCTCCCCTCTTCAAAGCCTCGTCATTGGCTTTAAGAATGACCGGCCCGTCCGACATCGGCTCCGAAAACGGAATTTGCATCTCGATAATTTCCGCGCCCGCCTCGACCATCGCGCCGACAAGCTTCTTGTTTTCCGCGTACGAGGGAAAACCCAACACCATGTGCGGCATCAGCAGCAACTTCTTTTTCCGGCGCAATGCGCGAATTTTACCTGCCAGCACGATACGCCTCCGCTTTCTCGATAATAAACTGCTCCCACGCATCGTCCTTCAGAGCATCGGCGATGGTAAAGATGTCTTTATCGCCGCGCCCCGACTGATTGATGACGATGACGTCGCTTTTCTTCATTTTCGGAGCTTCTTTAATGGCCTGCGCGAACGCATGCGCGGATTCAAGAGCCGGAATAATGCCCTCTTTCCTGATCGTCAGCCTCACGGCCTCGACAACTTCCGCATCCGTCGCCGCTTCGAACCGGACGCGTTTTTCGTCGCGCAGGTTGGCGAGAATAGGCGAAACGCCGATGTAATCCAGCCCCGCCGAGATCGAGTGCGTCTCGTGCATCTGGCCTTCCTTGGTCTGCACGAAGATCGTCTTCATGCCCTGCGCCACGCCGACCTTGCCTTCTTTGGACACGAGCCGCGCGGCATGTTTGCCGGTTTTAAGCCCAAGCCCTCCGGCCTCGACGCCGATAAGCTCGACGCCTTTGTCCTTCATAAAGCCCGAAAAGACGCCCAGCGAATTCGACCCGCCGCCGACGCAGGCATAAACGCGTTTGGGCAGCTTGCCTTCGATTTTCAGAATTTGCTTGCGCGCTTCCGTGCCGATGATGGACTGGAACCACGCCACCATTTCAGGAAAAGGGTGCGGCCCGCACGCCGTCCCTAAAACGTAATGCGTCGCTTCCATGCTGGCCGCCCAGTCGCGAAAAGCCGCGTTGATGGCGTCCTTCAAAACCCTCGTGCCGTCTTTCACGACGTTGACCTTGGCGCCGAGCCTCTCCATCCAGAAAACGTTGGGGCGTTGTCTTTTGACGTCCACTTCGCCCATATAGATTTCGCACTCGAACCCGAACTTCGCCGCCATCGTCGCGGTAGCGACGCCGTGTTGCCCCGCGCCCGTTTCGGCAATAACGCGTTTTTTGCCCATGCGTTTCGTGAGCAACCCCTGCCCGATGACATTGTTGACCTTGTGCGCGCCGGTATGGTTCAGGTCTTCGCGCTTGATATAAATCTTCGCGCCGCCCAAATGCTTGGTCAGATTTTCGGCGAACGTCAAAGGCGACGGCCTCCCCGAATAGGATTCCAGAAGTTGCGTATATTCCTGCCAAAAACGCGGATCGCGTCTGGCTTTATTGTAATGCTCGATCAATTCGTCGAAATTCGTCTTCAGGATTTCGGGAATATACATCCCGCCGAACTCGCCGTAATACCCCTGCCGGGTCTTACTCATAATGAGCCTCTTTCCTCATAAATAAGGCTGCACCGTACCACCTGACAACGTCCTTATGCAACTGCTCAACCTCCCGGCACCGGCCGATTTTTACCAAAAAAAATAGAGTTAAACTCTTTCACAGAATCAAATTTGCTGATAACCCAACCAAATGACAAAAAACTCGTTGAAAAAACAGCTCCCTCCTCCGCCCCCGCAAGACATCGTGGATAAACCTCTGCGCGAGGCTTTGTCCGAACGGTATTTATCGTACGCCCTGTCCACGATTATGGACCGCGCGCTGCCCGACGTGCGCGACGGCATGAAGCCCGTGCACCGGCGCCTTATGTACGCGATGCGCAGCTTGAAGCTCGAACCGACATTGCCGCCCAAGAAATCGGCGCGCGTCGTGGGCGACGTCATCGGCAAATTCCATCCTCACGGCGACACGGCGGTGTACGAAGCGATGGTTCGCCTGGCGCAGGATTTCAGCCAGCGTTATCCGCTTGTCGAGGGCCAAGGCAACTTCGGCAACATTGACGGCGATAGCGCGGCGGCGATGCGTTATACCGAAGCGCGGCTGACGGAAGTGGCGCTGCTGCTGCTTGAAGGCATTGACGACGACGCGGTTGATCTGCGTCCCACCTACGACGGCAGCGAGACGGAACCGGTCGTTTTACCGGCGGCGTTTCCCAATCTTTTGGCGAACGGCACAAGCGGCATAGCGGTCGGCATGGCGACGAACATCCCGCCGCATAACGTTTCGGAAATTTGCGACGCTTTGAGGCATCTGATCGCAACGCCGAATGCGGGCATCGAAAAGCTCGTCAGCTTCATGCCGGGGCCCGACTTCCCGACGGGCGGGGAATTGGTCGAAAGCCACGCCTCCATCGTCGAAGCCTACAAAACCGGCAAAGGCAGCTTCCGCCTTCGCGCCAGATGGGAAAAAGAAGAACTTAAGCAAGGCACGTGGCAGATCGTCGTGACCGAGATTCCCTATCAGGTGCAAAAGTCGCGCCTGATCGAAAAAATGGCCGAGCTTCTGCAAGCCCGCAAACTTCCGCTGCTCGACGACGTGGTTGACGAATCCGCCGACGACGTGCGCATCGTGCTCACTCCCAAAAGCCGTAACGTCGATCCCGCCGTGCTGATGGAATCCCTTTTCCGCCAGTGCGATCTCGAAGTACGCTTCTCCCTCAATATGAACGTCCTCGACAAGGACTGCGTGCCGAAAGTCATGGATTTACGCGAGGTTTTAAGGTGTTACCTCGCTCATCGTCAGGACGTGCTGATCCGCCGTTCGAAGCATCAGCTGGCGCAGATCGAAGCGCGGCTTGAAATTCTGGGCGGCTACCTGATCGCGTTTTTGAACATTGATAAAGTCATCAAGATCATCCGCAAGGAAGACGAACCCAAGCCCGTGTTGATGAAAACCTTCAAGCTGACCGACACGCAGGCCGAGGCGATTTTGAACATGCGCCTTCGCGCCCTGCGCAGGCTCGAAGAAATGCAGATTAAGGGCGAGCAAAACGATCTATCCGAAAAGCAAGCCGGTCTCAAAAAGCTTTTAAAGAACGAAGACCTTCGCTGGAAGCACATCGACAACGAAATCGCGGAACTTAAAAAGCGCTTCGGCAAAAGCACGAAGCTCGGCGCGCGCCGCACGGTCATCGGCGACCCGCCGCCCGAGCTGGCCGTCCCCGTCGAAGCCGTCATCGAGCGCGAAAACATCACGGTGGTGTGCTCGGCCAAAGGCTGGATACGCGCCATGCGAGGCCACATCGCCGACGACGCGGCGCAACGCGCCCAGATCAAATATAAAGAAGGCGACGAAGAAGGCTACATCCTGAACGCCGAAACGACGGACAAAATCCTGTTCTTTGCCAGCAACGGGCGCTTCTACACGCTCGGCGGCGACAAGCTGCCGCCGGGGCGCGGCTTCGGCGAGCCTGTGCGCCTGATGACCGATCTGCCGAACGAAGACGACATCATCGGGATCATCAAGTATGCGCCTGAGCAAAAATTCGTCGTGGCCTCAAGCGACGGACGCGGCTTTATCGTCAAGGCCGAAGACGCGCTGGCGCAAACCAAAAACGGCAAGCAGATTTTGAACGTCGGCGACGGCATCAAAGCCGTGGCGTTCGCGCCCGTCGCGGGCGACACGATTGCGGTCATCGGCACGAACCGCAAGATGCTGCTTTTTCCTGCAGCCGAGTTGCCCGAGATGTCGCGCGGACGCGGCGTGATCTTGCAGAAGTACAGCGGCGGCCAGCTTTCGGACGTGAAGACGATTGTCCTGAAAGAAGGCCTCACGTGGCAGTCGGGCGACAGAACGCGCACCGAGACCGACCTTCGCAACTGGCGAGGCGAACGCGCTCAGGCAGGCCGCATCGCGCCCAACGGCTTCAACCGAAATAATAAATTTAAGTAGCCCCATCAAGGCGTTACTTATTTTTAATCCGGCGAAAGTAATATGCTTTCCCTGAGCTATGATATACTTGCAAGATATATGGAAAGACCGACATGCATCAGGTTCAAAAGCAATTTCCCGTCATGGATTCAAAAGCTCTCCTGAGCCTTGTCTTCTCGCAACATCTCAAAACGCCTGTTCTGCCTAAGAACATCCATGTACGCAAAGACCCGTCATCCCAGAACGTGTCCGCTCCATTCACCGTACATGTTGACGGCCTCCCAAAGCCGCAAACTTACACCGCCGCCGACGCAGAAGCCCTCAGCCAATATTGGATAACGATGGAAGCAAACCCCGAAGTGCATTTTGCAAAAGACAACATCACGGGAAGCTTCACGGGACTCGAAGTCTGGTGTCATTCGCCAAAAACGATTCACGAGATTGAAAGACGAATTAACAGCGTCCTCTCGCCCAAGCAGCTTAAGCTCGCGCACAAGCTTGAGCTTTAATATATTTCTTGCCGAAAACGGCAATTATTACATACCCATAGCAAGTAATTGCTTCTTCTGTGAGGCGCCGTTATTATGCGTACCATTATAAGAGGCGTTTAATTTTTAAAACTTTTTCGGAGAAAATATAATGAGATTTCAAAAAGGATATGGCATGGCGCAGGTTCGAGCGTTGTTGAGCGTCGTTTATACGGATGTGCTTGGCGAACCCGTTCCCTATCATGGCGTTAAAGTCTTTGTTGACCGCTCATCATCGGATGACAAGCCCGGCCCCATAGCAGTATCCATACGCAGCCCTTCGTTATCGAAATCTTACACCTCGCAGGAAGTCGTTGCCGAAGTAGAAAAATGGATGCCGAAAGAAACGAACCCCGAAGTCCTTTTTTATGCCTATCGCTGGAATGGCGATTTTTGCATGGATATTTCATGCAATTCGGAAGATACCCTGAAAAA
>JBAZLX010000116.1:0-6139 GCA_041650075.1 Bdellovibrionales bacterium | reverse complement strand
TTTTGGGCGTGCCGATGCAAAGCAAGTTTATGGATGGGCTCGACAGTTTATTGTCAATAGCGCAAATGCCGGGCGGAATACCCGTCGGCACGCTGGCCGTCGGCAACGCGGGCGCAAAAAATGCGGCCCTTTTGGCCGTTTCCATTCTGGCGCTTGGCGATAGCGCGCTGGCGGCCAAGCTCTCGAAATGGCGCGCGGCGCAAGCGGCAGCCGTTAAGGAAGAACCTGTTTAAGGCTAAAGAATAAGCGAGCTTGACGAGCGGGGCATGAAAATTTAGTGTCCCCCGTCCTCAAGGAAGTGTTAGATAAAAGGCTCCTTGCAGTCCCCTGTTCAAGTAGGGTCAGGCAAGAGGTTTTTATGGCGCGGTGGCAGAATGGCTATGCAGAGGACTGCAAATCCTTGTATGCCGGTTCGATTCCGGCCCGTGCCTCCATTAGATTTTCCAAGGCGATTACGCGCCTTGGAAAATCTTTTGTTATGACAAGGCCGCTATCCTAATGATGTTTCGCCTGCAACAATCCTATCCCAAATATTTCCCCCTCCTCCCCTACGCGCTGCTCATCGTGGCCGTGTTGCTTGCCTATGCCAACATTTACGGGTTCGAATTTGTTTATGACGACCTTGGCCTGATTGAGGGCAACAAGTTTCTGACGTCGTGGAAATACGCCCCCACTCTCTTCACGACTTCCATTTTGCAAGGCCACGGCGTCAGCACGCCTTTTTACCGCCCGTTGCAAATGCTGCTTTATATGTTCGTGTATCAGGGGTTTGGGGCCTCGCCCGCCGCTTTCCATTTCCTGAACGTTCTGTTGCATATATCGGGCGCGTGCCTGCTTTATGCCTTGGGCGTCAGGCTTGGCTTCAACCGGATCGCCTCTTTCCTGGCCGTCCTTTTGTGGGCCGTCCACCCGGCGCATATCGAAGCCGTCACATATATAAGCGGAACCGCAGGGCTTCTCGGTTTGCTGTTTTTGACCGCAGGCGTTTATGTTCTCGTTCCAAATTTCAGCCCCAAACGCGTCGGCGCGGCCTGCTTGTTCTTTGTCCTCGCGTTACTGAGCAAGGAATCCGCCGTTATCTTCCCGCTTCTCGCAATGGGGCTTCTTTTTTATCGCAGCCCGAACAGATGGTCGCCCCGCACATATATAAGTACATGGCCTTTTTGGTTGATTGCTGCGCTCTATCTTATCGCACGCGGCACCGTGCTGGGTTTCGACGGCTTTTATGGATACTATAATCCCACAGCAGCCGACACGCTCGCGACCCGCCTGTACACCTTCTTGGCGACGTTGCCTTCATATATCCAACTGCTCGTCTGGCCGACGGACTTACATATCGAGCGCAGCTTCCCCGTTTATCAAAGCCTGCTTGTGCCGCAAGTTCTAGGCGGCCTTGTTCTCCTCGCGGCAGCCATCGTTTGCGTTGTCTACAAACCCTCGCGCCCCGCGACGCCCCTTGCATGGGGACTTTTGTGGGCTGCGGCCACGCATATTCCCCAATCCGGCATTCTGGTTCCGGCAGGCGTCGTCTTTTACGATCACTGGCTGCATCTGCCTATGGCGGGATTGGCGCTCGGCCTCGCACAAAGCCTGATGCTCGGTTGCAAACAGGTTCGCTTGCGACAAATTCTCGCCGGAGCCGCCGTTCTTGCCGCCATCCTGCTTGGCACGGCGACGTTTCAGCAAAATAAAGTCTGGAAGGACTCCGTCACTCTATATACCCACATCTTGGGATGCGGAGAAAACTCGGTCAAAATCCGGAACAACCTCGGCAATTATTATCTTAAAAATCAACAATACGACTTGGCTCTCGAACAATATAAACAATCCCTCGCTTTATCCGATTATTCCGCAGAAGCCCACTTCAGCCTTGCCGCGACTATGCTCGCCATCGGCGTCGGCCCCGAAGGCGTCGCGGAAAGCGAAAAACACATCCTTCGCGCGCTGGAACTAAATCCCGAGCTATTGCCCGCTTATGATGAGATGGCTCTTCTTTACGCCCAGCTCGGAAACGGGGCAAAAGAATCCGCCTATCGCGCCAAAGCGGCGGAAATCCGGAAGAAAATGGGAATAGATTAAAAGTTTTTCATCCGCACGAAAGAAACAGCGCTCCCCCGCCGCCCGAATAACACGGAACCCAGGCAAAACAGGCCGCAAACCAACACAACAGTCGGCCCCGATGGCGTGTTGGCGTGATATGAAATCAGCAGCCCCGCATAAGAGGAAATGACGGCAATAATAACGCTAAGGACGATGGCGGCGCCGACCCGATGTGTCCAGAAGACTGAAGCAATGGCAGGCAGAAGCATCAACCCAAGCGCCATCAGCGTGCCCAACGCCTGAAAAGCCGCCACAAGATTAAAAATAAACAGGACGAAAAAAACGGGACGAACATATTTTCCGCGCCCCGACGCCATCAGAAAATCCGGATCGAAGCAATCCAGCACAAGCCCCCGATAAATCGCAGCCAGAGAAAACAACGTCAAAACCGTCACGGATGTGATGAAAATAAGTTTTTCCTTATCAATGGCGAGGGTGTCTCCAAACAGCACGTGTATAATGTCTTCCTCGCCCCCCTTCAGCGACAGCAGCACCACGCCCACCGCAAGGGACAGAAGGAAAAGAAGCGTAAAAACGGCATCTTCCTTGATCTTTGTGTAACGCCCCAGAAAGACGGAAAACAAAGCGATCAAAATGCCCGCCGCAAGTCCGCCAAAGGTCATCGGCCAGACGCTAAAGCCCGAAATCAAAAAAGCAACGGCAACGCCCGGCAAAATAGCATGCGACATCGCGTCGGACGCAAGAGCAATCCGCCGCTGCGTCACAAAAAAACCCAAAGGGACTCCGCCGACGGAAAGAACGATGCAAGCCACAAGAGCCTTTTGCAGCATAGCCGTTTCTACGAACGGTTGAATAAAAAGGGCGTCAAGCGTCATGAGAATGCTCGTGATCGTGCGTGTGGTTTGATGCTTCGTGCGCCGAATAAAGCTCGGCCATATCGAGGTCGAAGGAAAGAAGCTTCTGCTCGAACATTTTGTGCGTATGTCCGCTGCCGAGGCATTTTCCCTGCAAGACCATGCTTTCCGGAAAATATTTTCTGATCATCAGCAAGTCATGCAAGACGCAAATGATGGTTCTTCCTTCCTTGTGCCATTTAAGCAGAAGCTTGATAAGCCGCGATGTCGTCTCGGCGTCTACGGACGTGAACGGCTCATCCAGAAGAATGATCGGCGCATTTTGCACGATAACTCTTGCAAAAAGGGCGCGCTGGAACTCGCCGCCCGAAAGCTCGCCGATCGAACGGTTTTCATATCCCTCGAGTCCGACGTCTTTAAGCGCTTTTTTCGCTGCCCGCTCGCGCTTGGCCTCCAACCCTTTCCTTTCGCCGATTTCCGGATAAAAACCTGTATAAACAAGGCCTTCCACGGAGATCGGAAAATCGCGTTGCAGATGGGACACCTGCGGCAAATAGGCCATGACGGGTTTTCGCCCTTGCGCAAAAACGATCTTCCCCGCAGACGGACGGATAACGCCCGCCAACACTTTCAAAAGAGTGCTTTTGCCCGAACCATTCGGCCCTGCGATGGCCGTTAGAGATCCTTCATGAAAAATGCCGGAGACATTTTGCAGCGCCTGACGCGGGCCGTAATCTACGGACAAGTCGCGCAATGTGATAAGAGCTTCTTCCATGGCCTATCCGATCACGCAAAAAACAAGCACGACAAGAACCGCCGAAATTCCGGCCGCCACAACCAACCGCCCGATCAAAGAAACGTTGAACATATCCGCAACCCAAAAGACGATGACCTTGACGCGCTTATTGTTATAATGTAACAATTAAAAAACCGCAACCCCTTCGTTGAGGCCGCCATGCGCTCCTTAAACACGGCAAAAAAATATGTCGCGCTCCTTGGTTTTGTTTTGGCTTGCGCGAGCCAACCGGCATTTGCCCGCGTTCTCGCCCCTCCCGAACCCAAAGAAACGCCGGAGCACGGCAAAATCAACACGTCCGATGCCTCTCCGGTTGACCCCGGATGCTACGAAACAGAAGTCGTATACTCTTTCGGCACAACCGATAAGGCATGGAGCAACAACGGAAACAAAAACGCCCACGGTTTTACATCCGAACATTCGGCGGCGTTTTCTGCAACGGCAGGAATATCCAAAAATTTCGACGTTACCATTAACCTCAACCACTCGTGGCTAAAAGACAAAGACAACGATTTTGACGACGACGGCACTCCCGGCCCCGTGTCGGGCAACGGGTTTGGCGACGTCGAAGCCAGCGCAAGGTATCGCTTTATTCAGGACAAAAAACTCAACCTCGACGTCGCTTACATCATAGGCCTTATCATTCCGTCGGGAACGAGCTCGGATCAGGACGAAATGGGCATAAGCCAGGAGTACTGGAGCTTCAAACAAACGCTTGTCGCAAGCAAAGACTGGGGAAAATGGACGGCAAACGCCGATCTGGGCATTGCCCTTCCCTTCGGCGACAAGCGCGGCGACGCGCGGGTTTTGCTCAACGCCGATGTGGCGGCAGGCTATCAAGTCCTGTCCTGGCTGCAGCCCGAATTGGAACTGAACTACAACTACGACGTCATCGAAAACACGGGCGATCCGGAAACCTTTGCCGTTACGGCAGGCCTTGTCATGCCCGTCAGCGAAACCGTGCGCATCAATGTCGGAGCGCAGCAAGGCATTGCGGGAAGAAACGCGGATCAAATGACGACTTTATTTGCCGCCGTTAAAATAGCTTATTGATGTCGAAAAATCGGGGGATTTATAAATTGGCCACGCATCGGCACACATCTTACGCCAGCAACGTTCAGAATAAAATCGAACGTTATCTCCGCAAACAAGGCGGAAGAATGACGGGCGTCCGACACGAAATCGTTTCTGTCATGGCCGCGCTGGACGGGCCCAAAACGGCCTATCAAATTCTTGAATCCGCCAACAAGAAAAGAAAAAGCAAGCTTTCCGCCATCAGCGTTTATCGCACGCTTGATTTTTTAACGAAGGCCGGAGCGGCGCTCAAGTTCGAAAGCCAAAATGCGTATGAGCTTTGCCTTTGCGACAAATCCGAACACAGCCATCTGATGATGATCTGCGACAAATGCGGGCATATCCGGGAAATCGAGGCTCCGGAGCTTTCAAAAACATTGAGCAAAACCGCCAAAGATCACGGTCACAGGCTGAAACACCACGTTATCGAACTGCATGGCATTTGCAGCAGTTGCTAAGCCGCCGCTTTTCTCGCCGCATCGCCGCGCATAATGTACCACTGCTGCAGAATGCCCAGCAAATTGCTCCACGTCCAATAAATCACCAAGCCTGCAGGCATCTGCGCCAGCATGTAGGTAAAAAGGATTGGCAGGAACATGAAAATCCGCGCCTGAGCCTTATCGGGCGGCTGGGGCGACATTTTTTGCTGCAGGAACATGCTAAGCCCCATCAAAATCGGCCAGATGCCGATATGCAGCGCCGTCGGCAATGTAATGGGGATCAATCCGAACAACGTCAAAAGCGATGTCGGGTCGGGCGCGGACATGTCCTGAATCCAGCCGTAAAACGGCGCCTGACGCATTTCGATATTGACGTACAGAACTTTATATAAAGCAAAGAAAATGGGAATCTGGATCAACGTCGGCATACACCCCGACATAGGATTGACCTTCTCGCGCTTGTAAAGCTCCATCATCTCTTGGCTTTGCCTGACCTTGTCGTCGGCAAAGCGTTCCTGAATGCGTTTCATCTCAGGCTGTAAAAGCTTCATCTTCGACATCGAATGATAGGATTTCTGCGACAAAGGCAGCGTCACAAGCTTCAATAGAACGGTGAACAGCAAAATAGACAGCCCCATGCTTCCAACGGCATGATCGAGCGCCGTCAAAAGATAAAGGAAAGGCCGCGTCAGGAAATAGAACCAGCCGAAATCAATAGCGCGGTCGAAATACGGCAAGCCGTACTGATCGGCATAGCGATCGAGCAAGCTCACGCGCTTGGCTCCCGCGAAAAGATGTGAAACGCGCTCGACGCTGCCCGACGCCTGTATCGTGACGGGGCTGCCGCGAAAATCGGATTGAAAGAAACCCATTTCTTTCGTCGCCGCGCCCGCGCGGTTATAAACAAATTCCCC
>JBAZLX010000115.1:0-6251 GCA_041650075.1 Bdellovibrionales bacterium | reverse complement strand
CGTTCCGCCGCTTTTCTTCAGCGCCGCTATCAGGTTCCGCAGCATCGGATTTGTTTTAAGTTCGCCCGCCGCTATCGCGCGGTCAATCATTGGCAAGTCCTGAAAAACCACGCGCCCTGCGCCGAGATTCATATGGCCGACTTCGGAATTGCCGATCTGGCCTTTGGGGAGCCCTACGTTTTCCTCGGACGCCTCCAGCAAGGCATGAGGCGACGCATTCCAGTATTTCTTGAAAACAGGGACGGCGGCGCGGGTCGTCGCATTGTCCGGCGCATCCGGACGGGAACCCCAGCCGTCAAGGATGCATAAAACGATAGGCCGCGGACGAACGCTCATCAGAGTTGACCCCTTACGAAAAAACGCTCCTTTCTTGTAAAGAAATGAAGACGAAAGCTCAAGGGCGTATGCGTGCTGATAAATATGGAGAATTTTCTACTTCCATGGCTTATTATCAATTATACAATCCCCATGACTAAGAAAAACCCAGAAGCCAAATGGTTCGGCCTTCGCCGCGTAGCTCCGGAAGAAAAAACCGGGCTCGTGCGCGACGTTTTTTCCTCCGTCGCCTGCCGCTACGATCTGATGAACGACCTGATGTCGGGAGGCCTGCATCGTTTGTGGAAAGACGCGCTTATAAGGCGCATGAACCCCAAAGCAGGGATGACGCTTCTCGATCTTGCGGGAGGAACGGGAGACATTGCCCTGCGCCTCCATCGCCGCACCGAAGGCAAGGCGGCAATTATCGTTTGCGACGTCAATCCCGAAATGCTGAAGCAGGGAAGAAGAAAGGTTCTCGACCACGGCGTCGTTTCGGGAATTACTTTTGTCGAAGGCAACGCCGAAGACCTTCCTTTTAAAGACCGCAGCATGGATATGGTTTCGATTGCGTTCGGCCTGCGCAATGTCACGCGCATTGACACGGCGTTAAGCGAGGCCGTGCGGGTTTTGAAAAAAGGCGGCCGCTTTTTCTGCATGGAGTTCAGCCCGGGCGTGGCGCCTTTTCTGAAACCGGTTTACGAGAAATATTGCGCGACCGTCCTGCCGTTTTTAGGGGAACACGTCGCCCACGACCGCGCGGCCTATCAGTATCTGGCCGAAAGCATCCGGAAATTCCCGCCCCAGAAAAGGCTGGCGGAACGCATGGAAAAAGCCGGTTTTACGTCCGTCAAATGGACAAACCTGACCGGCGGAATCGCCGTGATTCATGAGGGATATAAGGTTTAACCCTTTTTGAGGCATTAACCCCTTGCTTTCATGTCCGTTAACGGCTATCAACCCGGCCTACCGCGAGCCGTGGCTTTTGGACATGCCCGGCCGCTAACTTGTAACCAAAGGATATGAAAATGCCCAAAATGAAGACCCACAGCGGGTCGAAAAAGCGCTTCCGCGTGACCGGCAAAGGCAAGGTCAAAGCGGGCGCAGCCAACCGCCGCCACTTTATGCGCCGCCGTTCTCAGAACACGAAGCGCACGTCACGTCAGGGCCTGATCCTGTTCAAGACGGATGGCGAAAATATCGTCAAATTCTTTTTACCTAACAGCTAAGAGGGGAACTCACTATGGCTCGTGTCAAACGGGGCGTGACGACCCACTCTCGTCACAAGGAAATGGTGCAACTGGCCAAAAGCTATCGCGGCCGCGCTCATTCCAATTTCACCATCGCCATCGAAAAAGTCGAAAAGGCTCTGCGTTACGCTTATCGCGATCGCCGCGCCAAGAAGGGCGAATTCCGCGCTTTGTGGATTCAACGCATCAATGCGGGCGTCCGCGAACACGGACTAACCTACGCCCGATTTATCAACGGCCTGAAGCGCGCGGGAATAACGCTCGACCGCAAGTCGTTATCCAATCTCGCGGCCCAAGAGCCGGAAGCCTTCAAGGCTTTGGTTGATAAAGCGCAAGCCGCTCTATCCGCTAAGTAAATCGGTTCTTATTCAGGTCTTTAAGAGATACGCCGCGGTCTTCGGGCCGTGGCGTTTTTTCTTTTCTGATCCTTGAGAGCGGTATATAAAAATCCTTTGTTTTTACGGGATAAAAGTTATGTCACCTTCAACCCCTTCGGATAATCTTAAAGCCCTCAAAATCTCGCTGACCGCCGCTATTGCCGACGCTGCCTCAAGCGCCGCTCTGGACGACATCCGCGTCTCGGCCTTAGGCAAAAAAGGCTGCATTACCGAATTGATGAAGACCCTCGGCACCCTGCCCCCCGACGAGCGCAAAGCCTTCGGCGCGGCGCTTAACGTTTTGAAAGACGAAATCGCCACGGCGATTGCCGAGCGCCAGACGGTTCTGGGAGCCGCCGCCTTGCAGGAGAAACTGGCCAAGGAAAGCTTTGACGTTTCTTTGTCCGCGCGCCCCGACAATCAGGGTCGCGTGCATCCGACCTCCCAGACGATTGACGAGATCGTGACGATTTTCGCTTCCATGGGCTTTGCGGTCGCCAAAGGCCCCGACATCGAAAGCGAATATTATAATTTCGAGGCGCTGAACATCCCCTCCTCGCACCCTGCGCGCGATATGCAGGCGACGTTCTTTTTACCTTCCCAGAGCAAAGAGAAGATGGTTTTGCGGACCCAAACATCGCCCGTGCAAATCCGGACGATGCTGAAGCAAAAGCCGCCTATCCGCATTATCGCGCCGGGAAGAACCTATCGCTGCGACTACGATCAGACGCACACGCCCATGTTCCATCAGGTCGAAGGGCTTGTGATTGACGAAAGCACGCACATGGGACACCTGAAGGGCTGCGTGATGGATTTTCTGCGCGCATTCTTCGGCATTGACGATCTGCCCGTCCGTTTTCGCCCGTCCTATTTCCCCTTCACCGAGCCTTCCGCCGAGGTTGACATCGGCTGCTCGCGCAAAGGCGGCGAATTGAAGCTCGGCAATTACGGCGACTGGCTCGAAATCATGGGCGCGGGCATGGTGCATCCGAACGTTTTGAAAAACGGCGGCATTGATCCCGAAAAATATCAGGGTTTCGCCTTCGGCATGGGGATCGAACGCCTCGCGATGCTGAAATACGGCATTCCCGATTTGCGCACGTTCTTCGAAGCCGATCTGCGCTGGCTGAAGCACTACGGCTTTATACCCCTCGATATTCCCAATCCCGCGCTGAAAGGCTGATATGAACGGTCTTTGGCTCCTTTTCGCAACGCTTACCGTCATCGGCGGGACGACCTATACCGTCGCGACGAAGCTTGGCGCGCCGGGGACGAACCCGTTCTGGTTCACGTTCATTATGACGGTCGTCATTCTCGTTATCCTTGGAGCCTGCTGCCTTATCGCCCAATACGGCTTTAAGGTCGAGGTTACGCAGGGCATGAGCCCGCATGCCGTCAAATACGCCGTCCTGTGCGGCATCGCGGCGGCGCTGATTGACGTCGGCTATTTTCTGGCGCTGCGCTACGGCGGGGTTATTCCGACGCAGGTGTTTTGGGTTATCGGCGACTTGGTCTTGGTAGCCATATTCGCCGTTCTGATTTTGGGCGAGGTTATCACCTGGCAAAAAGCCTTGGGGATTGCCCTCGGCATCGCCTCGGTTTTACTGATTACGATGAAGGATAAAACATGAAGTTTCCGCTCTCTTGGCTTAAGCAACATTTGGACACAACTGCGACTTGCGAAGAAATTTGCGAGAAGCTCACCGCCATCGGCCTGGAGGTCGAAGGCGTCGAAGACCCGGGCAAAAAGCTTTCTCCTTTTATCATCGCCGAAGTTCTGGAATGCCAGGCGCATACGAATTCCGACCATTTGCACGTGTGCAAGGTTTATACGGGCCGCGAGACGTTGCAGGTCGTTTGCGGCGCGCCGAACGCGCGCGCGGGATTGAAAGTCGTTTTGGCGCGTCCGGGCGACGTGATGCCGGATTCGGGGCAGGCGTTGAAAAAAGGCTCCATTCGCGGCGTGGATTCCCAAGGCATGATGTGCGCCGTTGACGAGCTTGGCATCGGAGACGCGCACGAAGGCATTATCGAATTGCCCGCCGATGCGCCCGTCGGCGGAAGCTTCGCTTCTTACGCCGGATACGACGATCCCGTTATCGAGATCAATCTGACGCCGAACCGCCCCGATTGCGCGGGCGTTTACGGCATTGCGCGCGATCTGGCCGCCGCAGGCTTGGGACAACTTAAGATGCTCGACGCCAAAGCCGTCAAGGGATCGGAAAGCAGCCCCATCAAAATCAAGCTTGATTTTCCTACAGGCGACAAATCCTGCCCGCTTTTTGTCGGACGTCTTATCCGCAACATCAAGAACGGCCCTTCGCCCGACTGGATGCAGCAGAAACTGCGCGCCGTGGGCTTGCGCCCCATTTCGGCTTTGGTGGACATCACCAATTATCTGACGATTGATTATGCGCGGCCTTTGCACGTCTTTGACGCGAAGAAGATCAAGGGTCCTTTGTGGGTGCGCCCCGCCAAAGGCGGAGAAAAACTCGACGCGCTGAACGACAAATCTTACGTGCTTGAAGCGGGCATGACGGCTATCGGCGACGACACCGGCACGCTGAGCCTCGCGGGCATCGTGGGCGGCGTAAGCAGCGCGTGCGACGAAAACACGACCGACGTTTTTATCGAATCCGCGTACTTCGACCCCGTGCGCACTGCCATGACGGGACGCGCCTTGCAGGTATCGTCCGACGCGCGGTATCGCTTCGAACGCGGCATTGATCCTTTGTCCACCGTCCCCGGCATCGAAATGGCGACGAAGCTCGTGATGGAGCTTTGCGGGACGAAAGAAACCGTTATCGGCAATCTGGAAATCGCAGGTGCCGTCGAACCGCGCAAGACACCGATTACCCTTGATCTTAAAAAATGCCTGAAGCACACGGGCATCGACATTGCCGAGATCGAGCAGGTCAATATTCTGGAAAAGCTCGGGTTCAAAGTATCGCATAAAGGCCACGCGCTGTCCGTCATTCCGCCGAGCTGGCGTCCCGATGTCGAGGGCGCTGCCGATCTGGTCGAAGAAATCGTCCGCATCAAGGGCTATGAACATTTGCCCGTGACGTCCCTGCCCCGTTCGCAGGTTCTTACGCAGCCCGCCATTGATATGGCCGATTTACGCGCTCATTACGCGCGCCGCGCCTTGGCCGAACGCGGCCTTGCGGAAGCCATCACATGGTCGTTCCTGTCCGACGCGGACGCCGGACGTTTCGGCGGCGCGGGTAACGATGTGCGCCTTGTCAATCCGATCAGCAGCGACCTTGGCGTCATGCGCCCGTCCATTTTGCCGAACCTTTTGGCTGCGGCCAAGCGCAACGCCGACCGAGGCTTTGCCGACGCCGGTTTGTTCGAAGTCGGCCCCGTTTTCAAAAACGCGACGCCCGAAGGGCAAAGCATCGTCGCCGGAGCTCTGCGCTCGGGCAATACGCCCCGCCATTGGGCGGAAGCGTCGCGCCCCGTTGACGCCTTCGACGCCAAGGCCGACGCCATCGCGGCGCTCGCCGCCGCCGGAGCGCCCGTCGCCGGATTGCAAGTCACAACGGATGCGCCCGCGTGGTATCATCCGGGACGATCGGGCGCGTTGCGTTTGGGCCCGACCGTTTTGGCGTACTTTGGCGAAATTCATCCTCTTTTAAGAGAGGAAGGCGTTGCCGCCGCAGGATGCGAGGTCTTTATCGCCAACATTCCCGTGTCGAGGACGACCAGCACGGCAAGGCCTTTGCTGAAGCTCGAAGCGTTGCAGCCCGTCATGCGCGATTTCGCTTTCGTGGTTGATCGCGGCGTGACGGCGTCCAAAATGATTCAGGCCGTCAAAAACGCGGACAAAAATATGATCCGCGAGGTCAGCGTGTTCGACGTTTACGAAGGGGATAAGGTTGCCGCAGGCAAAAAATCCATCGCGCTCAGCGTGACTTTGCAACCGACGGACAAAAGCCTGACGGACGCGGAAATCGAAGCGTTGGGCGCAAAAATTTCGGCCTCGGTGAACAAGGCGACAGGCGCGGTACTGAGGGGATAAGACAATCCTAAGAAAAAAGGGGATTCCGTGTTTGCGCGCGGAATGACGACTGTTCTTATTCGATGAGATCGTTTTAATGATCGCTCTTTCGAGCCTATTTCATTTTTATATGTTTTTCTTTCTTTTCATTCTCTTTCAAAAAACCTTCCTTTAAAAAACTCTATAAAAAACCATCGTGTGCATTCAAATGAATGCTCCCGCGGGATCCTGACGCACGATACGTCAAGAGGTTCCAACATTCCTCGCCGATCGGCTCCTTCTCCCCCTTCTGCGCAGTTGAGGCGAAGA
>JBAZLX010000114.1:0-6293 GCA_041650075.1 Bdellovibrionales bacterium | reverse complement strand
AATTTTTTGCTCAATAACGTCAGCAACATCGGGATGCTCGCGCAAATACTGTTTGGCGTTTTCGCGTCCCTGCCCGATGCGCTCTCCGTCGAAAGAGAACCAGGCGCCAGATTTTTCAACGACGCCCGCTTGTGAGCCAAGATCAACCAGCTCTCCGGTTTTAGAAATTCCCTCGCCGTACATAATATCGAATTCCACGGTACGGAAAGGCGGAGCGAGCTTGTTTTTAACGACCTTAACGCGAGTCTGATTGCCGACGACGGTTTCGCGGTCTTTAATCGCGCCGATGCGGCGGATGTCGAGACGGACGGAGGCATAGAACTTCAAAGCATTGCCGCCCGTTGTTGTTTCCGGGTTGCCGAACATAACGCCAATTTTCATGCGTATTTGGTTGATAAAGATAACCATGCAGCGCGATTTTGAAATCGAGCCAGTCAGTTTGCGCAGCGCCTGACTCATCAAGCGCGCTTGCAGACCCATATGGCTGTCGCCCATTTCGCCTTCCAGTTCGGCGCGCGGCACAAGCGCGGCGACGGAATCCACAACCAGAACGTCAATGGCGCCCGAGCGGACAAGGGTATCGGCAATTTCGAGCGCTTGCTCCCCTGCGTCTGGCTGCGAGATCAAAAGATTTTCAATATCAACGCCTAATTTGCGTGCATAAATGGGGTCTAAAGCATGCTCGGCATCAACAAAAGCGCAGGCCCCGCCGGCTTTTTGTGCCTGAGCGACGACGTGTAGAGCAAGGGTTGTTTTGCCGGAACTTTCCGGTCCATAAATTTCGACAATACGTCCACGGGGCAACCCACCAATTCCCAGCGCGATGTCGAGGCCAAGAGAGCCAGTCGAAATAGTCTCGATTTCCGTGGCCGCTTCCTTGGCGCCGAGTTTCATTACCGAACCTTTTCCGAAAGCGCGCTCAATTTGGCTAAGGGCGGCATCGAGGGCTTTTTGACGTTCGGGGTTCATTTCCTTTTCCTTGCTTCCTTTTTCAACGACATGAAGATTGGCGGTACGTGAGGCGCTCATGAGATACTCCTTGACTAGCAGGAAAGGGGAAAACGGGGAACAGAACCAGCGTGTTTATGTTTTGTTCCCTTTTACATCACGACGACAGGATGCGCAAGTTCTTTTTTTGTTCTCCTTGCAATAATTTTCTATCTTTTTGTTTTTATGGAGTTTTTGCCCGAAAGACGCCCCAAGGAGTTTTTCCATCTCGCCACTCCCAGCCCATCAGGAAATTATCGTAGGGATCAAGATAATAATCTTCCGGCAAAAGACCCCCGACGTCAGGCATTATCGGTCTATTTCTGACAACGTTGATTGTATGGCTGGGCGCAAAACGGTCGGTCAAAATTTTCGATATTGTTCCATCCAGCAAATCATGCATCTCAACAATAACGTCCATTTTTCGCAAAGCCGGAAATTTTTCCGGATCCAACAATTCTTTTTCGGCGCATTCGATGTCCATCAGCACAAGCGTTTTTTTGTCGCCGTAATTTGCAAAATCCTTGCCGAGAAACTCGCCGGAAACGCGTACGCGATCTTCAACGTTGTTGGCGCGTGCCATATCGAGACATTTTCTTCGGGCTTCAGGGTCAATGTCAAAAGCCTCAACGGTCACGTGCGGCATGCGCCGCGCAAGGCCGACGGCATAGTATCCGACGGAACATCCGATGTTCAAAACATGCGTGTAATCGTCGGTAAAGACCTTTTCAAAAACGGGGTGAAGCTCGTGTTCATAACACCCTAGCAATACAGGAGAGCCATAGGCAAAAAACGCATCGTTTGTCAGAACCATATCCTTGAAAGGGCCTGCATAAACTTTGTCGCCGACAAGAAGGCGCAAGCCGTTTCCCAAAGCTTGCCCCCGGACGCTCATGAGCGTCCAACAAATCTTTTTTGCGCAAAGGGCGGGAGGATCGTCGTTTTTCATAAGCTCGGCAATGCGCTTTAGAGCCAAGTCGGCTTCGGCGGGGCTATAATTCATAAAACCTCTATGGATTAAGGGGTTTGCAGGCAATATCGAGAGACTGACACTTTGTCACGGGCGTGATATTCTGTCCAGCGCCTGGGCCGAAAAACAAGCGGCGGAGGGGTTTACGAATGAAGCCATATCAAAAAAACAGCATTATTGCGGGAATTATTCTGTGCATTGCTCCCTCTTTTGCACAGGCGTCGTGCTATACGCCGGAACAGGCGCGGGCAGAGCATCTTTTAAGACTGCATTCCGAGCTCATGGTCGTGGCAACAACTTGCCGCCAAGGCTCGGACGGAAGCGATTTGTCGGCTGCCTACGTTTCTTTTACGCGGAAGAACCTTCGCGCCCTTCGCGGAGCCGAAAAAACAATGCTTGCCTACTACAAATACGCCGCCTCGGGCGATCCTGTAGAAAACCTTGATCGTCTCCGTACGCGGCTTGGCAACGAAGCGGGACAGACGGCGGCAGATATGTCGGCCCCCACTTTTTGCGCGCGCTATCGCGATGATATAGAAAAATTCCGCGCTGCCACAGCAGCAGCCATTGATAAACAAATCCAGCAAATGGCGGCAGCTTCGCCGTCATTTGTCAAACCGTGCGGCAAATAGACGGGGCAAATCCAAAGGAATGACCATGCGCATATCCAAAGGAAAAGAGCTTCTGGCAGGCATCAAAAACACATATGCCCGGGCGCTAAGTCCGGATTCTTACGTCTCTCCGTACTTGCGCCTTATGCGCGTGGACAAACCGACGGGCACATGGCTTCTACTTTTGCCGTGTTGGTGGGGCGTCGCGCTGGCGGCGGAATATTTCCCCAATCTTTGGTTGATGCTGTTGTTTGCTTTAGGCGCAGTCATTATGCGCGGCGCTGGGTGCGTGATCAACGACATCTATGATCGCCACCTTGACGGTCTTGTCGAACGCACGCGTACGCGCCCCCTCGCAAGCGGCGAAGTCGGCTTGTTTCAAGCCGTCTTCTTTCTGGTCTTATTGCTGGTTTTGGGGCTTGGCGTTTTACTCCTTTTCAATAAAGCGACGATAATCCTTGGCGCTTCGTCTTTGGTGCTTGTGTTTGCCTATCCATTGATGAAGCGCCTGACCTGGTGGCCGCAGTTGTTTTTGGGTTTTACCTTCAATTGGGGGCTTTTGATGGGAGGAACGGCGGCGACGGGGCGTCTCGACCTCTCCCATCTGTTGGCTTATGCGGCGGGCATTTTTTGGACGCTTGGGTATGACACGATTTATGCGCATCAGGATAAACATGACGACAATATTATAGGAATCAAATCAACCGCGCTGTTGTTTGGAGAGTTGTCTAGGCGCTGGATTGTCCTGTTTTATAGCCTGACGATCGCTTTTTTGGCGTTGGCCGGATGGGCGGCGAGCGTCGAAATGGGAAAAGGCTACTACATCGGGCTTCTCATCGCCGCCGGGTTTGCGGGCGTGCAACTGTTTTTATGGAAGCCCGACATCCCTGAAAATTGCGCACGCCGGTTTAATGCCAACCGCGATTTCGGGCTGATTGTGTTGGCATCCATGATTCTTGGAAAGATGATATGACTTTCGATCCTGTTGATTTCATCCGTACGCAAACGCAGCTTTTGTCCCCTTCGATTGTTCCGGAAATTACATTGCATCTGGCGGCAGAGGTCACCCCTTTGTGGCAATTGACCGAAGAACGGCTGCATCATGCGGGGCTGCCGCCGCCGTTCTGGGCGGTCGCGTGGCCGGGAGGGCAAGGTGCGGCGAGGCATATTCTCGATAACCCCGGCCTTGTGAAAGGAAAGCGCATCGTAGATTATGCGTCGGGAAGCGGACTGATTGCCATTGCCGCCATGATTGCGGGAGCAAAAAGCGCACTGGCCGTGGATATTGATCCTTTGGCCATAGAAGCAATTACGCTGAACGCCGAGGTCAACCGCGTCAAAGTCAAAACAAGCAACGGCCTCGATCTGAAAAAACCGTATACTTCCGCCGACCTGATTATCGCGGGAGATATTTGCTATCAGCAAGCCATGAGCACAACGCTTATAAGGTGGCTAAGGCTTTGCGTTGATAAAGGAACGTTCGTTCTTTTGTCAGATCCCGGTCGCGCCTATGTGCCTCAGGAAGGGCTTTCCAGATTGGCCGGTTATGACGTGCCGACCTCGCTCGATATTGAGGATAAAGAAATGCGTACAGCGACGGTCTGGAAAATGGAAAAGGTTGAGATAAGCGAAGAAAGCTGATCCCAAACTTCGTTAAAGCGTACATTTTTTGGCTTGAAGAAGGGAAAAATGAGCTTCCGTGCAATCGGCCAGGAAGCGATCGCGCGTTTCGTCGTTGTGGTAGCGCATGTTTCCTAAATAGTGGCTCGGCAACAGATCTTTTCCATCAATGACGCCCTTTCTTTTTTGCGTCTTGTTTCTGTTCGGGCGCATGCTTTCTTTGGGACGCTCCGGCAGATAAAGACAGGGGGAGTCTGCGGCTCTGCCACAAAGGTGGATGGCGTCTTTTTTCCATCCCCCGATTTCTTTTAGCAGCATCAAAATTTGCTCGTCTGGCAGCGCGCCAACGGTAGTGTAATTGATAAGGTCTTTCCATGCCGCATTTTCGGCTTCAAGCAGGGTCAGTTCTTCTTCGAAGATGGCGTCTATTTCTTTAAGGGCCGCACGAAGGAGGTCTTCCTCAGGCAATGTTGGCTTCGTCATAATTTATTCCAATGTATGCAAAGAACAGAAAATGAAATCGGGAGGAAATATTACCGCAAAAGAATGAAAGCAAAAAAAGAAAAACGCCCCGTTTTTAACCATAAACGGAGCGCTTATAAAAAACTACGCGCAAAAGCTAGAAGCCACTCTGCTGCAAAACCTTGCGGATAGATTTCAGCTCGGCGAGGAGGCCTTCAATCTCGCGACGTTTATCGAGAGGCATTTCCCCTGCCGGACGTTGTTGCGTCCTCATGCTTTGAGCAGGCTGAGCCGCCGCCGGAACGCTGACGGGCGCTTGTGTTCTTGCCAAAGAGGTCGAGCCGTTTTCGCGCAAAAGCTTTTGCACGCCGCGGATCGTGAACCCTTGGTTATAAAGAAGCTCTTTGATGTCGTGAATAATTCTGACGTCTTCGGGACGATAGTAACGACGACCGCCGCCACGCTTTAAGGGCTTAATCTGCTGAAACTTGCTTTCCCAGAAACGCAACACATGCTGGGGGAGGGCTAATCCTTCCGCGACTTCGCTGATTGTACGAAAAGCTGTCGGCGACTTCACTTCATCCGAAGCGGGCGTGGCGGAAGAGATCATGCCTTCATTCATGCTTCACCTTTTGCCGGGCCAAGAAGGGCGCGATTGATTTTGTCTTTCAACACATGGCTTGCGCGGAAAATCAAAACACGGCGCGGTTTAATCGGAACTTCTTCGCCGGTCTTGGGATTGCGCCCAATACGTTCGCCTTTGCTGCGAACCTGAAAACTGCCGAACGAAGACAGCTTGACCGAACCGCCCTTGATCAGAGCGACGCTGATTTTTTCGAGAATTTCATCAACCAGCTGAGCTGAGTCGTTACGCGACAGCCCCACTTCTTGATAAACGGCTTCCGCTAATTGAGCGCGGGTTACGGTCGTATCAGTCATAAGCGCGGCCTCCATTTTCGAATCTTGTTTCGTAGAATCTAATATGCGTTGCGGCTTTGGTCAAATGAATAGGTAGGGGGCAAATATAAAGGATTCATACATAAAAAGGCTGTGTTTGGGAGCGTGTATCATGATGAGTTTTTGACACTCCCGCCATATATTTCACGCGTTAGGAAGGGGCGGACTCCCTTTTGATTCGGGCATGGAAGGAGGCTGCCGCAGTGCTACGGCCTAAATAGCCCTTCCCAAAATTAAGGATAAAAAGAAGGCTCTTTCCAGAACCGGTGTATAAGCGGCCAAACCAAAAAGCCCCTCCCGCATAAGCAGAGGGGGGCTTTTTGTCTCATTCCGACAAGCTACATATAGCAGGACGCGGCTTTGTAATTCAGAATAACAGCGCCGCCTTTTCCGTTCCCGCCGCCCGCATAGCCGCCTGCGCCGGATCCGTCGCCGGATCCGTTGCTTCCGCCGTTACCGCCGGCGCAAGCCCCGCCAGCTCCGGCGGGCCCACCGCCGTTGCTGCCATAGCCGCCGCCGCTGCCGCCGTTGCTGATGCCGCCCCCGCCGCAACGATACCCGGCCGGAGACCCTCCGATGGCTCCATTGCCGCCGTTGCCGCCGAAGCTGCCGCCGCCATATCCACCATAAAATTTACCGCCTGCGGTTCCGTTTCCGCATCCTCCGGATCCAGCGCCGCCGCCACC
>JBAZLX010000113.1:0-6306 GCA_041650075.1 Bdellovibrionales bacterium | reverse complement strand
AGAAAACCCTTTTAGTTAACCAAAAAATAAGGGTAAACGAGCGAGATTACAGGGTTTATTGGTTGAACTTTCTCCGTTCAGGAACATAAGTCTTCCTGCGGGTATTTTGGGGCGGCGACGATGCCAGTTATTCTAGAGAAACATCAGGTACCTTGGCGCGATATGTTTCGCGACGTACGCCCCGCTTCGGTGCGCACGGCGCTATATCTTCGTCGGCCTGAAATTTTGGCCTCGCTTGCTCTTGGTCCAGCCGTTCTCCTGATTATCGGGTCTCCTGAGTTTTGGGCTTATGCCGACATTATGGCAATTCCCATGTATTTTTATTTTCGCTGGGCTTTAAATGATAAATTTGCCCTGCCTTTTAAAATACCCGCATACGCAAACATGCCGGACCCGCACAACCCGCCACCCGGAAAATCCAGCCCCGGCAAATCGGCAGGCATTCTGTATCTCGGCAACGTGTTTGATAAAGCCGACGACGATCACGGCCGCGAGATGTGGCTAACCAACGTTGACGCTCGTACCCACATCCTCTTTCTTGGCACAACGGGTTCCGGCAAAACCGAAGGCTTAAAAGCGCTCGTTGCAAACGCATTATGTTGGGGGTCGGGCTTCTCATACACCGACGGTAAAGCCGATACCGATTTATGGGCTTCCCTCTATTCCCTTGCGCGCCGTTTCGGACGCGACGATGATATTCTGGTTCTGAACTACATGACCGGAAACTCCGACGACGGTTCGATGTCCAACACGATGAACCCGTTCTCCAACGGTTCGGCGTCGTACCTCGCCAACCTTATCGTCAACCTGATGCCTGATGCAGGCGGCGATAACGCGATGTGGAAAGAACGCGCCGTCGCGTTGATGTTCGCCCTGATGCCTGCGCTGACGTTCAAGCGCGATAAACAGGGAATGTTGCTCGATGTCGGCGTTGTGCGCGATCATTTAGAACTACAGCCGATTATTCGGCTTTCGCGCGATCAAACGATGCCGGCCCGCATTATTCACGGGCTTGAAGGTTATTTAAACACCTTGCCGGGCTATGTCGCCGCCGCCTTTGACGACGAAGGCAACGAACGTCCGCCCTCGCCCGACCAGCCGATGTACGACCTACAGGTCGCGCGCCAGCAACACGGCTATCTGTCAATGCAATTTACGCGGTCTATGCAGTCTTTGGCCGATGAATACGGCTACATATTCAAGGCGCAATTGGCCGATATTGACGTTCTGGACGTCGTGTTAAACCGCCGCATTATGGTTGTGTTAATTCCTGCCCTTGAAAAGTCCGGAGATGAAGCCGCCAACTTGGGTAAAATCGTCGCAGCCTGCCTCAAGGGCATGATGGGCGCTACGCTGGGTAACACCGTCGAAGGCGCTTGGGAAACCGCCATCGGCAGCAAGCAAACCTATTCCAATTCCTCTTTTATGACCGTGTTCGACGAAGTCGGTTATTATACGGCTGCCGGCATGGCCGTCATGGCGGCTCAAGCACGTTCCCTTGGGTTCTCCCTCGTGTTTGCCGCGCAGGATTTACCCTCGATGGAAAAACGCGTTAAGCAAGAAGCCAAATCCATCGTTGGCAATTGTAACTTGAAAATCATAGGACGCGTCGAAGACCCGACCGATACCAAAGACTTCATCGAAAGACACGGCGGCCAATCGTGGGTTATGGAAACGAAGGGTTTTTCGTCATCGCTCAATTCGATAGGCAGCCTGTTTATGAACACGCCCTATTCGGATGATCGCACGGCAGCCCTTAACATGCGCAGCCGCCTCAATTACGATCACTTGCGCGGCCTCCATGAGGGCGACGCCTATCTGATTTTCGGCGACTGGATACATAAGGTTCAGATGTTCTATTCTGAGCCCGGTAAAGCTAAAGCCTTGCGCGTACATCGTTTATTGCCCGTTCCGGGCGTGACAAAGTCAACGGAAGCGCGCGACCGCGTCGCCTTGGAGCTTGAATCACGCCTGAAGGATAAAGAATGGACAGCTGCCGGCACCGGCGGAACCCTCAAGGAAATGCCTGAAATAACGGCGATGGCCAATGCCGTTAAAGGCGCGGCAAAAGTAAATCTTTCTGCGATTGAGATGGGCGTTATCAGCATAGCCTCCATCGCAAAACTGCCCTCAGGAGCAAAAGCCGCAGACTCTGCCGCTGCAGAAAAGACGGACTCTCCGGAATATCCTCAAGAAGACTCATATGGCAGTAGCGGTATCTCTGCCAGCGAGCGCGCTAATCTGCCACCCTTACACGAAGGAGACCAGTATGAGATCGAAAACGTCGAGCGTCAGAGCTACGCGGCGAAAAACTCGCCGGCCTTTGCAGGCACGGATGCCGACCTTGCGGCCATTGTCCCCTCTGTGGGAGGCGATGACGACGTTGATTTCTCGGCTGTCGAGCTCCCGGAGAAAATCAAGTCGTTCCTCGCGCAGTCGGCGAAGCAGATAAACGAGGGGTTGCGCGGCAAGGGCGATAGGAAGTAGACTGGATTCCTCTCCGCCCCCCCCTTCAATGGAGGAAACAATGTTTTCCCGCGCAGCGCTCTCTCTGCTCCTTTTACTTTCCCTCATCTCTCCCGCATCGGCTCAGGATCAGCAAAAGCCCGACGATGCCGTTTCCTTTGATCTTTCCGCCGAGGACTGGGTTTCTACAAAATCCGCCCGCGTCGTGTTGGGCGTGGAAGCAGCAGTCAATTCTCCCAATGCGGGGTCTGTCCGCGCCGAAATGGCGAAATCCATTAATGACGCGGCAAAGGCCGATTGGCGCTTAACCTCCTTCAACCGCATCCAGGACCAAACGGGCATGGAACGCTGGAGCGTTTCTTTCGAGGCTCGGCTTCCTGAATCCGCCCTCAATGGCCTGAGAGATTCCGTCAAGAAAGCCAGCAAGGCCGGAATGCAGATTACCGTTAATGGAATTGATTTTTCTCCCTCCCACGATGAAATGGAAGCCGCCCGCGCCGCTTTACGCGCCCGCATCTATAAAGAAGCCAACGAGCAATTGGCGGCATTAAATTCGGTTCTGCCCGGACGAAACTATCGCATCTCCCAAATCGCTTTTGAGACAGATATTCCGGCGCCAATCCAGATGCTTCACGGCAGCGGCAAACGCATGATGAACGCAAGCGTTATGTCGGCTCCCGCCGCCGTCGAAATGGATCAAATTCAGGAAGTATCGCAAAAGCTGGTTGTTAACGCACATATTACGTTTGCAGCCTTGCCTTTAGCCTCCAAATAAACTGAAGAAAAGCCCGGTATATTATTATATAGAAGGCAAGAGTCTCTTGCGGGATTCGGACGATCAATGCTATGCCGTCTGACCTCATCTTTTTGCGGTTAGAATCATGTTTTTGCGCCCTATTAAATTTTTTCCAGAAAAAACGAATGTTGACTTCGTCGCCAAGCGTTGGTGGGCCTTCGGGGTCACAACGATGCTTATCGTCATCACGCTTATTGCGTTGTTCACTAAAGGCCTTAATTTAGGCATTGATTTCAGAGGCGGAATTCTAGTCGAGGCCAAAGCGCCGCAAGCCGCTGATATAGGGGCATTACGAAACGATCTTGGAACGCTAAAACTCGGCGAAATCGAATTGCAGCAGTTTGGCTCTCCCAACGACATCCTGATCCGAATTCAGCGACAGGAAGGCGATGAAGCAGCCCAGATGAAGGCTGTTCAATCCGTCCGCGACAAGTTAGGCACTTCTTATGAATACCGCCGCGTCGAAGTCGTAGGTCCTACCGTCGGCGACGAGCTGCTTAACGCCGGTATTACGGCAACCGTTCTTGCCGTGTTGGCCATTGCGCTTTATGTCGGCATCCGTTTCGAGTGGCAATTCGGCCTTGCCGCGTTAATCGCAACTTTTCACGACGTGTTCACGACTGTCGGCCTGTATGCAGTCTTGGGGCTCGATTTTAATCTGACGGCCGTTGCCGCACTTCTGACTTTGGCTGGCTACTCGATCAACGACACCGTCGTGATCTTTGACCGTATCCGCGAAATGCTGCGCCGCCATAAAGCGACCGATTTGGGCGTCATCATCAACGAAGCCGTCAATGAAACCCTGTCCCGAACGGTCATGACGGGCGGAACGACTTTGATAGCTTTGCTGCCTTTGCTGCTCATCGGCGGGCCGACTCTGATAAACTTTTCGGCAGCGCTAACGTGGGGCATTTTTGTCGGCACATATTCTTCGATTTACGTTGCTGCCTCCCTGATGCTCTACATGCCGCCGCTTCGGCGAATTGAAGCCGCAAAAAAGGCTGAAAAATAAGCACCTTTCTCAATGGCGAAGCGTCAAGAAACAATCTCAATGGCAGACGCAGGAAACATCAAAGTCACCTCATCGCCGCTCGAAATATCCTTAATGCGCTGCGCAATAACCTCGATGACGGAAGCGCCCTGAAAATGATCCGGCTTTGTTGCCGGATCGGGAATGTAAAGAAGCGCCTTATAATTTTTGCCGCGAAAATGCACCGTCGCCGGGCTGAGGAAAAAATTTTCCGGCGGAAAAACATCCGTCCATTTAATTTTTGGAAAAGAGTACTGCGGTTTTGCAATTTTTATCTTTTCAGGCGCAACGGAAAGATTAAGCGTGCCATACACAAAATCCCCGTCGAAATAAGCGTCAAAATCAAGCCCCGCAGCTTTAAAAAAGGGAGCCTGCATACGAATTGTTCCGCCTGGGAATCTCAAGTCATCGGTTGATTCCCCGGACGCCACGCGATGCCCCGAGCAAACGACGGCCTTGATCGTATTCATAAATGCCTCAAACGTAATAATACAAATGCTCTCGAGCGAAAATCTCACACGCATTTGAAGATTTCAAGTCATTATACTGAATTTGACGCCCGCCCTTCATCTCCTGTAGTGTGAGGCCATGTCCCCAAGGATTCTCGTCTCTGGCGGAGCCGGGTATATCGGCAGCCACGCAGCCTATATTCTAAAACGGGAAGGCTACGAGCCTGTCGTCGTCGATAATCTTTCGACAGGCAACGCTTGGGCAACCTCATTCGGACCGTTCGAGGAAGGCGATATCGGCGATGCCGATTTTATTCGCGCTGTCTGCGAAAAATACCGGCCATTGGCCGCGATGCATTTTGCCGCCTTTATCGATGTCAACGAGTCGGTAAATAATCCGGCCAAGTACTTCGAAAACAACCGCGATAAAGCCTCGTGTTTTTTTAAAACCTTAAACGCCTGCGGTATAAAAAGGGTTGTTTTTTCAAGCACAGCCGCCGTTTACGGCGATACAACGACGGAATATGCAGACACGGGGGGCAACGGCCCCGTATCCGAACTGTACCCGACAAAACCCATCAATCCGTATGGCCAATCCAAGCTTGAAGCCGAAGCTTATTTACGCATGCTGGACGCGGTCGGCATGAATTCGGTCACATTGCGCTATTTTAACGTGGCCGGCGCGGCGCCTCTCGAAGCGCAGATAGGGGGAGCCTGCGTGCCGGAAACGCATCTCATCCCATGTCTGATTATGCCTTTGCTTGGCGTTCCATCCGATATTCTAAAAGCCCTGAATTTGAACAAAGGGTTCACTATTTTCGGCAACGATTACCCGACGCCCGACGGAACGCCGATCCGCGATTATATTCATGTGCTCGACCTTATTGACGCCCATATTCTCGCCCTGAAGTATCTGCTGAAAGGGGGAGGCACGGATATTTTCAATCTTGGCTCCGGCCAAGGTTATTCGGTCATGGCCGTCGTCGATGAAATGCGTAACACACTCAACTGCCCGAAATTTTTGCCCCGCATAGCCTCGCGGCGCGAAGGAGATCCCGCCATCGTGGTCGCCAGCAACGAAAAGGCCGCGAAGATACTCGGCTGGCACCCGTCGCGGACGTTGCGGAACATCATCTCCGACGCGGCAGCATGGCATCGCTCGACCTTTTATCAGGACGCCATTAGAGCCAAACTGGGACTTGGGTTAGTTGGTTAATTGATTGAAAGTATTATCATTATTAGCCTAAACATCGCAAATCTGGTATAAAGCATAAGGTAGAAAAAACATTCACGGAAATTCTTATATGACCTTTCAGTCGGATATTTTGGAAACAATCGTAGATCTGATGATGGGCAAACCCAGCGACAAGAAGCTTGCTGCCGTTTTTCCCGGCGGAGCCATGCTTGGCGCTTTTACCGCCGGAGAAATTGCGGGGTTCAGTTCCATATACGATCTTATTCAACTTTTGCCGCAATACGACGGCGATCTTGACGTTGCCTACAATGCGCTTGAGGAGATTCAAAACGATCCTCTCAAGGCCGAACAGGCGCAAATCAAAGGGAAC
>JBAZLX010000112.1:0-6401 GCA_041650075.1 Bdellovibrionales bacterium | reverse complement strand
TGCACCACCGAGAACGATTTGTCTCATATTCAGGAGGCTCTGGGTGCCGGCGCCAACGAATATATTATGAAACCGTTTGACGCCGATATTATCCGTGGCAAGCTTGAGCAGTTAGGTTTGATCTGAATTTGTGGATTATCTTATGCCTTTAAATATTCCTTCCGCCAATAATACATCACCCCCCGATACGCCTCAGGTGCGCGTCATCGTTGTTGATGATTCTTTGGTAATTCGCGGATTTATTGCTCGGGCTCTCGATAGCGACCCTTCTTTTAAAGTCGTTGCAACGGCGAGTAATGGCAAAATCGCCACAGAGACTCTTCGCCATACATCCGCCGATGTCATTATTCTCGACATCGAAATGCCCGTCATGGACGGCCTTACAGCTATACCGTTGCTGAAGGAAATAGATCCCTCCGTACAGATCATTATGGCGTCAACCTTGACGCAAAAGAACGCTGAGATAAGCCTTAAAGCCATGTCTTTGGGCGCCACGGACTATTTACCAAAGCCATCGGCTCGCGAAATGGCCGTTCCAGGCGATTTTCAGCGAAACCTGAGAGAAAAGGTCAAGACTCTGGGCAGGATTGCCTGGAAGAAGGCTCTTCGCAGAGAGAGGGCTCTTCGTGCTGAAGAAGGGCCGCCAGCGGCGCCTCTTGAAAAAAAGCCGATTTCTTTGCGGCCGATGCCGCGTACAAGACCGGAGATTATCGCTATTGGCTCTTCGACAGGCGGGCCTCAGGCCTTATTTGAAGTCGTTAGGGCTATGGGGGCGGGGTTGTCGCAGCCCATCGTTATTACCCAGCATATGCCGCCGTCTTTTACGACTATTTTGGCGGATCATATCAATAAACAATGCAATGTTCCCTGTGCCGAGGCAAAAAACGGCGAGGTATTGATGGCCGGCAATTACTATGTCGCGCCGGGCGATTATCATTTGCTGGTTACAAAAAAACCGGAGGGGGTTGTCGTTTGCCTTACTCAGGATCCGCCGGAAAATTATTGCAGACCTTCCGTTGACCCTATGCTTCGTTCGCTTGTGGGAGTTTACGGTAACCGCATATTAGCCGTTATTTTGACGGGCATGGGACAAGACGGGATGAAAGGCGGCGAGGCCATTGTCAACGCGGGAGGTGTCGTTATTGCTCAGGACGAGGCAACAAGCGTCGTTTGGGGAATGCCGGGTGCCGTTGCTGCGGCAGGACTCTGTTCGGCAATTGCTCCTGTTACGGAACTCGGTTCTATAGTGCGAAAAATCGCTTCTCAAAGGCCTGTGTATGCAGGGGGGAGCGCTGCATGAAGCCGGAAGATTTCGAACTATTCTCAACCATCGTCAAGCAGCGCTCCGGCCTCATACTCACTCCGGAAAAAGCCTATCTTTTAGAATCGCGGTTATTCCCCGTCGCGCGCAAGTACAGCATGAAGTCGCTTGAAGACATGGCTGCCGTCGTGCGTGCCAAGCGCGAAGAAACCTTGATGTTCGACATCACGGAAGCGATGACGACGAACGAGTCCTTCTTTTTCCGCGATCAGAAGCCGTTCAATCTTTTTCAGAAGGTTCTTTTGCCCCAATTGCTTGTGGCGCGCGAGGCCAAGAAAGTTATTCGCATTTGGTCTGCCGCTGCATCCAGCGGACAGGAAGCCTATTCTCTCGCCATGATTTGTACAGAGCAGGCTGCCAAGCTTCAGGGATGGAAAATTGATATTGTTGGTACCGATTTGTCGCGTGAAATGGTGGCGCGCGCTAAAGCCGGAATCTACTCGCAATTTGAAGTTCAACGCGGGCTCCCCGTGACGCACCTCGTTAAATACTTCCAGCAGATTGCCGGGGACAAATGGCAGATAAAGGAGAATATCCGCCAGATGGTTCAGTTTAAGGAAGGCAACCTTCTGAACAATTTTGGCGCGGATGGGCCCTTCGATATTGTCTTATGCCGCAACGTCCTGATCTATTTTGATTTGCCGACCAAAACACGCGTTCTTTCCGCAATCGGAGAAGTCATGAATCACGACGCGTTTTTAATCCTTGGCGGCGCGGAAACCGTCTTGGGCATCTCCGATAAATTCAAAATCGTGAGCGGAGAGCAGGGGCTTTATATAAAGGAATCCTTTAATTTTGTGCGCACTCCGACGGCGGCTTAACTCTATGGATTCTTCGCCAAGTAATCGTGAATGGCTTTCTTGATGCGTTCCTTAGGGTCTATGCTTGCATCCGGAAACTGAAATTTATTCCCAGTCATCTTTTCGAATACGGAAATATACGTTTTTGCCGTTGCAAGCCTGACGTCGTCGGGAATGGCCGGGATTTTATCCTTGTAAGGATCGCAATGCTCATTAACCCAGCGCCTTACGACATCCTTGTCCAAAGTTTCCGGCGCTTCGCCGGCTTCAAAGCGTTTTTGGTAGGTTTCGGCAATCCAGTAACGGCTGCTGTCTGGCGTATGGATTTCATCGCCCAATACCACGGTTCCGTCCGGCAAAAGGCCGAATTCGTATTTTGTGTCGGCGAGAATAAGGCCCTTTTCAGAGGCAATTTTCTGGCCACGCGCGAATAGCGCCAAGGCGTAGGCGCTGATTTTGTCCCAAATGGCCTTATCAAGGATTTTATTGTCAATAATTTGCTGCGGCGAAAGAGGCTCGTCCTCCTCGGCTTTTGTCGTTGGCGTTACAATCGGGGTCTCAAGCTTCTGGAAGTCGCGCATGCCGTCTTTAAATTTGATGCCGTACATTTCACGTTTTCCGGCCTTGTACATTTTCAAAATGGACGTTGCCGTCGAACCGGCCAGATAACCGCGCACGGCAAGCTCGACAGGGAGCATCTTAAGCTTGTGGCATACAAGAACGTTGTAATCCGGATAATCAATAACGTGATTGGGACAAATATCTTTGGTGGTATCGAACCAGTAACGCGACAGTTGAGTTAAAACCTGTCCCTTGAAAGGAATTGTCGTAAGGTTTTTGTGGTCAAAGGCGCTCAGGCGATCTGTCGCGATGATAATCTTGCGGTTTCCGGGAGCGTCATAACTTTGGCGGACTTTGCCCGAATAGGGAGAGGACAGTTCCGGCAAGGAGATGTCGTCTATGGTTTTAGATAGAAAGGCTTCAATGTTTGGCATTCGGAGACTCTGAAATCGGGTTAAATCAGGAGAATCCGATTAGCACAGATTTTTGGGCAAAGGAAACCCATTTGGAAGGCCACTAAAACGCGAAATAAAGGGGGTATTAGGCGCAGCCCGCGACGTCAATCATCGAGGAAGCCATGGCTTCGCTCGGGCGTTTGCCGCCCATATGACGAGCTGGAAGGCCGGGTAGAACCGTTCACATTCCGTGAGCGCGATTTCAACAAGGTCTTCGAGAGATTCAATTCCCGGAACGCGCCCGCCGCGCGTCAGAACCGTATAGCGGAACAGGGGCATGTTTTGATGCATGTCCAGATTAAAGTGCCCGAGCCACATGCGATCGTTTAGCATCGCCAGAAGGTCGTGAACGTCTTCGCGCTTGTTCTCGGGAACCTTCATGTCAAATTGACAAGAGAACTGCAGTGCGCCGATTTCTTTTTGCCATACAAAAAACATACGATAATGGCACCAACGACCCGACAGCTCGACGATCAGCTCGTCGTCGTTTGTTCTGTCGAACAACCACTCGTTTGCTGATACTATTTCCTCAAGAATATCGAGAGGATTAGACACAGTCTTTTGTTGTAAGGCGGCTTGGAACGGCATAGGCAAACCCCTACTTGATGAGACCCAGATGCGTATCAAAATTCGCTGCTGCGCCGCAAGAGTCTTGCTGTGTTTTTTCGTGATACGGAAAGTTGTCGTGCTTTTTGAGTCACAGGGCACGGTTACGAAACGATTCTTTTTTTGCTTCGCCTAATTGATTCAAATGACTCGTATTTCCTTCGTTTTTTGCACGAAAAGCAGACCGTCTTTTGGTCTGCCGATTCCTGTTTGTTTTAACAGAAGGTAAATTTAATTTTTCTTCGTTTACCGTCTTTTTCGCGCTTGACAGAGTCAAAATGGATTTAGTCTCGATTGTGTGCAGCAAAAGGCTTTTGTTGGGTCTCCTGCAAATATGATGTATGATGATTTTGCGCGACGTTTCCTTTTCCGAATCTTGAATTCCAAATGACATTTCCGGATATAGATCCTATCGCTTTTTCACTTGGCCCTCTTGCCGTGCGTTGGTACGCGCTTGCTTATCTGGTTGGGCTTATCGCGGGGTGGCGCTGGTGCATGGTCATGGCGCGACAGAAAGGGTCAAAGCTTAAACCTGAATATTTCGATGAATTCTTAAGTTGGGCTGTTGTCGGCATCATTCTGGGCGGCCGCTTGGGATATGTTCTGTTTTACAACTTCGGCCAGTATTGGGATCAACCTCTTGAGGCTTTGAAAATCTGGCACGGTGGCATGTCGTTTCATGGCGGAATGATCGGAGTCATTGCGGCTGCCTACGTTTTCACAAGAATAAAAAAGATACCTTTTTTTGCCTTTACCGATCTTTTGGCTTGCGTGACGCCGATAGGATTAGGGCTTGGGCGTCTTGCGAATTTTATCAACGGCGAGCTTTTCGGGAGAGAAACTGGTCTTCCATGGGGGATCGTTTTTCCGCGCGGCGGTTCAATGCCTCGCCATCCAAGCCAGCTTTACGAGGCTGCGACGGAAGGGTTGCTTTTGCTTCTTGTAATGATTTGGTTGTCACGCCAGAAAAAGATACGCAAGCGCATCGGTTATATGTCGGGTGTATTTTTAACGATGTACGGCGTTATGCGGTTCGGCATCGAGTTTTTCCGCGAGCCAGATTCCCAGCTTGGTTTTCTTTTTGCCGGAGCCACGATGGGACAATGGCTTTGCATTCCGATGATTATTGCAGGTATTGCCATTGTCGTTTGGTCTGGCAGACGGGGGGGCACATGAACGCGCTTGAAAAAATTATCCGCGAGATAATTGCGGCTCAGGGCGCCATTTCGATGGCTGCTTATATGGAACTGGCCCTTCAGCATCCTGCTTATGGTTATTACAAAACGCGCGAGCCTTTGGGAAAAACGGGCGATTTTATTACGGCTCCCGAAGTTAGCCAGATGTTCGGAGAAATGATAGGCGTCTGGTGCGTCGAGACGTGGCGGAAAATGGGGCGTCCCGAGCCTTTTGCCCTTGTTGAGTATGGCCCCGGGCACGGCACGATGATGCAGGATATTTTGCGCGCTACGGCCAAGGCAGGCGGTTTCAACGAGGCAAAACAGCTTTGTCTTATAGATAGCGACGAGATTTTGAGGGAAAGGCAGAAAGAAGTCCTGAAAGACAGCTCGCCGCAGCATATTGTTGGAATTGCCCATGCGCCGTCTTCTCCGCTTTTTGTTCTCTCGAATGAATTTTTGGATGCCATGCCTGTGCGTCAGTTTGAAAAAACGCACTATGGGTGGGCCGAGCGCATGGTCGCCATAGAAAACGATGCTCTGACAATCGTTTTGCGGCCTCTGACGGAAGCCGAGGATAATTATATTCCTGCCGCCATGCGAGGCGCTGCGCCCAATACGGTTTTTGAGTTTTCTCCCAAAGCGCAGGTATTGATACGAGACATTGTACAGGCGCTCATTTCGCGCCAAGGCGCTGCGCTTATGTGCGATTACGGTTATGTTTTGCCGTCCGGATCGTCAACGGTTCAGGCCGTATCGCGCCACAGAAGCGTGAATATTTTTGAACGCCCCGGCGAGGTTGATTTGACGGCGCATGTTGACTTTTCGGCTCTGGCGGAAGTTGCGCGCGAATGCGGCGCGAAAGAGGCTACTGTCGTGAGTCAGGGGGAGTTTTTGAGGGATTGTGGCATTGAAATTCGCGCCGATGCCCTCAAGAAACATGCGACGGAAGACCAGGCAATGGAAATTGATTCAGGCCTTCATCGCCTTATTGATGATGAGCAAATGGGCAATTTGTTTAAAGTTTTGGAGATAAAGTGTTTCGGAGATTAAGGGATGACAAAATTGACGATTGCCGTTGTGACGGACATTCATCATGGACCAAATTTGGGGACAAAAAAAGGATCGGAAGCTTTACGCCTTCTTGATCTTTTTGGCGCGTTTGTACGAGAGCTAAAACCAGATTTATCCGTTGAAATGGGGGATCGCACGTCGGATTCTCCCGATACGACGCCTTATGAACTGATGGAAGAAGTCGGTGCCGCGTTGCGCAGCAAGGTTCCGGGAGAGGTGGTTCATCTAATAGGAAACCATGATCTCGATGGCCTAACGCAGCAAGACAACGAAAGGGCTTTAAATAAGCCGCTTGCCTCCATGAGCATGGACAGAAAGGGGTTTCATCTGATTTTCTGGAATACGAACCCCGTGCTCGATAAGGCAAGGGGATTTAATCTAAACCCAAGCGACCTTGATTGGCTTAAAA
>JBAZLX010000111.1:0-6401 GCA_041650075.1 Bdellovibrionales bacterium | reverse complement strand
TGTCGTCGTGACAGGCGTCGTTGTCGTCGTGACAGGCGTCGTTGTCGTTGTAACGGGCGTCGTTGTCGTCGTGACAGGTGTTGTCGTCTCTGTCGTGACGGGCGTCGTGGTACTCGTCGTCACAGGCGTCGTTGTTTCCGTTGTTACGGGCGTCGTCGTGCTCGTCGTGACAGGTGTCGTCGTCTCTGTCGTCACAGGCGTTGTTGTTTCCGTTGTTACGGGCGTCGTCGTGCTCGTCGTCACAGGCGTATTGGTAGTAGGATTGGGCGTTGGGTCGTTTCCGCCACCACCGCTGCTCCCACCACCGCTGCTCCCCCCGCCGCTATGGGAATTGGAACCATAGCCACGCAGGTATGTATGTGTCGGTTCTGGGCAAGTGCCGCCGTGGTCGCAATCGGTCGCTCCGCCGCAAAGGAAGGCCCAAATCTCGTGCGCTTTGCCAAAAAGATAATCCGGGAAGGTAAATATCGTCGGATTGGCGACAGGAACCAATTCGGCGGACGTATTCTCAAGATTTGTCATCAAGATGGCATGATAATCAAGCTTGTCCTTGTACCCTAGGATTTCCGTGCTGTTAACGACAGGAATGCCATCGGGGTTGTATTGCCCTTCGGGCAAGAAAACTGATCCGTTGGTAAGAACTCTGCCGTTAAGCACAGGAATATCGGGGTCTCCGACAGCGATCAGGGGCGAACTACCGGAAGTATTAACCCCGATTTGGCGCACATAACCGCAGCAACCATGAATGGTCTGGTTGAGTTCGTTTTGAAGCGTGCTGTTAAAATTCGTGGCGCAAACGATATAGCCGTCCGCGTAATAGGGTTCCGGCGCAGGAACCTCAACCACAGGAGCCTCAACAGGCGCTGGCGGCGGCGGGCAAGCGTCCGGAAGCAGTCCATGCGTAAGCCCGAAACCGGCGGCGCTGAAGACCAATCCGTATTTAGAACCCTGATCCATCGCGTTTTGGATCTCGGCGAGATGCTTTTGCTTATCTGCAATACCGAAATACTTTTTGCTTTCGACAACGTATCTCGATGCCGCGCCGCCAACGTAACCTCCGACCATGGCAGCGATAAAAGCAAAGGGAAGAACCCCGCCTGAAGCACAACCGGCGACTGCAAAAACAGCGCATCTGACGATAATACCGACGGCAGCGCCCTGAGCGATCGCCACGCGATTGTCCCACATATTTTTCGGAAGCCCACGCAGGCGTCCCGGAAGAAGGGTCGCCCAATTCTTGGCATTCTGAAATTGGGTGCGAATATCTGTTTTGGGACGCGTCAGAAGATTGTGGGGCAACGAAATAAGGCCATTGACCTGACCGGAGGCCGTTGCACACAGCAAGTGGCCAAATAACTTGAACTCAAGCCCGATATCCGTCAGGTGTTCCTGAAGCCGCGGTGAGCCGATGCGAGGACCAACCCAGCCCGCGGCGCCCAACACCCCGGCGGCGATTTCTTTATGAAGAGGGGTCGGCGGTTCCGGAGGTCTCGCTCCGGCCGTCATCGCCAAGGCGTCGTTTGGATTATAACGCGGCTTGTTTCCGTTATAATATTGGCTGCTAGGCTGATGTACGACATCCGTCGGCAAATCTTCGAACGGGTCGAATTCCTCGGCAAAAAGAGAATCCCAGCGATTCCTCACAGAAACGCGGATATCGTGCAAAAACTCAGGAACGCCGTTGAAAAAATATGCAATAAAGCTCTGCCTTGCCATTATATCACCCTAAAAATTGCTTAAGTTTCGAAATATCCAACCCGAAAAATAATAGCTCTACCATTGATTTTCCCAACAAACATAGTCCCTGTAAAAGCCTGTGCTGCTCTTTCCGGGTCGTCTTCCGGTCACCCCAAAAACAGGCAAACAGAAAAAAATCCCGTGTGATGGGTAACTACTTACCTTATTTATTTACTTTCATGTAATCCTTTCTTACCGAAGGCTTAACATTTTGGCGCGTCTTTACCTTGAGGCCTAGAGGCAGCGAAAAGCATTGCGGCATCACGAAGATAAAGCATTAATCGCGCCACGTTTTGGGGCAATGCTGCGCCGCAAAATGAATTTTCCTGCCGCGCGCTGTGATTTTTCTATTGACAATGCCAGCCCAAGGGCGTATTGACACACCCACGGCTACTTGTAAGTTTTTTTTGAAACCTACCTGTGGCCTTTTTTTTAGAACGTTTCGTTCTTCCTTATTCCAAAAAAATGTCATTCGTCAGCCGCGCACTTGCGCGGCGGGTGAGGTGGTGTTTAGGGGATGGGCATCGGTTGCCAAAAAAAACATCGTCATTCCGGCCAAGCCGCGCGCTTACGCGCGGCGCGAGCCGGAATCCCATTTGGTTTCTTTATATTTTTCTACCCCATCACCACACTATGACAGCGATCGCATAAATCGGGATGATCTTCATGCGTGCCGACTTCTGGCAATATTTGCCAGCAGCGCTCGCATTTTTTGCCTTCGGCCAGTTTGATGACAACACCGACGCCTTCAACGTCGGGCAGGGTAAAGGCGTCGCTTGGCGGCGCTTCTTCGATCAGAGTTAAAGACGAACTGATGGAGACTTCGGCAAAATCAACGCCGTCAAGAATCTCCTTCTGCTCTTTCTTAAGATAAACATGGGGATGAGCCTGAAGAGGCGCGCCGATTTTCTTTTCATTTCTAGCAAGCTCCATTGCGCCCGTTACGACGCGGCGGATGGCGCGGATAGCCGCCCATTTTTGGGCGAGGTCGTCGTTCTTCCATTCCGAAGGAACGACAGGAAACGTTTGCAAGTGGACGCTGGTTGCGCCTTCGCCGAAACGCGAAAGCCAGGCCTCTTCCGCCGTAAAACACAAAACAGGAGCGATCCAGACAACCAAATGATTATATATCAACTCCAAAACCGTCCGCGCGGCGCGCCTTTTAGGATTATCGGCGTTGTCGCAATAAAGACTATCCTTGCGGATGTCGAAATAGAAAGCCGAGAGGTCGGCGTTGCAGAAATTGTACAACGTCGTCGTCATATGGCCCAAATCGAACTTGGCCAAATCCTCCAGCAGAATGCCGTCAATCTCATGCAGGCGATGCAGAACCCAGCGTTCAAGCTCCGGCATGGCAGGGGGCAAAACGCGCTCTTCCTTGCTCATGCCCTTCAAAGCGCCGAGCAGATAGCGCAGCGTGTTGCGGAAGCGGCGGTATTGATCCCCGGTCTGTTTCAGAATATCGGGGCCGATGCGCTGATCTTCGACAAAATTGCTCGTGACGGTCCAAAGACGCAGAATATCCGCGCCCATTTTCGAATAAACTTCCTGAGGCACAGTCGTATTGCCCAAGGATTTCGACATCTTGCGGCCTTGCTCGTCGAGCGTAAAGCCGTGCGTCAGAACCTTGGTAAAGGGCGCAATCCCCGTCGTGCCGCAGGATTCAAGAAGCGAGGACTGAAACCACCCGCGGTGCTGATCGGAGCCTTCAAGATAAAGCGTCGCAGGCCACCTTAAATTCGACCACTCGCTGCTGCCCAAATCCTGATTGAGGCAGAATGCGTGCGTCGAACCGGATTCGAACCATACGTCAACGATGTCGAACACCTGCGTGTAGTCTTCGACCTTGTGCTTGCTGCCCAGGAATTCCTTGGCAGGGCGGGCGTACCATGCGTCCGCGCCGTCTTCGTTGAAGGCGGTCACGACGCGGTCGAGCACGGCCTCGTCGCGCAAGACTTCGTTTGTTTTTTTGTTAACAAAAAGAGCCATCGGCACGCCCCAGGCGCGTTGCCTGCTGATGCACCAGTCGGGACGGCTCTCGATCATGCCGCGAATGCGGTTTTCACCGATAGAAGGGTACCATGATGTTTTATCGATCGCCTCAAGCGCCAGCTCGCGCAACGTTTTGTCCTTGCCTTCGATTTTTTTATCCATCGCAATAAACCATTGCGGCGTCGTGCGGAAAATAAGGGGAGCCTTTGACCGCCACGAATGCGGATAGGGATGCTTGATGTTTTTCTTGGCGAGGAGGGCGCTTGCCTCGATCAAAGCTTTGATGACGGCGCCGTTGGCCTCGCCTGTTTTTCCGTCGGGTTTATAGACATAAAGCCCCGCGAAGCCTTTGACGTTTTCAAGGTAGCGTCCGTCGTCGCCGACGGTTTCGTCGAATTTGACTTTGTATTTTTTACCAAGGTTAAAGTCGTCTTCGCCGTGGCCGGGCGCGATATGAACGAAGCCCGTTCCGGCATCCGTCGTAACGAAGTCGCCGTGATAAAGCGGCACGTCGTAATCGAAATAGCCGTGGCATCCTTCCCGTCCGCGGAAAGGGTGTGCGCAAACGGTTCCGTCCAGATCGTCCGCGGTTAAAGCCGCGACTTTCGTGGCGCGGACGATTTTGGCGTCTTGCAGGAAGGTTTCGTAAAGGCTGTCGGCCACGATCAGCGTTTCGCCGATTTTGGCGAGGCTGTCTTCGGCGACTTCCTGAACAAGAAGAAGAACATACCCGATCTTACCGTAAGCAATGGCGCGGTTGGCGGGAATGGTCCACGGCGTCGTCGTCCAAATGACGACGCTCGCTTCTTTCAAATCCTCGCGCGTTGCTTTAACGATCGGGAATTTGATCCAAAGCGTTGTGGACGTGTGTTCCTGATATTCGATTTCGGCTTCGGCCAGCGCGGTCTTTTCGACGACCGACCACATAACGGGTTTCACGCCTTTATATAGGAGGCCATTTTGAACGAACTTGTACATTTCGCGCAAAATCTGCGTTTCGGCTTTTTTCGTCATCGTCGTATAGGGATGCGCCCAATTGCCGATGACCCCCAGGCGCTGGAATTCGCTCGATTGCACGTCTTTCCAGTGCGCGGCAAAAGAGCGGCATTCGGCGCGGAACTGTAAAATCGGAACGTCGTCCTTATCCTTGCCTTTGGCGCGGTATTGCTCCTCGATCTTCCATTCGATGGGCAGGCCGTGGCAGTCCCAACCGGGAACGTAAGGCGCGTCGAAGCCGAGCATTTGCTGGCTACGCACGACGACATCTTTCAAAATCTTGTTAAGCGCGTGGCCGATATGAATATTGCCGTTCGCATAAGGAGGGCCGTCATGCAAAATAAACTGCTTTTGCCCTCTGCTTTGGGCGCGAAGTTTGCCGTGCAGGTCGATTTTTTGCCAGCGTTCGAGTATCTCGGGCTCTTTCTTGGGCAATCCGCCCTGCATCGGAAAATCGGTCTGGGGCAGGAAAACGGTATCGCGATAATCTGTCTTTTTAACGTCAGTCATTGAATGTGGATCCTTATGTACGGAAAAGCGACACTATCATTGCCGCAGCCGCCATTAAAGTGGGAATTTACGCCTCTTTTGCCGCCTCGACATCCTTGGCAATCTGGTTTTTCAGAGCCTCAAGGGTGTCGAACTTCTTTTCCGGACGGATGTAACGGGTTAAAGCGAATTCCCAGTTTTGACCGTAAATATTATTGTCGAAAGAAAACAAAAATGCCTCAAGATTATCTTCTTTGCCGTCAACCGTCGGACGGTGGCCGATGTTGGCGACGCCGCGATGCGGCAATTCTTCGCCAGCTTTTCCCGCGCGAACGACATAAACGCCCCGTTTGGGACATAAATACATGCCGAGATTAATATTCGCCGTGGGGAAGCCCAGCTCTTTTTCGCCGCGCGCCGAACCTCTGACGACGGTTCCTTCGATTGACCAGTCGCGCCCCAGAATTTTCGAGGCGGCCTCAACCTGGCCTTCGAGCAACAATTCGCGCACGCGAGTCGAGGAAAAAGAGTCGCCGTCTTCGCCCATTTCGCCGATTTCCGTAACGCCGACATTATGGGGGGCTAGCCAGTCCGAAAGTTTCTTCATATCGCCGCCGCGATTGTGGCCAAAGATAAAATCGTGTCCTGCAACAAGGTGTTGAATGCCAAATTCCTTAATAAGGATGCGTTCGACGAATTCTTCCGCCGGCATTTGCGCGAGTTTGGAATCGAAGGGCAGGGTAATGACGTCGTCTATGCCGAGAGACTTGAGTATGCGCATCTTGACATTCGGCGGAGTCAGGCGGAACGTCGGCGAACCGGGTTGGAAAAACGAACGAGGGTGCGGCTCGAAAGTCAATACGCGCGAGGGGATGCCGATCTTGCGGGCTTTTTCGCAGCAAGCTTCGATGACGGCGCGGTGACCGCGATGGATGCCGTCGAAGTTGCCAAGCGCGAAGCTGCCGCCTTTCATGTTTTCTGACTTTCTTTACGTGTCGGTAAGGTTTTTCTGTAATGAGTAGTTCACCTTGATATACCCTCTCATACAAGCTTCGCCAAGGTGGCTTCTCAGAACCTATTGTAGGACCAGGCGTGGTTTTTTAACAAAATCGGTAAAGAAAATGTACACAGGACGTAGAGTTCACCGGTTTTTCCCGCTTGTTCTGCATAATCCCTTAAAACATACC
>JBAZLX010000110.1:0-6402 GCA_041650075.1 Bdellovibrionales bacterium | reverse complement strand
ACGACGGCATTGTTGAGGGCGTGGTCAATCGTGACATAACCGCCGTCGGCGACGCTGCCGATCCTGACGTAAGGGGCTCCGACAACGTCCTTGATGCGAAGAAGATTCCGCAGCTCCAGCGCGCAGGCCTTGTAATCGGGCCTCATGATGTTGGGAACGTTTCTTGGAATGACTCCGGCAATGTGATTGAGAAGGTCGGTGGCTTCTTTATTGTCATGCTGCCAAGACAAGACTTCCCAAAGCGCGGTTTCGGCTTCGTCAAAGCGGATGTTGTTAAATAAATCTATGGCGATTTGGCAAAGCGACCGAACAAATCCGTCAACGGTCGGAGGCACTTTGTGCAACGCCAGCGTTTTGCGGAACGCGCATTCAGCTTCGATAAAACGGCTGTCGTTGAACAATTGGACGGCTTGGGCGTGAAGGTTTTCAAGAAGAAGCCCTGCCGACTGCGGCGAGGCCGGGTTTTGCGCCTGCGCGCGGCGCAAGCCGGCCTCGGCGGCGATAAGCTGATCCAAAGGGGCGGCAGGAACATTTTTGGATTTCGATGCGGTATCGAGAAGGGCTGCGGCTTTGCCATGCTGCGGGTTTAGCGCGAGGACTTCCAGCAGCAAGGCTTCGGCTTTGAAGGATTGAGCGGCGTTGAGGCTTTCTTCGGCGCGCTTGAAAAGAACTTCCGCCAGTTTTTCGGAAACAAGGGGAATGTTTTTTTGAAGAGACAGGGCTTTTCTGAGAAAATTTTCCGCGCCGAGAAGATTGCCTTCCGCGCCCAGCGAAGCGGCATGCCTTAGCGACGCGTTCGAGAGCCCTTCGATCGCCAAGGCGTCGTCCGGGCACAACGTCGCCGCTTTTTGCAGATAGGATTGCGCAACGGTGTGAAGGTCGTGGCCGTCCGTATACATCACGCCGATTTGCGTATAAGAACGCGCTAAGACGGTTGCGAGAGCTTCCTGACGATCTGACGGGGAATCTTGGTGCATAATTGATCCTGATGATTATCGGTTTTAATCTAAGAAACAGGCGAAGCCAAGGAACCGTTTATTGAAGATAATCCTGCCGGTTGCCGAAGAAACGTCCGTTATGAACAACTGAAACGACCTGTCCTGCTCTGCCTATCGGAGGCCCTTTATTCCTTCCTTGGCCTCTGCGGGCGTTTCGATGGGGAATATTCCTCATGAATAGAGGCGGTTACCCCGTTTTATGCGCATATAACTTATATTTGCCTGATTGCGCGAAGAACATGCCAAAAGTTACCCAAAATTTAACTTATTGTTATAAAATACTTAATACTCGTAATATCCCAGTGGTCGGACTCATACGGTTGGACTTGGGTCGCCTCTTTGCACAGGAGGACTTTTATGAAAGCCAAAAGAAGCATTTCTTTTGTTTTGTTTGTATTTGTCTCTTTGCTGAGTTTTTCCGCGAGCGCAGAAAATCTGGCCGCAGAGTTTTCCTGGAAAACCTGGGAAAACAAATTAGGTGGCGTCAAAGAATGGGGAAACATTATCCCCGAGACCGGCATAAACCATCTTCAGCACACCGCCAAAAACGAAATATACAACGCTGTGGCCAGATGCGGCGTCGGCAAAACAAATTACGAGCTTATCAGATCCTATAGGATAGATTTTAACGGCGACGGAATCCTGGACTATATTCTGGATCCGGGCGCGTATTTTGCCCAGGGCACGTCCGATACATGTCCTTTTTCGTATTTCAACGGCGTTGGCGGCCGTGCCATCGGCATCTATCTGGCATCCCGCGAAACGCAAGTTATTACCGAAGCTCCTTTTGTTCCGTCTCCCATCTTCGGCGATGACGATGACGTGACCGGAACCACCGAATGTACGGGCACAGAAACGGATGGCGAAAGCTGCACGTCTACCACCAAAACAACAACAAAGAGCAGCAAGAGCTCTTTTGCCTCGAGCGCATTTAAAAGAATGACGTGTCCCGCCAGAGCGGCAGACAACAAAACCTGCCTGACATATTGCCCTGCAACCGTGGCTCAATGCCCGCAATTGTTCACATATGAAATGAAGGTGCTGGGCGGCCTTTCGGAATACGTTAATGGCTGGAGCTTCATTTCTACCGGAACCTACAGATCGTTCAGGGCCGGAGCCGTGGAGCCCGTAACAGGCCTTTATCTTTATCGCGTTCCGTATAACTCGCTGCCGGTGTACAGGGTCGTTCAAAGCGCGAACAAATGCACAAACGAAGAAATCGCCGTGAATGGCGGCCAGTGCGTCAAATACTACCAGTATGTTACCGGAAAGTTCGTCGGCTTTGCCGACCTTTATGCTCCGCCGTCGTTGCCAAATCAGCCGGAGAACGATACCAGGCTGACGACGCGCTCTTTCAGCCGTCTGGAAGACAGGATGAAGGTGGAGACCGACTATGTTTCGTCCTGGAGAAGAAACGGCGAGAGATTTGACAACAATTCGTCTCTTTCCTTCCAGATCAAAAACTATACGGATGAAAGCACGCCGAACGCTCCGGCAAAGATGATTTGTAAGCAGTTTACAAACACATCCAAGGATAGTTATTTCCTGCCGACGAACTCGGATAAGGAAATCAAGTCGTTTATGACTGCCGTCGCAAAGGGAACCGTGCCCGGAGTGACCATGAGCGATTGCACAAAGACGTTTACGCCGTGGATCGGGTACACGAGCTGCAGTCAGGTCAGCGTCGGATGTAATTCTTCGGCGACAATAGCCGCCGAACGGAGATGCATGAGAGCGAGCGCTGCCTATGCCGATTGCAGCGAATGCGCGTCAATAAGCGATCCGGCTCCGGTGGCGGGAAAGTACAACCAGTGCTTCGCTTCGCAGATATGCTATGGATCCCCTTGCCCGCGCGTGAGCAGAGACTGTTTGTCGGCAGGCACAAAAATTCTTATGGCGGACAAACAGGTCAGGAAGATCGGGGATATTAAGCCGGGCGACATGGTCATGGCTTTTTCTTCCTCTTCTCCAGATGCTGAATTGACGCCAGCAAAGGTCAAAACCCTTAGCGTTACGCAGGGCGTTGATTTGATCAGCGTGAATGGCGTTAAAATGTCGGAAAACCACAAGGTCATAGTGAAGGGCGGCAATACCGTCGAGGCCAAGGACGTTAGGTCCGGAGATTTTATTGCCAGCGCTTCCGGCGACTTTGTCGAGGTTAAAAAAGTGTCCCGCGTAGGCAAGAAAGAAACCGTGTACAACTTCGAAATCGAGGGAAGGCAGGGTTATATTGCCGACGGTCTTAGAGTGATGGCTTCGGAACCCATGGGTCTGTAACGCCTCGACAGGGGGCGGCACGGATGCGTTTTTGCCAAAGGAGGAAAGTATGCGTTTTGCAACTGGTTTGGCCGTAGTGTTGTGTGCCGTCCTTATATCTTCGTTGGCGCAGGCTCAAAAAGCGCTTCCGTACAAGCCGGAGGAAAGATTCAAGGTCACTATGGACGAAAGCGACGGCGCGGGAGCCAGCAACGTCGTCATTCGGCAGATTGATCTGGCTACGGCGCCGAACTTTATAAGAAATCAGGCCATGGTGATTGCTTCCGATTGCACGATGTCGGGGGGGAATATCAGCCGGATTATGGTTTTTTCGTATACGTCGGACCTCAACAGATCCAGAAAACTTCCCGACAACTATGTTTTGGATTTGACTCCGCTGAAAGGAGAAAAGGTCAAGCATTGCATCTTCGGCCGCATTTGCGAAAACGGCATGTGCAACCTTTTGGGATATGCCTCTATGGAAAAAGGGCGGTGGGCGCTGAACTTCAGCACGCCTGCGGTTTCCTGGGGACAGCAGACAAGACAAAAGGAAGACAAAGGGACGCCTCGGAAGACGACGCTTTTGATCAGCACTCTCGCCAAAAAAGGCTGTGGGGCGGAAGGCGGGGTTCTTTCGGACGACGAGAAAACGTGCACGAAAGAATATATCTGGGGAACGTATGGATTGGCGCCTTTCCAGAAATAAGACCTTCTTGGCCATATAACAAAAGGGCGCCGCAAGCGCCCTTTTTTATTTGGTCGGGGCAACAGGATTTGAACCTGCGACCCCCAGTCCCCCAGATACGTGACTGCTTATATGAATCAACGAGGTTGGGCAGTTTTAGGGCTTTTCAGACACACTGTTTTTATTGAGGTTTTGAGGGGTGTGCCCAACTATTTAGAAGCACTACTCCATTTTCTTTCAACTTATAGTATGCTAATCGTTTGTGTCTCGCTTGGGTACATGCTCAACATATATTTACACTAGTTTAAGGTCGTCCAACATGAGCAAATCGTCAAAAAAATGCTGTGATTACCAAATTCGCTGGAAGAATTATAGGCCTTTTGAAGATACAGGCTGGTTAACTCTTCGACCTATTACGATACTGATTGGAACTAATAACAGTGGAAAGAGTAGCGTTCTTTCGCCCCTATTATTGCTCAACCAGACTATTAAATCTCATGATGTTGAAACGCCAATTTTAACGCAAGGGCCTTTGGTAGACGTCGGCAACTTTAGGGACTTTGTTCACCTTCACGATCAGTCCAGAAAGGTATTCTTCGGGCTGCGCTTCCACACACATGAGATTCCGAATAAATGCAAACCTGTAGGAGCTTATCCTCCTGGGGGTATGGCGATTACCTTTGCATCTGATGATAAGTCTCATCAAATAAAGCTTATCAAAAATGAGTTATCTGACGTGTTTAATAGGCCATACACGGCACACACAGTCGGCAGCGGAAGTACTAGATATTCCTTAAGTGGCCCTCTCGACAATACTGGGATGAAAAAGAGGGAACAAAAGGCGATTAAAAACACTGTTCCGGTTAACTTTCTTTTTTCTCCAAATGCTACCCTTTATGCTTATGAGAAATTCGGTAGTGTAAAGAATCCAAGTTCCAAGTCGGAACAGTTTTCCAAGCCATTTTCTCACTATTTGCAAGTTCTTGGCTTCACATACTCATCAATCCGCGCCTTTTTTAGCGATATAAGTTACGTTGGTCCGCTAAGGAAAAAACTTGAGCGATATTATCGCGTTGCAGCGGAATCTCCACTTACCGTTGGTACTCAGGGCGAGAATGCCCCTAATCTTTTCAGGCAAAAGCAAAAGCTTTTACAAAAAGAAACCAATAATTGGATTAAAAAGTTTGAATTTGGTACTGCGCTTAGATGTCAAAATCTGACAAATGACTTGTTTGAACTTTTGTTTGTGGATGGAAAAAAAGAAACAAATGTTGCAGATGCTGGGTTTGGTGCATCACAGGTTTTGCCTTTGATAATTCAAGCTCTAGCCGCTCCTAAAGACAGCCTTACTATTGTAGAGCAACCAGAGATTCACTTAAATCCCCGGCTTCAAGGCACCCTATCTGATTTGTTTGTACATATGGCTAAGGCAGGGCACCGGGTTCTTGTTGAAACTCATAGTGAGCACTTGCTTATACGTCTTCGCAGACTCGTCGCTTCTGGGGAAATTAGTTCTAAAGATGTTGGAATTTATTTTGTTGAAAAACAGAATGACGTTTCAAAAATCAGGGAAGTTACTATTGAGGAAAATGGGCATATATCTCGTGAGCAATGGCCACAGGGCTTTTTTGATGACACGTTGCGAGAATCTCTCGCCTTAGCAAGTGCACAGTCAAATTCTCAACGAGAGCACTGATAATGGTTCTGAGGGCTGTCACAGTTGATACTAATGTTCTGATGCATGCGGACAATCCGAATGAGACTGAGTTTGCCGCTGCTGTTCAGTTTTTGCAGCAGCTTAGTCGGGCATCTACGCTACTGTCTATGGACGAAGGGTTTTGTTTAGACACTTCAAAAAACAAGAGCCGCATCGGGCATGAATATCTGGAAAGGCTAGTGTTTGGAGGCGCGGGCTATGCAATTCTTACCCATCTGGCGCTAACTGGAAGAATTGACGCAGTTTGTTGCAAAAGCATCCCCTTGGCAATAAAACGAAAACTTAACCAGATAGTCTCAAACGTGCGTGACCGAACATTTTTGTTGGTTACATGTGGGGCAAAGGAAAAGTTTTTAGTCTCCCATGATTTTAGGGACTTTTCTGTGAGGAAGAGAACGCTTATCAAAAAACAGTTTGCTGTTGATGTGAAAACAGCAGCTGAGGCACTTGGCCATATCTAATATTAGGTAAGGTGGGGTGGCTGTAATCTTGCCAACTTTTGGTTTCCCTAGGAGGGGACTGTTCTGCGGAGCATCTTCAGAGTGCTTTCTCGTTTTTTCAAAACACTTCATCGGAAAATAATCAAAGCTATTTTTTCCGCTTAATATTTATCCAATACCTTGTGCTTTTTAGCTCTCCCGTGCGGGTCAGGGCACCTATCTCGACCAGCTCTTGCAGGTCGCGGGTGGCGGTGGCACGGGATGTCTCGGTGATGGTGAGATAATTTTCGGCGCTTAGGCCGCCTT
>JBAZLX010000109.1:0-6441 GCA_041650075.1 Bdellovibrionales bacterium | reverse complement strand
GTGTTTGGCGTCGTCGGCCAGATCGTCGGTCAGCTCGATCCCGCGATTGGTGGGGCCGGGATGCAGGATGATCACATCCGGCTTGGCGGCTTTGAGTTTTTCGTGATTGAGGCCGTACGCTTCGATGTATTCTTTTTGGCGCGAGGCAAAATTGAAAGTCAGCCCCGGACGCTCGTGCTGGATGCGCAACATGATGACGGCGTCTGCCCCGCGGATGCCGAGTTCGAGGTCTTTGCTGATTTCGACGTCCATGTTCTGATAATCGTCCGACATAAAGTAATCGGGCGCGGTGACGCGTATCTTCGCGCCGAATTTTTTAAGAAGGTGGATGTTCGATCTTGCCACGCGGCTGCGCGCGAGATCGCCGCAGATGGCGACCGTCAGGCCGTCGAGCTTTCCTTTGTGCCTTCTGATCGTCATCGCATCAAGGAGGGCTTGCGTCGGGTGCGCGTGCGTGCCGTCGCCTGCGTTGATGACGTGCGCTTTGACGTGTTTGGCGAGCATCTCGGGAGCGCCTTCCTCGGGATGGCGGAGGACAAGCGTATCAACGTTCATGGCGTCCAGCGTCATTGCCGTATCAAGAAGGGTTTCGCCTTTTGCCGTCGAACTTTGGGAAACGGGCACGTTGATGACATCCGCGCCAAGCCTTTTGGCGGCAATTTCAAAAGACGTGCGCGTGCGGGTCGAATTTTCAAAGAAAAGATTAACGGAGGTTTTGCCGTAAAACTTGCTGATTTTCTTGTCTTTGCTGCAGTTTTGCTTGGCATAAAGATCGGCAAGATCGAGAATAGCCTCTATTTCCGTTCTCGACAGGGGGTCTGTATCTAATAAGTGACGGTGCGGAAATACATAGGACATTGGCCAGGTACGCATAAAAGTGTTAACGAAAGAACGCTAATCCGGAAAATATCTAACACAGGTTCTTTAATGTCGAAACTGCAAACAAGCAAGGTTGAGGAAGACGAAGCCGGAATCCGTCTCGATCGCTGGTTTAAAAGGCATTTTCCGAGCATCGGCCATGGGCAGCTGGAAAAGCTTTTGCGCACGGGACAGGTGCGAGTCTCGGGCAAACGCGCCGAATCAGCGACGCGGTTGGAGGCGGGGCAAGAAATCAGGGTTCCTCCGCAGGCTGTGGAGCAGGCGCGTTCCGGCGATGCCGGAGCGCCGCAGGCCAATCGCGACCAGATAAAAAGGGACGCAAACGACATCAAGAAACTGATTCTGTTCGAAGACGATGACGTGCTTGTGCTTAATAAGCCCGCCGGGCTTGCCGTTCAGGGCGGGACGGGCCTTAGAAACAGCATTGACCAGATGTTGGCTTCTTTAGCCGACAAGAAACACGGTAAGCCGAAGCTTGTTCATCGTCTCGACAGGGATACAAGCGGCGTTTTGTTAATTGCCCGTACGCCTTTTGCGGCGACGCGGCTTGCGGAATCTTTCCGTCATCGCGAAACGCAAAAGATTTATTGGGGCATCACGCTGGGCGTTCCTAAGCCGGAGCGCGGCAGGATTGAAGCCGCCCTTGTCAAACAAGGCGAGAAAGTGGTCGTTGCGAAAGACGATGATGAAGACGCGAAGAATGCAATTACGCTTTATCAGAATTTGGATCGCGCCGAATTTCAGGCCGCGTTCGTCGCAATGTGGCCTTTGACGGGGCGCACGCATCAATTGCGCGTCCACATGGCGATGATGGGCACGCCCTTGCTGGGAGACCCCCTTTACGGCAAGCCTGCGCCGGAGGGCTTTCCCGCGGGCGAGCTTGGCAAGGGATTGCATCTTCATGCACGGCGGCTCATAATTCCTCATCCGCGCCGCGGGGAAATTAACGTCGCGGCTCCTTTGGGCGGCGAGATGCGTAAGACATGGAAATGGTTTGGATTTGATACGAACGTTGAGGCTGATTTCTCGGAAGCGTAAAGCATGCCGCCGATTTAGCGATCTTGGGCTGCAAAGTGCGCTTTTTCGCCTCAAGCTTGCTCAATTAACGACATACCCAAGGAGCTTTGCCGGAAGGTAAAGACAAAAATGAGAAAACTTCTTAAACTTATTGTTTCTCTTATCTTTTTTATTCTCGTCGTTTTTGCCGTTCTTACGCTTTTTGTGGCCACCCTGGATGCCAATAAGTTCCGTCCCGAGCTTGCCGAAAGGCTTAGCGAAAAGGTTGGGCGGGAGATCACGCTTGATGGGCCTATTAGTTTTTCCCTAGGGCTGCAGGGTGTCCGGATTTCGGCGGAAAAGGCGTCGCTGGCAAACCCGGACGGGACCAGCCGTGGTTCGTTGGCAAGTATTGGCAAGCTTGAATTCGGCATTGATCCGCTGCCTCTTTTAGAACATCGCCTCTCGGTCAATGAATTGTCGGTCGCCAATGCCGACATTCTTTTGGAAACCGATAGCGCCGGGCGTCATAACTGGGATTTTGGCGCGTCAGCTCAGCAAAAACCAGCAAACGGGAAAGTTTCCGCTCCGGCCTTGAAAAAGGGCACGTCCGTCAAAATCAATAACCTGAAAATCGTCAACAGCCAGATAGCGTTTCGGAACGCGGACGGAAAACGCAGCGGCATCAATATCTCGTCTTTGGAGCTCGATATGCGAGACGCGGGCACGGATGTGACCTTGAAAGGAGATATCAAGGGCATTCCCGTTACGGCGGCTATTAAAACGGACATTATTGATTTGTTGAATCTGAAGCAGCCGTTTTCGATAGACGCCGACGTGGCTTACAACGTCGTCCAGATCGTCTTATCGGGGAAGGTAGATATTGCGGGTAAACGGGCGGATTTTTCGACCTATACGGTGTCGGCGAGGGACACAAGGATTTCCGGGAAATTTTCTTTGACGTGGGCGGGGTTGCGTCCTGAATTGCGGGGAACCGTCAACAGCGACGTTCTTAATCCGGCGGATTTCAAATCGGGCATTCTGACGACGGATAATGAGGGGCAAACACATGTATCGGAGGAACAGAAAGCGCAGGATGACGGGCGCTTCATCAGCAACGATCCTCTGCCGCTCGATATGTTTCGCGTGGCCGATGCGGATTTGTCCGTCACTGTCGGAATGTATCCGGTCAATAAGGGTTCTTTAAACAAGATAAGAACAAGGCTCGTTTTATCCGGCGGGAATCTCGTTCTTGACCCCGTAAAAGCCTATATTGGCGCTTCGCCTGTCGATGTCCGGGTCGCCCTTGATGCGTCGAAGCCTGTCGCTCATGCGGACATGAGGATGATCGCCAAGGAAGTCGATCTTGGCGATCTGCAGAAAATCAGCGGCATGATGTCCTTTATGAAAGGTAAAGCGTCCGCCGAAGTTCATTTGGCGGGAGACGGCAATACGCCTCGCGCCATTGCTTCAAGTTTCGGGGGCATTATCGAAGTCACTGCTTCGAAAGGAGAGATATTTACGGGCACTGCCGCCGAGATTTCGTCTCTGCTTGGTTCTATTTTCGGCATTAACGGCAATGACAACGCGTTAAACTGCCTTGCGGCGCGCTTTATAGCTAAGGAAGGCGTGCTCGCCAGCAACGGCATCCTGATCGATTCTGCGACATCGACGATAATGGGGAACGGAAACGTCAATTTAGGCAACGAGGCAATCAATATTCTGTTACTTAGCCGCGCGAAGGTCGTTGATATTGGCGGGTTGATTCCGTCGTTGAAAATCAAGGGAACGCTCAAGAAACCGCAATATTCGGTCAAGGCAGCCGATATTCTAAAAAACGTCGTCGGTTCTTTGACAGAAGGGAATATCAATGTTGTCGGAAGCAAGGTTCCCGAAATCCAGCAACCTCCCGTGGGGCAGAATGCCTGCGTATATACGCTTGATCATCCCAGGAAAGAGAAGACACCCAATGTTTTGCCCGCCAATATCGTCGATAGAGCGGCTCAGGAATTGCAAGGAATACAAAATATCGGCGATTCACTGCTAAAAGGCTTGTTTAAACAGTAAAATAAGAGGTTATACGCGATCCGCGAAGGAAGTGACATGTGGGTCACGAGCGGTTGCGACAAGCGAGGTGCACGCGGGAGAGGATTTATCGTTAGATATAAAGCGAAGCCCCGCATGCGACGAGCGCAGGCGCAGAACGAGTGATGTTAACCGTTGTGGCCGAAATCATTGGTTATTTCGTGTTTAATGGGTATTTCGCGGTTGACACGGCCTTGATGTATGCCCTAAACCTTGCCGCCTACCTGCGCGGGTGTAGCTCAGTTGGTTTAGAGCGTCGGCCTGTCACGCCGAAGGTCGCGGGTTCAAGTCCCGTCACTCGCGCCATTCTTTTGCTGCTTTGCAGCTCCAAAGGATAGACATCCTCTGGAATGATTTTCCCAAAACAATATTGTAGGGCGTCCTTCGAAGCTTTAGCGTAGGAGAATAAGCTGCAGAAGAGAGTCTGTCGTGCCCCAACATTCCGAAACAAGGACTTTGCCATACAGCGCCGAACAGATGTTTGATCTGGTGGCCGATGTCGAGCGTTATCCCGATTTTCTGCCCTGGTGCACGGGGATGAGGATCGTTAAACGGGACGAGAAAAACATCGTTGCCATAATGATTGTCGGAACCAAGCTGTTGCACGAAAAATTTACGTCTCATGTCATGCTCGATCGTCCTAAGGCGATTAGAGTACGTTACGTCGCGGGGCCTTTGTCGCATCTGACAAATACATGGGAATTCAAGCCGAAAGGGCCAAAAAGTTGCGAGGTTTCGTTTGATCTTAATTTTGATTTCCGGTCGCCCCTTTTTCGCGCCGCAATGACCTCGTTTTTTGATCACGCTTTGGCCAAAATGGTTGCGGCGTTTGAGGCAAGAGCGGCGGCGCTTTATAAATAACAGCTTTAATTCAATAAAAAACCCGCCTTGTCTCCAAGGCGGGGTTATTCCAAAAAAACATGTCTTTTCTTAAGAACAAGTATTGTCGGCAGTGTTTGCCTCAACCTTGTTCATGCTAAGTCTGTTTCGCAGAGATTCTATGGCTCTCTCGCGATTGGGGTTTGAAGGGATTTCGGCAAAAAGGTCGTTCAACCTGTTTTTGAAGGTTTGGAGATCTGTGACTGTCCCCGCTGATCTGAAATCCTTGCCTAATTTGGCCATCCGATGGGCTAAATCAATTTTTGCTGTAATATCTTTCGGGTCTTGCAAGGGAATATCTGCATGAAGCCCCCTGTAGGGAATCATTCCACCACTCCCAACCTTCCAAGAAGTTATACTTGCGCTGAAGTATTTTTCCTCAAACCCTGCGGCAAGCAAGTAGCAATAATACTCGCCCAGGCACCTGTCTCCTACACCAATGACAACTTGGGCAAGTTCAACGTCCTTCGTATAGAACCCTGTTTCGTTGATCAGAGAGCCGCAAGCCTTGAAGGGCACTATATTGATTGATATTCGGTCGTCATAAATCCGGCGAGTAACGTAGGGATACTTGGGTTTCTCCCTCAAGAATAATTCTAACTCTAATGGATTGAAGCAGATACGTTCGATGCTATCAAAGGAGTCATTAATTTGCCGTGAAATAAGGTCGTTCATTTTTGCCCTCCTGAATTATCGGATAATAAAAACCATTGATGCCTGAATATGAAAAACCTATAGCAATAAAACATGAAAATATAAAGCTCCGCCAATGGTTAAGAAAAAACCCGCCCTGTTTCCAAGGCGGGCTTTTTCTCTAGAAGAAGGCGGGAGGCTTATTTGCCTACGGCTTCCTTCAGTTCCTTAGCTGCGCGGAACGCAATCTTCTTCTTCGCAGGAATTTGGATCGCTTCGCCCGTGGCGGGGTTGCGGCCCATGCGGGCGGCGCGCTTACGGACTTGCAGAATGCCGAAGCCGGCAATGCGAATACGATTGCCCTTCTTCAGATTCTTGACGAGTTGCGCAACCAGCGTTTCGCAGAAAATTTCGGTCGCAAGTTTCTTGGACATGTCGTACTTCGGCGCAATCTCAACAGCGATTTGCTTCAAAGTGACGGTGGGTTGTGTAGTGGCCATATGAAGGCTCCATAAGATTAGAGGTTGAAACTGCCTTTACCTAAGCGGAAAAAAAGTGACTTGGCAAGCAAAAGAACGCGCATATACAGGGCTTTGTTGACTCTATGATTAAGATAAAAACGGACAGACATAAGTAAAGAGAAGGGAGGCTTGTGGAAAAGTCAGAAAGTTTGTGTCTTATGCGCCGTTTTCGGCTCTTCTTGCCAAGCGCGCGAAAATGCCTCATAAATGGGCGTTTTCCGCCCCTTACCGAGGTTTCTTCATGTCTGTTGGTAACGCATTCCTTTCCGCCGTTCTCGAAGTCACATATATCGTGCTCGATCTCTACATATGGGCATTGATTGTGGGGGCTGTGTTAAGCTGGCTTGTCGCTTTCAGCATTGTTAATCCTTATAACCGTTTCGTACAGGTTGTCGGCGACTTTTTGACGCGAATCACAGAGCCTCTTTTAGCGCCGATTCGCCGCGCT
>JBAZLX010000108.1:0-6528 GCA_041650075.1 Bdellovibrionales bacterium | reverse complement strand
TTTGCCGATTATCTCGCTTTATCCGGGCATATGGATTTGCGCGAGGAATATCTTCGCCGCGTTTGTGCCGAGTCCTTGATTTTCACGCTACGCCGGTATGATTTTGTCTTGGGCGATCTTGCGGCACGGTTGAATAAGAAGGTCAATCCTATCCGATTTGTTGGCGCGGATGTGCCCATTATCAGCGACCGTTATCAAGGTCTGTTTGATTCCCTGGTACATCTTTTCCGCAATACCGTCGATCACGGGATAGAGCCTCCCGACTTTCGACAAAGAGCGGGAAAAGATGAACACGGAACCGTCGAAATTAAAATGGAGGTTATCAAAAAATCTCCGAATGAATCGTGGCTGCGTCTTGCGGTTCAGGACGATGGCGCAGGGGTTGACGTTGACTGTTTGCGCAAAAGGCTGATCGTTCAGTATCCGGACGGGCATTGGGATAAAAGAAACGCGCGAGAAGTCCTCGACAGCCTTTTGACGTGCAATATTAGTTCGCGCGAAAAGGCGACAGTCTATTCGGGTCGGGGCGTCGGTATTTGTACCGTTTATGCCGAAGTCGCAAAGCTAGGTGGGGTTATGACTCTGAATTCTACTCCCGGACAGGGCACCTGCGTCACGGTCGAAGTGCCTTACGTTCTTGAATTCCGCAAGAATTAATTTTGAAAAGGCTTGAACGTTAGCCCCCTTTTCAAGCGGCTTCGGAATGACTATCTTCTTTTCCATGAAAAAGTTTTTATCTTTTCTCTGCCTTTTGGCGTTCGTAGGCGGTGCGGATTGCGCTTTTGCCGAAGCCGTCGTGCCTCAATCCCGCGCGCAGATAACCATGAGCTTTGCGCCGCTTGTGAAGCAGATTACGCCCGCCGTCGTCAACATATATACGCAAAAAATGGTGCGGCAGCGCGTATCGCCGTTATTCGACGATCCCTTTTTTCGCCAATTTTTCGGCGATGCAGTTCCTCGCGGCATGACGCGCGAAAGGCTTGAGCATTCATTGGGTTCGGGCGTCATCGTGCGTGCCGACGGTATGATCGTGACAAGTCGGCACGTCATCGCCGATGCCGATCAAATCCGCGTCGTGTTATCCGACAGGCGCGAATTTGACGCCAAGGTCGTCATGTCGGACGAACATGCCGATCTTGCCGTCTTGCGTATTGATGCGAAGGGACAAACTTTTCCGTTTCTTGAATTGAGGGATTCCGATGAAGCGCAAGTCGGCGATTTGGTTCTGGCGATCGGAAATCCCTTCGGCGTGGGTCAGACCGTTACGACGGGCATCGTATCCGCTTTGACACATAGGTCAGTGGGTGCGGGAGACCTCGGGTTTTTTATTCAAACGGATGCCGCCATCAACCCCGGCAATTCGGGAGGTGCGCTTGTGACGATGGACGGCAAGCTTATCGGCATCAATGCGGCGATATTTTCCCGTGACGGCGGAAATCTGGGCATCGGGTTTGCCGTTCCATCCAATATTGTTCGCGTGCTTATCGGGGCCGTCGCTTCCGGCAAAACGCGTCTGACGTATCCGTGGACGGGCGTTAACGGGCAGGAGGTTACGCAGGACATCGCTTTATCGCTAGGCATGACGCAGCCGACGGGGGTTTTGGTCAAAAGCCTGCACCCGGCTTCTCCGTCAGCGAAAGCCGGAATAAAAACAGGTGACGTTATCGTATCCGTCAACGGACGCGATGTCGAAAACCCCGAAGCCTTTCGTTATCGCCTGACGGCCTTGCCTATCGGGTCGATGGCCGATTTCGGTATCGTCAGAAACGGGCAAAAATCCGCGTTTCGCGTCGAAATGATTGCACCGCCGGAAAACCCGCCTCGCGACGAAACGGAAGTGACTGGCCGCAATCCGGTATCCGGAGCCACAATCGCAAATCTTTCACCGGCGGTTGCGGAAGAAATAGGGTTGCCCGATCTTCAACAAGGCGTTGTCGTCATGCAAATTAAGGCGGGGACCGTCGCTTCGCGCGTAGGGTTAAGCGCGGGTGATATCCTCGTTGAGGTTAACGGCGAAAAGGTCGTTAGCGTTAACGAAGCCGTTCGAATATTTAAACAGCAGCAAAGCGGCTGGCGTTTGCGAATTCGTCGCGGCGGAAACGATATAACCATGATTTTGGGCGGATGATTTTTTCGTAGACTAAAAGCAATAACGCGCTTAGCGTTTGGAGATAGGCATTAAAAGAAAGGCATATTATGGCAAGAATTTTGAATTTAAATCCGCTTGGGCTGGATTCCGAAGGAAACGAAGCCGTTCTTCATTTATGCAGAATAGCCGTCGCCTATGATCGCACTAAAAGGCTTGATATGACGGGCGGAGGCATTTCTTTCGACAGAACATATGCTTTTCGGGTAAATGGCGCGACCATTCTGGGGACGCCGAGAACAATGGTCAGGATGGCCCACAAATCGGCTGCAAGAATACGCACGAACCCCATTATGCGTGTAAGCGATCTGATTTTGAAGGAAGGTGGCCTCGATTATTCCAATCAGCCGCTGCTTAAAGGAATTATTTTGATTATGGCGCAGTCCATAAAGGACGAGCAGGCGCCTGTCGTTTTGCGCCCTGTCGTTCAAAACTATAATGTGCCGGGAAATCGCAAGGGGTGTTCCTGCAGTTGCGGAGAGTAGTCCCTTATCTTCCCTTCGTTCTTTCGACCGAATTGACGGTTGAATTGGCGCGCAAAGCGGCAATGATAATTCTCAAATGATTCAGGTCGCGCACTTCGACGTCCACCATGATGTCAAAAAATTCGAGCGTGCGATTGGTAATTTTCATGTTGAAAATATTTCCGCCGTTTTTGCCGATGATCGTCGTCATCGAAGCGAAGCTATTGGGTTGGTTGACGAGAACCACATCCAGACGCCCGATCATGGTTTCCGTCTGATCCTTTCCGTCGTTCCACCCGACGTCAATCCAGCGTTCGGGCGAGCGTTTGAAGCTTTCAAGCGTTTCGCAATCCGTCGTATGGATTGTCACGCCTTTTCCCGTTGTGACGATGCCGACGATGGGATCGCCGGGCAAAGGATGGCAGCAGCGCGCATAATGCACGGCCATGCCCGGAATAAGCCCCTTAAGCGTCAGCGGCGTAATCTGTTTTCCGGCCGTCCGCAGCTTGGTGGCCATGGATTTATCGGCCGATTTTTCCGGATTTTTCAGGCGATGGTCGGGATACGCGGCATTAAAAACTTCACGTGCCGGATGCAAAGACGCTCCGACGCTGGCGTAGAGGTCTTCGGCCGTAGCGCTTTGGAAATTCTTGGCGACGGCGTCGAAGGCTTTTTCGGAAAAATCGACGTTTTCCTGCTTGCACAATTTTTCAAGAAGCGACTTGCCGAGCAGAATGTATTCCGTCCTCTGTTTTAGGCGGATAAAACGGCGAATGCAGGACTTCGCCTTGCCAGTAACGACAAATCGCTCCCACGCGGGCGAAGGCGTGCTGCCTTTTTGAGTAACGACTTCGACTTGATCGCCGTTGCGTAAAATGGTGCGCAAAGGAACCATGCGTCCGTTGACTTTTGCCCCGACGCAAGCGTCGCCTACGCGGCCATGAATGGCATAGGCAAAATCAACAGGCGACGCGCCGTTCGGAAGGGCGATCAGATCGCCCTTGGGAGTAAAGCAAAATACCTGATCCTGGAACAATTCCAGCTTGGTGTTTTCGAGAAATTCTTCGGGTTTCTGCGCGTGCTCGACAATATCGAGCAACTCGCGCAGCCACCGATATTGCAGGCCGTCGGTACGCGGCGCGCCTTGCTTATAGACCCAGTGCGCGGCCACACCCAGTTCGGCAACGGCGTGCATGTCATACGTGCGGATTTGGATTTCGATGCGTTGCTGCTCGGGGCCTAAAATGCCCGTATGAAGACTTTGGTACTGGTTGGGCTTGGGTGTGGAGATATAGTCTTTAAAACGTCCGGGAACGACGTGGTAATGGCTGTGAATGACGCCAAGTGCCTGATAGCACTGATCGTTCGTATCGACGATAATGCGAAAAGCCATAATATCGGACAGTTGCTCGAAGCCGACGTTCTTGCGTTGCATTTTGCGCCAGATCGAATAGGGCGTTTTTTCGCGGCCTTCGACGGTGGCCTTGATGCCGGATTCCTCAAGGAGCGTCCGCAATTCCTTTAAAACTTTCTGAGCAATGACGCCGCCTTCGTTGCGCAAGAAATTAAGGCGAGCCGTGATGCCGTCGCGAGCGTCAGGATTCAGTTCGCCGAAGGCAAGGTCTTCAAGCTCGTCCTGCATCTTCTCGATGCCAATGCGTTGGGCAAGCGGCGCATAAATGTCCATGGTTTCGCGCGCAATGCGCCGACGTTTTTCCGGATCCTTCAAATAATGCAACGTGCGCATGTTGTGCAGGCGGTCGGCCAGCTTGATAAGCAATACGCGGATGTCTTCCGACATGGCAACGACGAGCTTGCGGAAGTTTTCGGCCTGCGTGGCTTGATCTGTCTGAAGCTCGATGCGCGACAGCTTGGTAACGCCGTCAACGAGGCGCGCGACGCCGGGGCCGAATTGTTTCTGAATATCGTCGAGCGAGGCGAGCGTATCTTCGACTGTGTCGTGCAATAAAGCGGTGGCGATGGTCGTGCTGTCCATCTTCATTTCGGTGAGGATGCCGGCGACTTCAAGAGGATGCGAAAAAAATGGGTCTCCCGACGCGCGCATCTGGGATCCATGAGCCTGCATCGAAAAAACATAGGCGCGATTGAGTAAATCTTCGTTGAGATTAGGATCGTAAGCGCGGACGCGTTCAACCAGTTCATACTGGCGCATCAACCGCGCACGCGGAGGTTTATCGGGGGGCGCGGAGAAAGGCTCCGCATCGGATATAGGGGCAGAGGGTTGCATCAGTCACTGATAGCAGGACTATCCTAATTAGTCCTTAATATCTGAAATTGCTGCATCTTCGAACGAACTCGAGCCAAGGTCGGCGTTTTCCCCGTCTTGAACAGGAGCCCCTTCGCCTTCAATCCCTTCGTCGCCGTCGTCTTCGTCCGCCATATCCATGTCGGCATCCGCGTCGCCTTCGGAATCCGCGGCGTTGATCCAGCTCTGCTGTTCACCGGCCATGAGTTCGGTGACTTCTTCTTCGGGTTGCTCGGGTTCGACGCGTTTTTGAAGGCTCTTGATCAGAGACTCTTCGATAGTCGGCAGATCAAGCGCCTTCTCGGCGATTTCGCGCAAAGCGACAACCGGATTTTTATCGCGGTCGCGTCCGACCTTAAGTTCCGCGCCTGAACCTAACGCTCGCGCGCGATGCGCGGCGAGCATGACGAGCTCAAAACGATTTGGAACTTGAAGTACGCAATCTTCGACAGTAACGCGAGCCATAGGAAATCCTCTTCTTAGCGCCAAAAGTTTTCGTGTCATCTGACAGCGAAAACGTCATCGCGCGAATAAATCTGGAACGCGGAACCTACAATTTTCTTCAACCCTTTGTAAAGCGCGATATTTTAGTGAGAACGGATAAAGATGTATGTTCGGCTTGTTAACGGAATCGAATTAATGTATATTAAAGCAGTTGATTCCCTTAACCCTTTCTGGGTAAACCGGCACATCTTATCATGATTAACAATACCCATTTTGGGTAGTGCGAAAAAATTTGCTGGCTTTTTATAGGGTACGATGTAAACGTTTCCGTTCAGGAGAATATGAGGAAAAGATGATATTTTATAAAGAAGAACGTTCGGCAATGTTTATTGATGGGGCCAATCTTTACGCGGCGGCGCGGGGCCTTGGTTTTGATATAGATTACAAGAAGTTATTGGAAGTTTTTGCAGGTCGTGGCCGTCTTGTGCGCGCGTTTTATTATACGGCTCTCATCGAGAACGAAGAATATTCGCCGATCAGGCCCTTGGTGGATTGGCTCGACTACAACGGTTACTCGATGGTCACAAAGCCGACCAAAGAATTCACCGATGCGTTTGGCCGCCGCAAGATCAAGGGCAACATGGACATTGAGCTCGCCATTGACGTGATGGAGATGTGCGACCATGTCGAACATATCATCATTTTCTCCGGCGACGGCGATTTCCGTCGCTTGGTCGAAGCCGTGCAACGCAAGGGCGTCCGCGTTAGCGTTGTCAGTACGATGCGTTCTTCACCGCCGATGGTGGCCGATGAGTTGCGCCGTCAGGCCGATAATTTCATCGAACTGCAGGATATTATGCCCCACATTGCGCGTGCGCGCACCGATGGAGCTCAGGGTCAGCCGATGATGCCTGCAGCACAACCTCAGCCTCAACCGTCGCTGAAGGATGTTGAGCAGCGTTTGGCTGAGACTCAAGAAGAAATTCAGGATGTAGCGTAAAGCTCCCCTTTGTATGTAAATAAAAAAGGCCGGTGAAGAAATTCACCGGCCTTTTTCTTTACTCGGAAAGGTCTACCCCAAGCTCTTGATCATGGCGTCGTGATCAATAACGGGCTGATCGTCTTCCTGATTGCTTGGTGTACTGACAAAACCGTCGGTAGTGCCTTCGTTTTCTGTTTCGGGCTGCGCTTCCGGCAAAGCGTCTTGC
>JBAZLX010000107.1:0-6541 GCA_041650075.1 Bdellovibrionales bacterium | reverse complement strand
TTCTGCACCGAAGACCAGATTCAAAGCGAATGCCTCGCGTTCTGCAATTTGCTGCAAGCGATGTATAAGGATTTAGGTTTCGAGGTCGCGCGCGTGCGCTTGGCCGACAGGCCCGAAAAGCGCATCGGCAGCGACGCAAACTGGGACAAAGCCGAAGACGCGCTTCATAGTGCGCTCAAAGCCGGAGGCCTTACCTACGACCTCAACAAAGGCGACGGAGCCTTTTACGGCCCAAAGATCGAATTTTATTTGCGCGACGCGATTGGCCGCGAATGGCAATGCGGAACGATGCAGGTAGACTTCAGCATGCCCGAACGCCTTGACGCGAGTTACGTGGGCGAAGACGGGCAAAAGCACAGGCCGGTGATGTTGCACCGTGCGGTATTGGGCTCGCTCCACAGGTTCTTGGGCGTTTTGATTGAGCACTACGCGGGCAAATTCCCGCTGTGGCTTGCGCCGGTTCAGGCAACAGTCTGCACGATCACGAACGACGCCGATAAATATGCCGAAGAAGTCCTGAAATCGCTAACGGATGCAGGCCTCCGCGCGCAAATTGATACAAGAGGCGAAAAAATCAACGCGAAAATCCGCGACCATAGTTTGCAAAAAGTTCCGTTGATCTTGGTCGTCGGCAAGAAAGAAGCGGAAAGCAAATCCGTCGCCCTCCGCCGCCTCGGCGGCGAAGCGCAGGAAATCCTGCCCCTCGCCTCCGCCCTCGCCAAGCTGTCAGCGGAATCCTTACCTCCCGACCTGCGCAAATAAATTCCCCTCCCCCTCGCGGGGAGGGTTAGGGAGGGGGGAGTTCCGCAATAAAGGCAGAGCCATTCTGTTCCTGCCTTTTTCTTTGGCGTCATCCCCGCGACCTGTCCTCCGAAGCCCGTAGGGCGAAGGAGGAAGGCGGGGATCCATCTTTCTTGATTCTTCCCTCCCCCTCGCGGGGAGGGTTAGGGAGGGGGGAGAGCGACCGGGATTTGCGTTTGGATATTTTCCTCGTCATTCCGGAAGCCGCGAAGCGGCTATCCGGAATCCCATTTTCTTTTTTTCTTCCTTACTAGATAATCTATAATTCAAAATCACGTTCCAATGCACTATACACATCAAGTGTGCTTCTTTCATAATTACCAGGCATAACATTTGAGCTTGATGGGTAATATTTACTAGGATCGCGGAAGAAAATTTTTGATGCTTTCTTGTTTATGCTGTTTTTATTTTCGAAATTTGTAAAAAAGACACGTTTGTGCGGATCTTTATCTGATACGTACAAAAACTTATCAATTTTTATGCGCTTACTGTTTCTTTCGTCAAACCCATAACCTAAAATATATACATCTTCAGCTCTTTCAATTGCCTTTGTTGCTGCCTCTATTTGTTTCTTATCTAAATGTTTATCCTCAGATATTACCCGCAAATTAGTAGATATTTGATATATCGCGTTTAATAATTTTCTGTATTCCTCTTGCCTTTTGCTTTCGCCGTATGCAGATCGATTCCTATCAATATTGTCTATGATAGAACGTGTAGATGAATATTGACCGTTAGGACTGTCATCAACTTTTCCATATAAGTGAATGAAACGATCAATATATTTATTATCTGAATCTTTTATATGATGGTTCGATTTTATAAACTCATCAATTGTTTCTGGATTCATGTTAAATAAATCTATTGCTAATAGACCATCCCGTAACTTCTGCTCTAACGAAGTGTCATAATTAAAGGTTACAAAGGTAACGTCGTTTTCTAGCAATTGATCGGGTTTTTCACAATCTCCGACAATTTTATATAAAATAAATTTTCCCCAATCATCATTAAATAAACTTACGTTAAGTTTTTTTGCCATGTCTCTTTCATCGGAAAATGGCGAGCGTTCGAATTTTGCTTTGCGGTTTACATTTCCGCCAAGATCAAGATAGGTTTTTTGGCAATCTAAAATAACCCAAGCGATAATAAACTTTGCTAGTTCTCTTGTATCTTCGGACGATTGTCCAAGAAAATAGTCAATAACAGGAGGGTTAACTTGCCTAAGTTTGTTTATAAGTTGAGCGCAATTGTCTTGCGCCGTTTCCCATGCATGAATGCGCGTATTTAATAAAGAATTATCGGGGAGCTTCCTTTCTAAAAAGTTTGGGAGGAAATTATTCCTTTCTTCTTGCGCAGTTTTGAATAGGTATTTTATTTTGTCGGCTTTTTCTATTACTTTCTTCACTAAATCTTCGCCCGTCGGATATCCATAATGCCAGCTTGCTCCGGCACCAAGAATAAACACTGTCTTTCTATCAAACATTTTTCCTCTCAATCTTTCCTTATCATGCGTTCTTTTCCGAAAATGTCAAAATTTACCCCTCCCACTCCTCCGGCACTCTCGAAAACGCGGCGTAGCCGCTGCCTTGTCCGCTTGATGTCTGGCGGGAGAGAACCTCGCGCACCTCGGCTGCCTTCATCCCGAACCCGATACTGCCGCGCCCAAAGCGTTCATTAATCTCGTCCACCAGCGGCGACAGCTTTCCGCTCCGCGCGTTCTCTTCGAACAAATCCGGCTGATGCTTCTCGGCTGGCACGAGGCCTAACAACACGACGCTCACGGCAAGCGGCTTTAACGGCGCTCTGCCGCTCATCAAATTTTCCGCCCGCGCCCACACATTTTCCAGCCTAGCTAACAAAAAATTCGTATCCCATGTTTCGTGAAAGCTGATCTCGTCCCACCAATGCCCCTTGTCGCCGCACCACCAAATACAGACGCCTAGTTTTTGGCAGTAATAATCGTGCCGCCGTAATCTCTCGGCGGCCTTCGTCAGCAAATGATGCGCGAAGTTTTTAGCGCCCGAATTCGTGCGCAACTCCGGCTCCAGCACGTGCTGATGCCCCATGCTTTTCGATTCACCGGATTCCGGCGGCTGAACGTCCGCGCCGTGCAGCATCTGGTAAAACAAAAGCCCGTGCACGCCGCCCCACGCGCGTTTCATTTTTTCAGGTGTTGCCGCCCACAGCCCCGCGACGTCAAAAATGCCGAAGCGGTTCAGCCGCTGTTCAATCCCGGGCCCGATGCCATAGATGTCCTGCAACTTCATCTTCAGCATCGGCCCGGGCATGTTGTCTTTGGTGATGACGACCAACCCGTCGGGCTTCTGCAAATCCGATCCGACCTTGCCTAAAAAAATATTCGGCCCCAGTCCGATCGAGCACGTCAATTTTTCGCCGACCTTATCGCGCAGCGTGCGCTTCACCTTCATCGCCAATTCTTTCGCCGCTTCGATTTCTCTTTCGCGTCCCATCAGGCGGCACGCCATCTCGTCAATGGACATAACTTTTTCGACGGGCAGGCACGTATCCACGGCGTCGAGAATGCGATGATGATATTTTGTGTAAAGCGCGTGGTTCGCTTTGACCGGAACAACGTCGCGGCAAAGCTTTCTGGCCTCGTGCACTAACGTGCCCGTCTTGATGCCGAGCCTTTTGGCCTCATAGCTCGCCGCAATCGCGCACGCGGTCTCGGCGATGGTCTGGACGATAATGATAGGCTTGCCGCGCAGGGCAGGGTTCTCTTGCTGCTCGCACGAGGCGAAGTAAGAGTTGAGGTCCAAAAACAGCCACTGGACGGAGCCATTTTCCGTTTTCGCGTTCATGCTTTGTTCTATATACCCGAGCGGGGAACAAAATCAAGGGAGGTGTTTTCCCGTCCAAAAATTTCCACTTTTTCAACGGCTATAAGCCTATTCCGCCAGCCACTTGATGGTGCTCTCCCGATGCGTCGTTTTCATGGCCGCATGCAGGGCAGGGAACAGGGCGCTGATCTCCTGTTCGAGCTTCCACGGAGGATTGATAATAATCATTCCGCTGCCGCTCAGACGGTCGGCAGTAACGTCCTCGTCATAGATAAATTCCGCGCAAAGAATTTTCGGAATGCCTGCCTTCGATAAAGCCTCGTGGAATTTCCATATCGCCGGACGGTCTTTGATGGGATACCAGATCATATAAATACCGGTATTCCAGCGTTTGTACGCTTCGGCGATGTTTTTCATCAGCGTAGCGAATTCGTCCGGCGCTTCATAGGGCGGGTCAATCAGCACAAGCCCGCGCCTTTCGGGGGGCGGTAAAAACGCGCCCAAAGCTTCGTAGCCATCGCGGCAATGGGTCGCCATACGCCCGTCAACGGGCGCATGCAGACGTAACGCCTGAGCGTCGTCGGGGTGAAGTTCGCAGGCGATCACCTTATCCTGAGGTCGCAGCATATGATAAATAAACAAAGGCGATCCGGGATAAACGCGAAACCCTTCGGCGCTTCCTTTATCCCAAAAGGGATTCTGCTGTTTCAAAACGTCGTAATAATCCGCCATAGCCGGAATGGCAGGCGAGGCCAGCAGATTCATAATGCCGCTTGCGGCTTCGTTCGTCTTTTGCGCTTCGGTGTCCGTAAGGTCGTAAAGGCCGGTTCCCGCGTGCGTATCCAGCACCTGAAAGCCCTTACTTTTTTCGCGCAAATGCCGCAAAACAAGCGTTAAAACGGCGTGTTTGGCGACGTCGCAAACGTTTCCGGCGTGATAGATATGGCGATAATTCATGGGGGAATCGATGATTAGCAGCCTCAAAATAATATGCTATATAAAAACGAAGAATCAAACAAGGAACATTGCAATGACGACTATTTTCCGCAAATTCGTATTCATCTTTGCGCTCGCCTGTATGGCGCTCTCTTTTGACGCAACGCCCGCAAGGGCGGACGAAGGAGGCGACAGCGGTTGCAAGCCCTGCGTCGAAGTTCAGAAAACCGTGAAGAAAAAAGCGACGCACGTCAAAAAAACCAAGAAAAGCAAGCGTGCATATTCCAAAGCGGGAAAGACCAGCGATGTCATCCGCAGCGCGCAGGAACACCTGAAGCACTTGGGCTATTACACGGGCAAAATTGACGGCGTCATGGGGCCTGCGACAAAGTCCGCGATCAGGAATTTTCAGCGCGAACACGGGCTGAAAGCCGATGGCATTTTGGGGCCAAAGACGATCCGCGCGCTCGAAGAAGCCGATAAGGTTATGCCGCGGTCGTCGTCGTCATATTCGGGTGCTAAAAGGCCTTTTATGACGCATGAATATACGGATACCGTGGCGGATGAAGACGACATCCATCAGGACTACCAGCCTCCGTTCAGGCGCGGCGTAAAAAGCGTTTATTCGCGCTTTACCGGCCTTAACATTACGGGATCGCCCTCGGACGGCATCGGCCAGCGCTATTCAGTGGTTCTGAACGGCCAGCCGCTTCTGATGGCGGGAGACCAATCCTCGGTCATTGGCGTTTCCAAGACCTACGAAGTCGGCGACGTGGACGCGGTCATCCTTACGACGTACAACGCCGACAGCACGCTGTGTTCCTACAGCACCTATGTCGTCGTCCTTGGCCCGAAAGAAGGCAAGCTTTTGGAGATCGAAAACTGCACGCGCGCCTATGAGGCGGAAGTCACGAATGGTGCGCTCATCATCAGCTTCCCCGAACGCGACGACAATCGTATGTTGGGCGCGACGTGGCGGCTGGAGGGCTTTAGCCTCACCCGTCTTTAAGGAGAGGAAAGTATGCAGAAAATAGTGAGGTTAGATTGCGCGAAAGCGCGCGCCTTCACCCTGTCCGAAATGGCGATCGTTTTGGGCATTATGGGGTTTGTTTTCGGCTCTATTTGGGTTGCCGTCGGATCGTATTCCGAGGCCAATCGTCTTTCCAAAACAGTCCAGCAGATCAGCGCCGTCGTGCAAAACCTTCGGGATCACTACAAGAACTATGGGGGAATCCCCGCAGCCTGCAACGACACGACCGATATAACGACGACCCTTTATGACCTGCATGCGGGAATTTTTACCCCCGATATGGTGTCCGGCACGAAGATCAATTCGGCTTTGTCCGGGGGCAGCACGGCGCACACATTCAGGGTTTTGGGATCAGCAACGGCTTGCAACGGCACAATGGCGTCCCGTTTCAGGATTGTATTGACGAACCTTCCCCGCGCATCTTGCGTCAAAATTCTCTATCAGGGAGTTAGCTACAAGGACCAGTCTTTCGGGGTTTCGCGCGTCTGTGCGAGCTCCTCGACGGGATGCACGGGCACAACGAGCTGGTCGCCCATATCCTGCACGGATGGTATTTGCACGGCGGCATCCAGCGACTATTCGACGCTCGTGAAAATACAAGACCTTTGCTCCAGCGCGTCGTCCAATCAGGCCGGTTGGGAATTCAAGCTGCGCTTATAAGCGGCGTGCTTCTCTTTTTTGCGCGCGCGTTGACACTGGCGACGATGACGGCAGCTTGATAGGGCAATGTTTGCACAAAAAGCATTCCCGTCCATAAAACGGCATTTTGATTTTCCGTGCCGAATTTGATCAGAACGGCCGCGGCGCAAAGGATCAGTAAAACAAGCAACGTAAATTCTTCTCGTACCATAAGAAAAGCACGAAGCGCGGGTGCTTTGTCCTCGCACTTTGGCGTGCGGAAAAACGGCTTGTCCGAAGTAAACAGCCCTTGCCACACGGCGCGCGCAACGGCGTGCGACAGAGCCATACCGGC
>JBAZLX010000106.1:0-6563 GCA_041650075.1 Bdellovibrionales bacterium | reverse complement strand
ATATTCCCCTTCCTGCGTGCGGTGCGGGATTTGGGATACCGTCTGGCAATCCTTACAAATCAATCCGGTGTCGCTCGCGGCTACTATTCGGCAGATGACTACCACCGTCTGACTAAACATATGCTAACCGAACTACAGCGAGAAAATATTGAGATTGAGCTTGTTCTTGCTTGTTTTGAATATGACAAGGGAATCAATCCGGCCTATGCCCGGCAAAGCTTTTGGCGCAAGCCCAGGCCCGGGATGGTTTTGGAAGCCATCCGCCGCTTGACTATTGACCCTTCACGTTCGGCCTTTCTTGGAAATGAGCTTACCGATATGACGGCCGCTCAAGAGGGAGGCATTTCTCGCTGTCTTCTTCTGACAGAGGACAAGGCTTCCCCTAAGCCAGGAATTGCTGTTGTAAAAGATTACAATGAAGCGCTTGTATTTCTTAAGGAGCCGTCTGCCTGAATTCTTTGGGGAACGCTATACCGCTTCCCGCGTCCGTACGAAGCCCCCCCAGATTCTTGAGGTAAAAATGGAAAGCTATGGATGTGCCCGAGCTTATGTCCGCACGATTAGTCTGATCGTGGGTTGCATTAATTCCAAAAGCAAAACATTCGTCATTATACAATAGCGCCAGGCCCGAGCTGCGCGGACCAGGTTGGGGATCGAAAGCTTGCGTATGAGAGCCGGAAATTGTCCAGTATTTTGCAAACTTCGATGTCAAACCAAGAGTGGCTTGCCTGACCTGATTATATGTGTTGGTCGTCGTATCGAGCTGATAGGCTTGGATATACCGCATAGAAGGGCGAAATATCGGCGCACCAAACGATATAAGGGCGTCCTGACGCTGCGGCGAGAGATCATCTTTGGCCAGACGATACCCATAGTTGACCCTGAGCCAATCCGCTGGCGAGAAGTCTATACGCCCCACATAATCCGACTTGTGGGAAGCAAGTCCTGACATGTCGGAAAAATTATGATTGACCGTAAAATTATAGCTTGCGCCGTTGAAAAGTTCGATGTGCGCGCCATTATCGGCTGTGATTGCATTGCGCAAACCATAGGTCACTCGATTTCCGCCTTCGACCAAATCGCTGCCCGTAAAACGGTTGGAAGAAAACAGATTGGTTTCATCAAACTCAACATCAAGGCTATCTTCAAGAGGCTGCTTGGCAATTGTTCTCACATTCGGCGCAGCCGTCAAACCAACAATTGGTTCTAAAAGATGCTGATATCCATCTCCGCTGCGCCCCATCGGATAACGCAGAACGGCGTTTGCCTGCCCAAACGCTCGCGTAAAAGCCGCCTCGTCGTAAACATCTGTTTTGTTTGTCGCAATCACGTTTTCTGCCCAAAAACTATCGGTGCGCATCAGGCCAGACAACGTCGTGACAAGCCCCGTATCGGAAATCAACTGCCTTTGCCATCCCGTGTTTAACGACATGCGGCGTGTATTGGGCCCTTGCTGCACGAGCGTTTTTCCAGAATTATTACGCGACGTCACAAGCATATTGCCGTCTAAAGACCAGCGCCCTCCCCACGTCTTTCCCGGATCGCCCAAAACACTAAAGGATATGGACGGTAGAACGGCGGGTTCGGCAACATCCGATCCTGCTCTTAAATCCTGAAAATAATACGAGCTAATGTTGATGTAGTCCCGCCCCTTAAAACCTTCGGCATAAATACGGCTTGTCGTCTGATCAAGAGATGAAAGCGCATAACGCGGTAAATAACTTTTGTCCGACACAAATTGAATATCGCTGCCCGCGCGCCATATGTTGTCAATATCGGTCGCAAAATTCCCAAATATATGGCCGCGCCACTGTTGGCCTTTGGCCACGCCGGTGTCGCTGATTAACTCTGTTTGAGTAACGGAACCTTCAAATTTTAGATTACTGTCCTTAAACCGTTCGCGATATTGCACAGCAACCTGCGCACCGTCTTCTGTGCTGAATGTGGGGGTCAACGTTGCGTCTTTGTCGGGCGATATATCAAAATAATAAGGCATCCTGATATTGTTCCCGATGTTTGGAGAAAAGCCGGGCACTGGCGTCAAAAATCCCTGCAATCTTTTGACGCTTGGATCCGGCGCCGACATGTAGGGTGTATAAGCGACAGGGACGCCAGCAAAATCTATCGTCGTATCGCGATAGTATACTTTGTGCCGGACATTATCGTGTGTAATCGTGTTGGCCTTCAATTGCCATAAAGGTTCTTGATCTGGATTTTCGCGGCAAACGTTACAAGCCGTGTAAAGGGCGCGTTTAGCCAAAGTATACCGTCCATCGTAGCGCTGAGCCGATTGCGCCGTCATTCGTGAATTATCGGGATATAAAATTCCGATGTTCTGAATGATTGCTTGCTTCATGTCGCTTGTAATCTCTTGGTGATTGGAAAATTCAACCTCTCCGGAAGGAGTTAAAAGCGCAACATGGCCATCGGCAACGACAACGCCGGTATTCTGGTCATAAGTGATTTTATCCGCATGAAGTAAATAATCGTTATAGACTACCTCGACCTGCCCTTCTGCCGTCACAATGCCGGTTTCGCTATCGGAGTGCATTCGTCGAGCGGAGATTAACGTTTTGCCGATATGGGACTTGCTTTCGGCAGAGGGTTCAAAAGTTGACGACGTATTATTTTCTTCAACGGACTTCAATGAAGCCTCTTCTTTGCGAGGCACTGGGCCAATGTAGCCTACGGGCGGCATCGGGTTCGAATCCGCAAGAGATACAGATCCTGCAAAGTCCCTGGACGGCACTAAGGGCGAAACCGCCCGCGGTACGGAGCCTATATAACCTATAGGCGGCATCGGGGGCACGTCAGCTCGTGGAACGGGGCCAACATAGCCAACAGGCAACATGGCCAAACACAAAGATGGCCACAGCGATGTCATAAGACATGCCGAAAACGCCGCGAATCGTTTGAATAAAACCTCGGATTCCATGCTTAAGAATTGCCAGAGGCGAAAGGTGAGGGCAAGAAATATTACGCTTTATTTTTCGGCTTAACTATAACCGGCGAACGACGCAGAAAAGCGGGCAAGTTTTCGTCAAAACCGGCTGTGCTTTGAGGTTTTGCCAAAGATGGTTTCGCATGAGTCGTTTTCATTGGCGCTGTCGAAGAATCAGGGGAGGGCTTGTGAGTCGAAGCCTTATCTCTGGCGCGCCGGGAATAACTATCGCGTCCCGGCGATTGACGACGATCATGGCCGCGCTCTTCTTTGCGGTGCCGGTGGCGTCCTCCCTCATCGCGCGGATCGCCTAACCCTTCAATAGTCTCCCGATCAATGGTCATCTTGATCAGCATCTCAATGGCGGCGATTTGTTTGGCATCTTCCGGGGTTACAAGCGTATAGGCCTTGCCGGAAAGTCCTGCTCGAGCCGTACGCCCAATGCGATGGACATAATCTTCGGCATTAAAAGGCACATCAAAATTGAATACATGGCCGACAGCATCAATATCGAGCCCGCGGGCGGCAACATCGCTGCAGACAAGAAGCGCAATTTCATTGCGCCGGAATTTTTCGAGTCTAGCCGTACGATTGGATTGATCCATGTCGCCATGGAGAGCGCCGGCATTAAATCCGTGGCTGATAAGGGATTTGGAAAGCGTAGCCACATCTCTTTTGCGATTGCAGAAGATAAATGCGTTTTTAACGTCATCTCTTTTAAGCAAAAAACGTAAAGCTTCTCGTTTAAGCCAATCGCTCTCGCGATCAAGAACGGCCAATCTTTGGACGACATTCTCGCCCGTGCTTGCCGGCGGAGATACTGTGACGGTTTTGGGGTTGCTTAAGAAACGATCCGCCAACTTACGAATTTCTGGCGGCATCGTCGCCGAGAAAAAGAGCGTCTGTTTCAAAGGGGGCAAAAGACCCGAAATGCGTTCAACATCGGGAATAAAACCCATGTCCAGCATACGATCCGCCTCATCAATAACGAAAATCTTGATGTCCGCGAGCATAATCTTTCCGCGCTCAAACAAATCGAGCATACGCCCCGGCGTCGCGATAAGGACATCAACGCTGCTATCAAGAGCACGGATTTGCTCGACCATTGTCTCGCCCCCGATGAGCAAGGCCATCGAAAGCTTGTGGTATTTACCGTATTTTTCAAAATTTTCCGCAACCTGCGCGGCAAGTTCGCGCGTCGGCTCAAGAATAAGCGAGCGCGGCATCCTTGCACGAGCGCGTCCTGACCCTAGAATTTCGAGCATCGGAAGGACAAACCCCGCCGTCTTCCCCGTTCCCGTTTGTGCACAACCCAACAGGTCCCGCCCTTGCAATACATAAGGGATGGCTTGTTCCTGAATGGGGGTCGGAGTCGTATAACCGACATCCTGAATGGCCTTAAGGATGTCTTCGCTTAGCCCTAAATCGGCAAATGTCGTCACTGTATTTCGTATCTCGTTCGTTGCTTTGTTTGCCGCTTGTAGCAGAAAGACGGCTTAATACGCAATATAAGCTTTATATGTCCGTAAAATCGGGTAATCTGTCCCCCTCTTTTGCCGGAGATACTTTATGCCCACGCCCTCATTTTCCGCTTTTCGCTTTTGGCTGCTCATTCTTGCCGGTTTTGCGGTTTTTTTGTGGCTTTTCAACCCTGTCTTGTTCCCCTTTCTGGCGGGTCTGGCCATAGCCTATTTTCTTGAACCTGTTGTTGAGGCTTTGGAAAAACGCAGAGTCCATCGTTGGCTTGGCGCTCTGATTGTATTGTCGGCGTTTCTTTTTGTCGTCGCGGCTATTTTTATTTTGCTTTGGCCAATGGTTAACAGCCAGATTGCAGCCCTTATTGACGCCCTTCCCGAATACATGACCAAAATTCGCGAACAATACTTGCCGGGTATTCTGGATTGGCTGTCGCGTTTTTCACCCGAAGATGTCGCGAAAATCCGCGATGCGGCAACACAATCAACGGGCGAAGCCTTCGGTTTTGTCAGCAATACCGTCAAAAGCCTCGTTAGCGGCGGTTTTGCCCTCATCGATGCTGTCGTGCTGTCTGTTTTGGCTCCTGTAACGGCATTTTACGTCTTGCGCGACTGGAAAAAACTGACCGCCGTTATTGATCAACTCATTCCACGCCCTCATTATGCCGTCATTCGTGAGCAGCTAACCGAAATTGACGATACTTTATCAGGCTTTATGCGCGGCCAAGCGATCGTTTGCGTTATCTTGGGTGTTTTTTACAGCGTCGGCCTCGCAATAAGCGGGCTGGAGTTTGGTGGTACCGTCGGCCTTATCGCAGGTGTGTTGTCGCTCATTCCTTATGTCGGAACTATTTTTGGATGGATTATGAGCGTTGTTCTGGCAACAGTACAGTTCGACGGCAACTGGATGTGTCTTATCATTGTTATGACGGTATTCATTATCGGCAACTTTTTCGAAACCTATATATTGCTGCCTCGCCTCGTCGGCTCACGTATTCGATTGCATCCCGTCTGGATATTGTTCGCTCTTATCGCGGGAATTAAACTTATGGGCTTTACCGGCGTCCTGATAGCCGTGCCTACTGCCGCTGTGCTCGGCGTTCTGGTGCGTTTTGGCATTCGGCAATATAGAACCAGCAAATTATATAAATGATGCGTCAGCTTCCCCTCCCCCTGCCTCATGACGCCGCAATGAGCGCGGACGATTTTCTCGTCACCCCTTGCAACCGAGAAGCCGCTGCATGGATCGAAAAATGGCCGGAATGGCCATCGCATGGCCTTATTCTGACAGGGCTTCCTGGAAGCGGGAAAACCCATTTACTGAATCTTTGGCTTGAGAAAAGCAAAGGCAATCTTATTACTAAGACAGACCTTCTTGCTCATACTGCGGCACCTTTAACGGCAACAACAACCTTTCTTGCGTTCGATAACGCCGACGCTTTGGCAGGAGAAGAAGCCGCAGAGGAAAAACTATTTCATCTTTTTAATCATCTGAAAGAAATCAAAGGATCGCTGCTTTTGACAATGACGCGCAGCGCCGGACAAGCAGGGTTTCTTCTGCCGGATCTGCGGTCGCGTCTTCTGACCCTTCCTGTTGCCGCCCTGCTCCCCCCCGACGATACGCTTCTTGAAGCATTGATCATTAAGCAATTTCGGGACAGACAAATCATGCTCGATACCGGCGTCGTGTCTTATCTCGCGCCACGCATAGCCCGCGATGCGGCAGGAATTCGCAGCATGGTTGAAAAACTTGATCTTGCTTCCTTAGCCGAAGGACGCAAAATTACTGTCGCCTTGGCACGAAAAATTTTGGAGGATTCTTTTGGATAACTCTTCGTTTCATGTGGCCTTGGCCCTTGGGTCCAATCTTGGAGACCGCCTTGATTCTCTTCGCAAAGCGGTCAAAACCCTATCTTCATGCATTAAAGTTGTGGCAGCATCGAACGTCTATGAAACAGCCCCAGCTTATATTGTCGATCAACCTGTCTTTTTGAACGCCGCCGTGATCGGCACGACACACTTGGAGCCGTTGCCTCTCCTATGGGCGCTTAAGAATATTGAAAAGGAAATCGGACGCACCCCAACGTTTAGATTTGGCCCTCGCGTCATTGACATTGATATTCTTTTTTACGACAGCCTCGTTCTCA
>JBAZLX010000105.1:0-6596 GCA_041650075.1 Bdellovibrionales bacterium | reverse complement strand
AGTCGTCGAGCTTCTGTCGAGCGTTGTTGATAAGCTCGACACGGCAGGCGGCAAGCTTAAGACGGAAAGCGCCGAAGCGGCTCTGGAACTTGAACAAACGGCGCAGCGTCTCACGAGCGTCATGCAAGTCGGAGCCGATTTGCTTCGCACGCAAACGCAGGCCGTCAACGAAACGATCGATCAGTCCGAAACGCGCTTCAATCAGGCGAACGAAAAGGTTACGGGGCAGATCAAGCTTGTTTCCGAAGCCAGCGCAAAAGCCAGCGAACAAACGCAACAACTGGTCAGCGCGACGGAATTGGCGACAAACCGGCTCATCACTTTGCGCGAAACGCTCGATGCTACGGACAAGAGCGGCCGCGATATTGCGGTCAGCACGTTCGAACGCAGCGAAGAGGTTAAAGCGGCGTTGCAGGGCGAATTGAAGCAATTGTCCGATGCTTCGCAAAAAGCGATGGATCAGGTTGCGGCGGCGGCGAATTCTCTTGCCACGCAAAGCGACGTCTTGCGCGCCAATCTGGCGGCTTCCGAGTCGGCTTTGACTCAGGCGGCGGACATTGTGCGTGAAGAAGCCAAACAGCTTCCCATGACGCTCAACCGCAGCATTTCCGACATCGAGACGGCAGCCAAGACGCTGAAGATCCAGACGACGGAAACCGATCAAACCATGATCGGAACGGCAGATCGCTTTATTTCGGTAACGGCGCGCGCGCGCGACAATCTTGCCGAAGAAATGAAGCATGTCAGCGCCGTGGCCGAAGACGCGGGCAAAATTCTCGACGGCTTCAATCAGTTGCTGGCCGAGCAGGTGGCGTCAATGCGTCAAAACACGGCAATGCTCTCCGGCGAACAGCAAGACCTGGTCGAAAAGGCCAGTCTCGGCATCAACAACCTGGCGGAAGCCAGCCAACGCCTGTCGGCGTTGCGCAGCGAAGCGACGTCTACGGCAGAGCGTCTGGTGCAGGAATTCGACATCCTCGACCAGCGCGCGGCAATGACGAGCGGACGTTTGGCGCAAGCAGGGGCAACGGTTGCCAAGCAGATCGAAGCGATTACGTCGGCTTCGTCGGGCGCCGAAAGCAGCATCACGAGCGTCAGCGAGACCTTGCGCAATCAGCTTGAGCACATCCGCGGTGGGCTGCAGGGACAGGTTGAAGAAATCAACAAAGGCCTGACGCAGATTACGACGCAGCTCGAACGCACGGGAACCAGCTTGCGCTCGACGACTGTCGGCGCCGTTGCGGACGTTGAACACGTCGGCAAGCGCTTCCAGGAAACGGGTGCGGCGGCGACGGCGTTGATCAGCACCGAAACCGAAAGAATGCGCGCGGCGACAGAAGCCGTCGGCTTCATTCTTGCCGGATTCAGCGAGAAGTTCGACCAGATGATCGATCATATGTCGCAAGCCGGCGCCGATATGAAGCATCAGGAAGGCACAGCCATCGAACATCTGCAACGCATGTTGGGGCATCTTGGCACGATTGCCGAAAGGCTTGAATCTGCCCGCGCCTTGTCGGGCGACGTCAGCCAGCAGGCTATCGAACGTCTGGACGAAGTCGTCACGACGGTTCAGGCGCAGATGAACAAGCTGACGTCCGGATCGCAAACGGCAGCCGGCATTATGCGCGGCATCGGCCAGATTTACAGCGACCAAACGACCTCTTTGACAAAAGGCGTCAGCGAAGCGCACATGCAGGTTCTGACTATGAACAAGAGCATTGACGACATGCAGCAACGTACCGACCGCATGCGGACGGCTCTGAGGCTGCAAAGCGAAGACCTGATGAACTCGCTTGGTCAGATTTTGAACCAGCTGGGAGCGACCGGCGACGGCCTTACCGATGCCGTCAACAGGACGTTGCAAGCTCAGGGTGGAAGAAAGCTCAACTAACAGACCCAGCTAGAATAATAAAAAACCCTTTCTTTTCAATGAGAAGAAAGGGTTTTTTGTTTTAATCAACCCGCGAAAGCTACGCCGGGTCTTGGATACAAGTCCCCCGAAGCCTCTTCCGAAGGGGGAAGCGAGTAATGTCAAGCGCTGTGGCCGAAATCATTGGTTGTTTGGTATTAAATCGGAGCCCAGACCCTTGCCCTCAGGCCGCCCAAGGGGCTGTCTTCCAATACGACATCTCCGCCATGCGAGCGGGCAATATCGCGGGCGATGGTCAGGCCGAGCCCGACGCCGCCCGTTGCCTGATTGCGCGACTCTTCGGCGCGTGTGAAAGGCCGAAACATTTCTTCGCGTTGTGCAGGCTCGATGCCCGGGCCGTCATCGTCAACGGTGATCGTCATAATCTGATCGCTAAGCTCGGCTGAGATTTCGGCGCGGCTTCCGTAACGCAGCGCATTGGCGACCAAATTGGTCACGCAGCGTTTCAAAGCGTTGCGGCGCAAAATAACCTTGATGCCCTCGGGAGCCGTCAGCGTGATATTCGGATTTTGCCGCCGCGCCGACGCGGCAATTTCTTCCAGAAGCTCGTTAATATCCGTCAAAACGGCAGCTTCGGCTTCTTCGCCGCGCGCAAAAGCCAGATAAGCGTTCAGCATTTCTTCCATTTCGGCGATGTCGCTCGAAAGCTCGTTTGTTTCGGGCGTGGCGCCCATCAGCTCGATTTGAAGTTTCATCCGCGTCAAAGGCGTGCGCAGGTCATGAGAAACGCCCGCAAGCATGGCAGTGCGCTGAGTGATCTGTCGTTTAAGGCGGTCGCGCATGACCATAAGCGCGGCGCCGGCTTGCCGGACTTCGGTCGAGCCTTCGACTTTAAACCAAGGCACTTCGCGACCTTTGCCGATGGCTTCCGCAGCGGCGGCAAGGCGGCGAACGGGGCGTATCTGATTGCGCATAAAAAGAAGCGCGACGATCGAAAGCAGGATCGAGCTTCCCATCATCCACAAAATAAACACCTGCGTCGTTGGCGTATAAACGCGTTTTTCAGACGACAAAACGGTATAAACGCCTGTGGCCACGCCGACTTTGATGCCGATAGTCTCCGGCGCATAAGTCATGTCCAAAACATAAGGATAAGAAAGCCTGTCGTTAAGCGCGCGCTTCAAGATGACGGCGATAGGCCCGCGAACGCGGATGGGCTCCGGCAGCGTCGCGCCGGGAGCATAAGAAACGGTCAACCCCATTTTGCTCAAAGCCAGGCGCGTAATACCCTCGGTTGTTTCCGGGGCATTGCTTCTCTGTAAAAGCTCGACAATGACGGCAGTATCGCCCGCCAGTCCCATAGCCATGCGGTTCGTGACGGTATACCAGTGCCGGTTAAAAAAAACGTATGTCGCGACGGCAAGCATGATGAAGGTCGGCAGGACAAAGATCAGCAAAGTCCGGCCGAACAGGCTGCGCGGCAAAAAGCGCTTAAAGCGCAGCATCAAAGGAGAGCGGCGCTGGGGTGTAGGTGTGTATTCTTTCACGGGAGGGAATGTAACGCCCCCGAACTGTTCGTGCAATTTTTATCCCTAAAAAGGCCGTTTTTTGTCAGTTTCTTAACGCTGTAGCCCTAAAGGCATACGGAAAAGGGTAAAAACAAGGTATACTGAAAGTCCGAATTAGTGTAAGTGCTTTCGCCTTCGCCGATACGCCCGGTGGACGGATTGATTCGAGGAACGACAGAGCATGATAAAAGTTATTCGAGCCAAACTTCACGGCCTGCACGTAACCGGAGCGGATATCACCTATCACGGTTCGATAACGCTCGACCCCGAGCATTGCGCGGCGGCGGGAATATATCCGCTTGAGTTCGTGAATATCTGGAATAAAAGCACGGGCGCGCGCATCTCGACGTACGTGATTTATGGAGAGCCCGGCTCGCGCTGCTGCATCCTTAACGGCGCGGCGGCAAGGACGTGTCAGGTCGGTGACGAAGTGATTATCGCCGCGACCGAGCAAATCGAACCCGACGAATTATGCCAAAAAAGGCCGAGAGTGCTGACGTTTAAGCCGGACAATACTATCGGCGAAATCATGCAATATCGCGTGGAAGAGGGTCAAAAGCACCCTTACGACTTCTTCATAGATAAAGTGAAGTAGCAATTTATTATTGCCGTTTATAAGCTCAAAACTCGACAGAACAGGCCAAACTGTATTATAGAAAATCCCCTGCTGGATGGGTGTCCGAGTGGTTTAAGGAACCGGTCTTGAAAACCGGCGTGGAGGCAACTCCACCGTGAGTTCGAATCTCACCCCATCCGCCATTCTATTGATTGTTATATAGTAAAATCAATAAGATAAACATACAGAACGGGGTCAGTCCCACAACTAGTCCCACAAGATAATTTCCGACGAGAGTGAAAAAGAAGGCTATTTAAGGCGACTAAAAATTCACCCTTTTTATAGTGTAAGAAAACTCAGCCGCTTCCTTTTAGGGACTCCAAAAACCCCTTTTTCAGAACAGCTTTTCTGCACATAAATTTGTCATGCGCTATACACCAAATAAAACAATGAATTAGCCGTCAGAGAGGGCGGCATATTGACTCATATTTCTGGTCGTTCCAGTGTGAACATTAATGAACAATACGAAAGAAAACGCGCCACAAATTTAATCCAAATAAAAAAGAGGGCAATTATGGTAAATCTTAAAAAAAATGCATCGGCGCTGTTTTCATGGCTCAATACACCACAGGCAGCGCTTTATCTGATTGCGGGTTTTTATATAATGCCAAAGATATGGGGTTGGCTTTTTCCGCCAAACCATGGGTTAGCGTTATTATAATCTTTGCTATGGAAGTTTTAGACCAAAAGAGACCCCATTCTTTGCAAAAAGGCAAAGTCTAGGCGGCTTTCTGCATCGGAAAGCTTTTCAATAAGTCTGTCATAGGTTTTCCGGTGCATATTTCTCGGTTTTATCCATTCGTCCTCAAGTTTGCTTTCAAGCTTAGCAATACGTCGGTGCATTCGGCCCATAAAGTCTTCGCTTTGACAGGCGTAGGTTAGGCGCAAGGACTTACGGCAAAACCATCCGTTTCTTGTAAAATAAAGATTAGCTGCTTTCCTGCCGCAATGGGGGCATGTAAACCAAATACGGGTTCCGCCAAAATGACAGGGGGTTTGCTCTAGCCGAATTGGAAAAGCGAAGTTCTCCCGCTCTTCATTATCGTTCAGGCGGGTGTATTTGAGTGTCAGGGAGTATTCGCCATCAACTAGAACACCAATAGATGCCACTTGCTCTCCGTCCCGCGTCCAACCCCAACCGAAATAATTACCTGCCCGCAGCCTACCTTCATGCGCCCAGCGGCGAATATCAATTTTACGGTGATGTTCGGCCTTTCCATGCCAGCATGGCCGCCCTGCGCCATAACGTGAACCGCCTCTCATAGTCCCCCACAGAATACGAAATCATTTGGAAAATAGATTCTTCCAAAGAGAGCGAATTATATCTAATATGCATGTTATTCTCAATGAACTAACAGAGGCTTTATGCGCACATGCATTAAATCTTCTCTCCTTATAATTTTATTCTCCTTTCTTGTTACTTCGGCACTAGCTAGGGACAATTCCGCATCTGTAGATAAAGACGACCATTTTGCAGGGACGTACAAAAGCGTTGATAATAAATTTATTCATATTTTTGCTCCTTCCGGTGACTATGAGGGGGCATATGAATACTCAAACAAAGTACGACAAGTCTCTGGAGCATACAAACAAGGGCAGGGTGTTTGTAGTACTGAAAATAGAGGCGCTGGAAATGTCATGTTGTTCTATGATAAAGAGCAATGTTGTTTAAGACTGGAGAGGATATCCAATAAGCTAGTTGTTACAGTGATTGGATATTCATACACAAATTTAGGAGAAGGAGGTATGTGTCAGAACCATGTGTTGGTTAAAACAAATTGAACAAACTTTTTTATCTTCTCTAGTTTAACTGACCAAGCGCTGCTGTCGCAGCGCTTTTTGTTTTCTGTTAGTTGCCTTGCGCCGCTTCGCTCTGCGTGCGGTGTGCGCCCGCTCGCGGCGCTGCGGCAAAAGAGGCTCAAAGAACATTCAGAACAGAGATAAACAATCATATCTATCCTATTCCCCACCATCCTATGGATATAAAGGCAGTTCTAAAACGGGGCATATTTGGGCGCAAAAATCGCTCGACGAGTTCTATAACGGAACATATTTTCATTTCTCGGTTCTATAACGGAACATATTAGGGCTGAATATGTTCCGTATTGGGAGCGACTTCTGTTTTTTGATTGCCTGCAATGCGTAAGTGCTTCCAATCATTCGTCGGCGGGTTGCCTTGCCATTGCTTATCGGTAATAGCCCATTCTGTCGCCTTGCGTCCATACCAGTGCCCGCGCTTAACAAGCCGAAGGAATCCCTTGGCCTGTAATTCTTTAAACGCCTTCCCGATGGTTGCGTGACCTAATCTAAGCTTTTGGGAGGCGTCAGCATAGGAAAGACATAGCTGTCCGTTATTCCGTCCATTGAAGCGGCTCTTTAATTCAATAAGGGTCTTTAGGGCGCTTCCTGATAAAGAGCGCCAAGCGTCAGACTTCACCATATTGTAAGGCAACGCAATGAATTGCTCTTGTGCGCTTCGCCCGTTGGCTTCAGTCCGACGATGTTTGGCCATTGGGCTTACTCCCCATCATTTATACTGATG
>JBAZLX010000104.1:0-6599 GCA_041650075.1 Bdellovibrionales bacterium | reverse complement strand
ATCAGGTCGAGAATGATAATATCGTAATCATAGATTTTGCCGATTTCCAGGCCGTCTTCGCCCAAATCGGTTGTGTCAACGATGAATCCTTCGGCTTGCAGCATCAATTCGATGCTTTTGGCTACTGAGGTATCGTCCTCGACAAGCAGAACGCGCATAGCTTTGCCCCATCACTGTTAAAGGCTTTAGTTTTTTGTTAAGCATACTCTAACACAGGTTTTAATTGATGGTAAGCTTTATTAACAAAGATACATAAAAATTACCAAAAAGCAAAGAATGTCCATGTTTTTCATACGGTTATATAAATACTTTTTTATGAAAAAAGTACCAAAAATACCGAAAAATGGTGCGCTGCAAGAAAAAGAAACAGTATTTCGTCACTCCTTTTTGACGATCTGCAGGATCGTTTGGAAGGGAATGTCGATGTGTTCTTTGTCAAACCGTTGCTTGATACGGAACAGGAGCGCGCGCTTGACGTCCCACTGCTTTCCGGGGCGTGTCCGCATACGCGCACGGATCGTAATGGAGGAGGCTTCGAAGGCTTCAACGCCCAAAACGTCAATAGGTTCCAGAATAATGCGTCTGAAGGCGGGGTCTTCCTGAAGACTGGCGCCTATTTCGCGCAAGACCTTCATGACATGTTCCAGATCGCTATTGTAGGCAACGCCGATGTCGACAAGCGCGTAAGAAAAGCCCCTCGACATGTTGGTGATCTTCGACACTTCGCTGAAAGGCAAAACGTGCAAGGCTCCATGGGCGTTACGCAGGCGGATTGTGCGCAGGCTCAATGTTTCGACGACGCCGCTGAAGTCATCTATTTTTACTATATCGCCGACGGCAATCGTATTTTCGGCAACGATAAACAGTCCGGTCAGAAAGTCTTTGACGAGCGTTTGAGAGCCAAAGCCGACGGCAACGCCGACGATTCCGGCGCCTGCCAGAAGAGGCGCGATGTTGACGCCGATCAGCGAAAGGCAGATGAAAAGAGCGATAGTTGAAAAGAGAACGAAGACCGTTGTGCGAACCATCGGTAATAATGTTTGTGCCCGGGCTGAAGCGGCAGGCGTATCGTCGTCTCTTTCGTGACGAGACAGATGCCTCTCGATCGCTCCGTGAATCATCTCGTAAAGGACCGTTAAAACGAAGAAAGTCAATACGATGGATAAAATGGCGCCCCAGGCGCGCTGTCCCCGTGGCGTTGAGATAAAGCCGCCGACATCAACCCCCCAGGACGCCGCAATGCCTACGGCGGCGGCAACCCAGAAGAGCGGACGCATAAGGAAAAACAATATTTGACGATGAACAAGGGGAAGCTGCCCGGCTTTTGGCGTTTTCCAGTATTCGGCGGCAACAAAAGCAAGGCGCGCCACAACCAGAATAACGACACTGAGTATCGTTCCGCGCAACATCAGGGCAACATTGTTTTCAACGCCCGTCAGGACAACGATAAGACCGATGATCAGGTAGGCCGTCGCCAGACCGTGCCAGTGCCGTGCAAGGCCGAGGCGAACCGCGCCGAAGAAATCGTGAGAGTTTTCGTCAATGTTTCCCCTCAGAATTGCGGCAACGCGAGCCTTTAGCCGGAAGGTTGAGGCTATAGCCATGATCGTAAAGACGATGGCAAGAAAATTCTTGATGATAAGAACGACGCTTGCCGGCACGCGCAGGGCTTCGGCCACGTCGAGCAAGAGGTATCCGCCGATGATGACGAGAGAAAAAGAACTGAGCCAGCGGCAAACCGAAACAGCTTGCGGGGTCGAAAGGGACAGAACACGCAAGTGTTCGGTTGACGGGGAAAACAGGCCTCGCAGAACTTGCCGTATCGCATAGATAAGGGACAGGCCGTAAATAAGGCTCAAAATAACGAAACGCTGCAACCGCTGGGTTTCGTTCTGTTCAAGCAGCAGAAGGGCAAAGCCCAGAAAGACAATGACGGGAACAAGGCGCAAAAGGAAAAGGCCGATAAGCAGCCCCACTTTTTCGGGCAACGTCTTTTTTTGGAGTTTGAGTTTGCGGCGCAAGGGCATGAAAAAGAAAAAGATCGCAATGCCGGTCAAAAGAGGCGGAACGATAATGGTCAGGAAATCTTTGCCTAAAGAATCCCATAAGGCGATGCGCCGCGAATCCTTGCTTTGAAAGGACAGCCACGCGCTGAAATCGGAAGAAGCGGAAGCAAGGGAACCAAGTTTTGCCGCATTCTTTTTTATGACGTCGGCGGTTTTGGATAATGTGTCGAGGACATCGAGAACGAAGGCATCCGCAATTCGCTCCGAAAGATCGTCGCCGACGACTTCGGCGACGGGAGCGGCTGGAGGAGAGGCTTTGTCCACCAGAGTCTGGAGGGTTTTTACCAGCGGCGTGGCAAGGGGAGCGGGAGAAACCGGCGCTGCTGGCGCGGGCGCTGCTTTTGTCGAATCGGCAGCGGGGGCAACTTGCGTGGATTGTTGCGCTTGCGCAAAGGTTGGAAGGAGCGCCATCCCTGCCAGAAGGACAATCAACAGGGCAAAGGGACGAAAGCTCATCATGTTTCCTCTTTCCTCAGAAAAACGCGGAAAAAACGGGCAGGCCCGGAAAAAAGCTTCAAGTCGAATCCGTTAGACCCGGTTCATCATAACGTAGAAAAGAATCTTTTACCCCAACAACACCCAAAAACAACCTTTTCTTGCCCAAGAAGACCTTGCCTGTCGTATGAACGACTCACCTTCAAGAAAAAGCCCGCCTGTTGCACAATTCCCATGTTGCTCTGATGCTGTTCTCCCTATAATATTTGCGAATCACTTTGCGTTTCAAAGACAAAGGGCTTTTGACATGCCGAATAGAATCCTTCCTCCCCTTTATGGCGCAGCAACCCTGGTTCTGGGACTCGCCCTTTCGGCAGGGCCAGCTCATGCTGGATTCAAATGGGTCGCGCCTGCGGATGACGCTCCTTATGCTTCTTCTTCTGCGCCAAGCGCTTACGGCGTTCCGGCTACGGACACCGTCACAATACCTCAGAAGGATTTTCCCGTTGTCATACAAAACGATAACGCTTTAACGCAGCCCGAAAGCGCCGCTCCCTCGATGCCTTCTTCCATGGTGATGAAGGAGGAGAAAGTTAAGGGCGGAACAAAGATTGATCTTGCGACCGCGACGATCAGCGTATCTGAACCGTCCGCAGAGTCGTCTTACGCATCGCCTGTCGTTCAAGGTTTTGCAACGCAGGTTCCGTTGACGCTGGCTTTGCGCCAGCTTCTGCCTGCCGGTTATACGTTTGCCATGGGGCCCGGCGTTGATATGAATACTCTCGTATCCTACAAAAGCGGCAAGCCTTGGGACGTGACGTTGAGAGAGATGCTTGCCGCCGTTGGCCTGTCGGCTTACGAGCAAGGGACTGTCGTTACCATTAATTCGGGCAATGCGATGCCCGTTGCCGATCAAAACGCGCAACAATTTTTGCCGCAATCTTTCTCTCAAACGCTTCCGCAGCCTTCGGCGCATTCGCAGATTTCCGTGCCGACGAATATTCTGCCCCATGGTGTGGAGCCGACGTCGTCAAGAAACGTTCGTGCGGCCAGCGCTCCTCCGGAAATCGGGTGGACTGCGGCTCGAGGAAGCACGCTGCATAAGGTTTTGACGGAATGGTGCTTGCGCGCAGGGGTCGAGCTTAAATGGCTTGCCGAATACGACTTCCCCATTGAGGCCTCCGCGAGTTTCAACGGCGATTTCGAAAACGCGGTGCGGAGCCTTCTGGCAGGATTTGACGGCGCGCGTCCTCAACCGATCGGGGCGCTTCACGTTAATCCCGGCGCGAGTCAAATGGTTCTGGTCGTTCAGGCGCGCGGCAACAGCGATTCGAATTAACGGAGAAGCAGATGGCCCGGATGAAAATGGTACAAGCCAAAAGCGTTCTAAAAACCTTCGTCGTTTGTGCTGTTTTAGCCGGTCTTTGTTTGGGGGCAGGGGCTTGCAACCAGACAAAACTGATGCGTGAAGCTATTGATAAAAGGGCGGGCGAGGCGGAAAAAGCGCTCGAATCTACCCAAACCAAAATCCCCAATCCTGTCAATTACGATCCCCTGACCGTTACGAACAAAATTTGGAGCGGCAATGCCGCGCGGAGAATGCATCGCGGCATTCCCCTTCCCGAACGTTATGAGGAAGAGCGCGGCGTAACGCTCGTTTCTTCCGAACCGATGACGCTTAACGATATTGCGGGCGCGATCAGCGCACAGACGGGGATTCCCGTCCGCCTTTCGGCCCTGTCTCTTCCCGGCAGAAGCGGCACCGTAACGTCTGCGACTCCTTCGACGACTTCGACTTCTTCCGCGATGGGAGCGTCGTCTTCGTCGAGCGATACCGAAGCTTCCATGCCCATTTCTTACGAAGGGCCTTTGTCCGGACTCCTCAATCGCCTGAGCGCCTATTATGGAATCAGTTGGCGTTTTGACGGCTCTGCCATTCTCATTTCCCGTTATGAAACGCGCATCTTTATCGTCGAGGCGATGCCTGGAACCATCGAGATCAACGAAGGAATGCAGGACGACAACAACAGCAACACGACTAACGTCAACAATACGTCCGCCTCGACATCGAACACATTGACCCAGAATTCGTCGTCGAAAATGGAATTGAAATATTGGGATGAACTGACCACGGTGCTGACCTCCATGGTCGGCAGTCAGGGCAGCGCGATTATTTCGCCGACGATGGGCACCGTGACGATAACCACGACGCCCGAAATCATGGCGACGGTTGCGGATTACATCGCGAAGGAAAACAAAAGGCTGACGCGCCAGATCGCGATCAATGTTCAGGTATATAACGTCAGTTTGGGAAAGAGCGAAGATTACGACTCGGCCTTTACGGCGTTTCTTAAAAAGATCAACAACATCAGCTACACCTCGGCGGGAATGCCCGGCGTTGCCAATACGAGCCTGACCGTCAACGATTTCGGAGCGCTGAACGTTGCCATCCTCAATAACTCTACCGATGGAAAAACAAGCGCGACGAGCATTTTCTATGCTCTTTCGACCATCGGCGACACGTCGCAGGTCGCCCAGTTCCCCATGACGACGCTGAACAATCGCCCCGTTTCGCGCCGCATCGGAACGGACACCTCTTTTATTTCCTCGGTTGATACGAACACGACGTCTTCGACTTCGACAACGACGACGTACACGCCCGTTATTTCGACCATTCACGACGGCTTCTCGTTGCAGCTTACGCCCCGGTTGCTCGATGACGGACGCATTTTGTTGCAATATTCTTTGAGCCTGATCGGAATCAGCGACATGGGCTCCACGACTTTCAACACGGGCGGCAACGGCAACATTCCGATTTCCCTGCCTGTGACGGACAATCGTATTTTCGTCCAGCAATCCATGTTGCGTAGCGGACAGACGCTCGTCATCGGCGGCGTCGATCAGGAAAAGATTACGCAAAACAAACAGGGCGTCGGATCTCCGGACAATATTTTGTTCGGCGGCGGCGCGTCCAGCAACGAAACCCGCCTCATGATGTTCCTTGCTATTACGCCTCAGGTTATGGACGTCACTTTGAATGAGGAGCGAGGCTAATGGCCGCTGGAGTCATAACCCTTGGCCGCTATCACTATGTTGTAGGTCTTTACTGGGAAAACAGCCCGGGTAACGGCCGCGTCTCGCAGATTGCCAAAGAAGCGGCAAGGCAGCCCGGCCAGCAGGCCGATTTCTATGTCATTCGTCCCGGCAGCCGCGACGGACGCGTTCCCCAATTCGGTCTTTGTTCCAGCGAAGGCGGCGTCGTTCAACCGGGAATGCCCGTTTTGGCGGCGTGCCTTGCCAATCAGGTTCCCGGTTCATGGGCCGGCGCTTTTCGTTTTGGCGAAGGCGTTGCCGTCGTTATCGTGCGCGACGACCTGATCGTTCCCGACGGCGATCTGTTTTTTCATGAAGAATCCGAAGCGCGCGATCGCTTGATACAAGAAATCGGTTTCGGCGGCTTGCAGACTATTTATGCGCCGGAAGGATGGTCTATTCCGGGCGCAGATTCGATTCCCCTGACGCTGCTTCTTAACGATCGCGCGGACATTCTGCTGCAGCAGGTTTCTTTTCCGCAGAAAACAAAAATTTTTATCGCGGCTGGCGTCGTTGCCGCGATTGCCGTTATCGGCGTCTTGTGGCAAGTGCAGAAAAAAAATGCCGAACAGGAAATGTTGGCGATGGAGGCTCTTCGCCGTGCGCAGGAGGCGGCCGCCATGCCGTCGCTTGTCAAACAATTGCCGCCAGAACCCAAGTACGAACGTTTGTGGGAGAGCGCGCCGGCTCCGATGGATGTCATTAATGCCTGCCGCGAGGGACTGTCTCTTATTCCTTCCGACGTTGCCGGGTGGACCCTTGCCTCTCTTTCCTGCAACGGATCGTCCATTTCTTTGTCCTGGAACAGGGCAAGAGGCGAGACCGCCCCCCCCATGGGGGCACTTGTTAACGATACGGGAAGAACAGCGACTAAATCTGTGCCTTTACCGCCACTCAAGCCCCGGGGAACCGAGGCTTTGAAAAATATTGGTGAAATAACAAACCGTTACCTCCTTCAAAACTGGCCGGGATCCGTATCCCGCGCTCCAGATGACCCCCTTCCAG
>JBAZLX010000103.1:0-6600 GCA_041650075.1 Bdellovibrionales bacterium | reverse complement strand
TGCAATTCCAGCAGCCTGGGTTTTTGATGTTTCTTGTTTTGTTATTGACCTTTTTTGCCGCCAATTTGTGGGGATTGTTCGACATTTCCTTGCCGCGCTTTTTGGCCGACAGGATGGACAGTCCCTATCACCCTAAATTGGCCGGAGATTTTGCGACGGGCGCTTTCGCCACACTCTTGGCGACGCCATGCTCCGCGCCGTTTCTCGGAACGGCCGTCGGGTTTGCTATGGTTTCGGGAATACGGGAAATCTTTGCCATTTTTGCGGCTTTGGGATTGGGTATGGCATTGCCCTACTTAACCGTAGCGTTGTTTCCGTGCGCAGCTACGTGTTTGCCTAAACCCGGCGCGTGGATGATTGTTTTGCGCCGCTTCCTCGGCTTTGCCCTTGCTCTGACGGCGGCGTGGCTCATTTGGGTTATGGCCGCTCAAATTACGCCGACCAACGCTTCGGCATTCGCCCTTTTGATGGTTGCCCTTACGATTTTGCTGGCTTTGAGAAAACAGGGGGCGTCCAAAAAGCTCGCGACGATCGGCGTCCTTGTTGTTTGCAGCGCGGCTATAATCTTGGGGATTGGGGGCAAAATTCAATCTGAGGGAACGTCTCGAACAGAGCCGCTCTGGCTTCAATACAATCCGGCGACGCTTCGTGCCGATATTGCCGAAGGAAAAACCGTATTTCTTGACGTTACGGCCGACTGGTGCCTGACATGCGTGGCAAACAAAAAGTTCGCGTTGTCGAACGAGGCTGTCGTTCAGCGCCTGTTTCATAGCGATGTTATAGCCATGCAGGCAAACTGGACAAATCCGGACCCTGCTATTAGCGATCTGCTCCATAAATATGGCCGGTATGGCATTCCCTTTAATGCCGTTTTCGGGCCGGGAGCGCCTCAGGGAATTGTGCTTCCCGAGCTTTTAAGCCCATCCCTTGTCCTTAAAGCGCTTGATGACGCGGCGGTAAAAAAATAGGCGTTTATTTTATTTTGAAAACGAGAGCCAGCCGCGAAAGAGATGTCGGGCCACAGGCGGCCTTTACGGTGGGGGCTTGCCCCCCGGGCGGCGGTGGATAAATGACCGACCAAGTCGTGTCCTGATTTGAATGGGCGGCGATTGATAAAAGACCGAGCGTTTGAGGGCCTCGCCCGATCAAATACGAGGCCATGCGACGGCAGTCCTGCGAAGGAAGATCGCTCTCGATGCTCATTTCCGTATTCGCCGTAATGATGGCGCGAATCGTGCCGCCCCAAGGGTTTGTCTGCAGGGATGTCCTGGGAATTTGCTGAAAGCGGATCATGGCAAGCCAAACGTTCTCGCCAAGGTTAAAGGAGAATGTTTTTTGTTCGTTAACAAACGAACGAACTTGCCTGACAAATTCCAGAATTTGCGTCGTTCCGCTGGCAAAGCGCAGGTTTTCAAATACAGCCGCTGCCGATAAGGCAAAGGCGCCCAAAATGATAAGGGCGACGGGTACAAGAACCGCGCTGAAAAGAAGAGACTGTTTTCCTTGTGAAGGCATGATACGAAGGGGTAATTACATTGGAGAATCTACACGATACAGCGGACGTTGGCTATGACCGATTTATCCCGATTGCCCCCTTTGCGCGATGTTATAGCGCGCGACGGACTTCGCGCAAAAAAATCTTTGGGACAACATTTTTTGTGCGATTTGAATTTGACACGCCGTATCGCGGCGGCGGCGGGCGATCTGTCGGGTTGCGTGGTATTTGAGGTAGGGCCGGGGCCCGGCGGTTTGACACGCGCTTTGGCGGAAACAAAAGCGGAATCGGTCATCATTATAGAAAAAGATTCTCGTTTTTTCGCGGCGTTAGAGGAAATTGCCGAGGCGTCCGGCGGTAAAGTTAAACCCATTGCGGGCGACGCTTTGAAGGTTGATCTTGCGTCGTTGGCTTCTGCGCCGCGCGTCATTGTTTCCAATTTGCCGTACAACGTTGGAACGGAGCTTCTTTTGGGGTGGCTTAAGCAAATGCACGACTTTAGAAGCCTGACGTTGATGCTTCAGGCGGAGGTCGTTGATCGCCTGATAGCGGCTCCGGGGAGCAAGGCTTATGGACGCCTGTCGGTCATTACGCAGTTTTGCTGCAACGTAAAAAAGGTTTTAAGCGTTCCTGCCGAGGCATTTACGCCGCCGCCAAAAGTTGATTCGGCCATCGTGCATTTGATCCCACGCGAAGACGTTCCGGCAGATATAACTTTTGCTGATCTAGAGAAAGTCACCGCCTTTGCCTTTGGTCAGCGCCGCAAAATGCTGCGTTCAAGCTTGAAGCCGCTGGGGGGAGAAGCTTTGTTAAAACGTGCCGGAATTGATCCTACGTTGCGCGCCGAAAATCTATCCCTCACGCAGTTTGAGACTTTAGCGCGGCTTGCAGCTCAGTCATGATTTGACGGGCATTATCCGCCACAGGCCGGTCGTTGCAGAGCGAGGTCAGGTCGGCTTTGGCATAGACGGGCGTGCGTTCTATCAGAAGTTGTTCAAGTTTTTCCGCCGGATCGTAGCCCTTAAGAAGGGGGCGGGCTCCTTGGTGCAAAACGCGGTTAAGCAGAATCCGCTTGTCCACCTTGAGCCATACGGAAAAAGCCCTCTTTTTAATATGGTTGCGCGTGTATTCATCCATGAAAGCGCCGCCGCCAAGCGAAAGGACGCAAGGGCCCCGGTCAAGAAGACGTTCGACAGCCTGGCGTTCAAGACGGCGGAATTCAGTCTCGCCGGAGTCGGAAAAAATCTGAGAGACGGAACGCCCTGTCGTTGATTCTATTTCCGCGTCCGAATCAAAAAAGGGCACGGATAAAAGACCGGCCAAGGCTTGTCCGACACTTGTTTTCCCGGCCCCCATCATGCCGATCAGGACGACAGGGCAGGGCACGGAAAAATTTTTAAAATTTGACTTGTTCATGCCACAATTCACTGTCAAAAAGGATCATAAGAATTCAGGAGAATTCCGTCGGTATCGTTTCCACGACTATATCCCGGAAAAGCAGGAGTTAAATAGTGAAATCACAGTCCCATATTGCCGTTATCGCCGGTTTTTTGCTATTAGTTATGGCCTGTGGGACTTTGTGGCTATCGAACGCCAACATTATGCCGCACACGCAAAAGATTGACCTGGTCATACCTGATGAGAGGCTTCCTCGCTAAGGTCTTATGTATTTTATTCATCCTTGCCGGATGGATGCCTCAGGCCTTTGCCCAAAATCAGCCCTCTGCTTTACTCCCAACTGCGGGAACGTCTACCGCGGCTCCTTTGCCTAACGTCGAGGCGACGGAAGCTCCCGTTCCTCTTGGGGCTGCAGCCTCTGCCGAGACGCCCGCTGCCGCTGATATTGCGCCGGTTCCGGCCATTGAACCGGTTGCCGTTTCTGTGTTGTCCAACGTTAGCCTCGAATCCATCGGCGGAAAAAAACAGGACGGCCTTGGCGCCGAAATGTGGAAAGGCACCAGCCGCGTTGTCGCCGAACGCCTTCTTTCGTCCATGACGCCGTCGAGCTCGTCCATTCTCAATAATCTGGCTCAACGCCTTCTTATGACGGCAGCGACGCCGCCTGAAGGCGAAATTACGTCTCCTCAATTGCTGACGTCAAAGCGCGTCGAGAAGCTGATTTTATTCGGAAACGTCGAGGAAGCTTGGTCTTTGGCCAAGCAAGCCGATGCCAAATTGATCGACGCCCAGACTTTCAAGCTTATTGCCGAAAATGCACTGGCTAACGGCGACGGAAGCGCGTGTTCCAAGGCCGCTGATTTCGTAAAGGCATATGCCGGGGTAGACTGGCAGGAATTTCAAATCGTTTGCCGTCTTCGCGCCAAAGATATTCAGGCGGCTCAGGTGGCGCTCGACGTTCTTCGTTCGGAAAGCCGCCACGATCCCGTATTTATCGGCGTTGCCGATAGAAACATTCTTTCAAACGGCAAAAGCCTTCCTTTTCAGCTGACCCCTCTTTCGCCGATGACGTTGGCCTTGCTGCAGCAGGCAAATCTTCCCGTTCCGGGTTCTTTGTTTACTCGTGCCGAATATGCCAATGTCACGGCTCTGTTGCGCCTGCCGACCCAGCAGGATGTTGCGCGGCTGGCCATGGCGGAGCGCGCGGCGGAACGCGGGCTTATAGGCCTTCCCGAGCTTGGAGCCATTTACCGCGCGACGAATTTTCCACCGGATGTTATAGCGTCGCCGTTGGCGTCGAATGAATCCGGTCTTCGTTTCCGGGCCTTGTTATTCCGTGCCCTTGATGAGCCGAAAGAGCCTGAGACAAAAATCGTTTTCACGGCAAAATTCGCACAGTCCGCCACGCCCGCCTTTTTAAACGGCACAGGCGATGTCATTGCCTCTATGCTGGGCGACATCCAGCCATCGTCCTTGCTTGCCAAAGACGCTGCTTTGTTGACGCGCCTTTATATGCTGACAGGCAAAAACGATCTCGCAAAGGCTTGGTTTGCTCTTGCGCAAAAGGAGGCGCGGACGGAGGACATGCAGGCTTTTTGGCCCCAGTTTGTTCTTGCGGGGTATGAGGCCGATAGCGCCTATGTGGCAGATTTTGGCAAATGGTTTGATGCGGCCCTTAAGACGGCCGATGAATCGACAGTGCATAATGTCATTGCGCCGACGCTGCTTTTCTTTGAGGCCATGGGGCTCGATGTTCCCGAGAGCGCTTGGGAGAAAGTATTTACCCCTCCCTTTGCCGTGAAGAAATATTCATATTCTCCCGTTCTTTTTGGCCGTCTGCGCGTTGCTGCTGCCGACCGTCGTCGCGCCGAAACTGTTTTGTTGGCTTTATCTTTGGCGGGCGAAGGAGAAGTGCCCTTGCCCATAGCGCTTGGTATTACATCCGCATTGTATCGGGTCGGGTTTAAGAATGAGGCCGCTCTTTTTGCCAGGCAGTCCGTTTCTTTGCTGACGAAGGACAATTAATGTCCCGAGAACCTTCCCCAGATATGAGCTTTCGCGGCCCCTTGTCTTCTTTTCTCGATATGATGTTGGCCGAGCGCAACGCGGCGGCCAATACGCGAGCTGCCTATGCTCGCGACCTTGGCGATGCGGCGGCTTTTCTGGCGCGAAAGAAGATAGATTTGGTTAACGCAAACGAGGACGATTTGCGTGCATATCTTCGCGGCCAAAGCAAGAATGCTCCGCGCACCCAGGCGCGGCGATTGTCTGCGCTTCGGCAGTTTTTCCGTTTCCTATGTTCCGAAAACTTCAGGAAAGAAGACCCGACGCGTTTGATAGATGCGCCCAAGCAAGGAAGGTCTTTACCAAAATATTTAAGCGAGAGGGAAGTCGCCAACCTGTTGAAAACCGTATCAAATTACCCCGGCGACGAAGGGTTGCGCCTGCGTGTGATGTGTGAGCTTCTCTATGCGGCGGGGTTGCGCGTGACGGAACTCGTAACCTTGCCAACGTCTGCGATACAATTTGACCGTTGCGTTGTCCTTGTCCGGGGCAAGGGCGGTAAAGAGCGTGTTGTGCCTTTGGGCGATCCGGCATTAAACGCCGTTCAGGCGTGGTTGCCCGTAAGAAAGAAAATGTTAGGGGAAAAACGAACATCCCCTTATCTTTTTCCTTCCCTTATGCGTGGCAAAACCGCGCCCATGACGAGGCAGAGATTGTTTCAGCTTATGAAAGAATTGGCGCTTGCCGCCAGGCTTGATCCCAAGCGTTTAAGCCCGCACGTTATGCGTCATGCTTTTGCGACGCATCTGATTGAACACGGTGCCGATTTGCGTAGCGTTCAAAGCATGTTGGGACATGCCGATATTGCGACGACGCAGATTTATACGCATATGGCGGGAGATCGTCTTGCGCGGACGGTTGTTGACCATCATCCTCTTTCCGGCCATGCCGGGAAGCTTCGCCGGACGACCTCCAAGCCTACTGAAGCCTTGCGCGAAGGCAGGACGAGAAGGGTTTCCCGATGATTAAACCCCGCATTCAGAACGGAGCTTCTTTCCGGGGGATGACGATAGGTCTTCTGGGTGGTTCCTTTAATCCTGCTCACGACGGTCATCTTGAGATGAGCTTGTATGCGCTCAAGCAAATGAAGCTCGATCAGGTCTGGTGGCTTGTCAGCCCGCAAAATCCCTTAAAAACCAGATGGGACATGGCAAAATTGGATAAACGCGTCGAAAGCGCAAAACGTGTCGTCGGAAGACATCCGAGGCTTCTGGTCACCGACATTGAGACGGACCTTGGCACTCGCTACACGGCGCAAACGTTGCGTAAGCTTAAACGGTTGTATCCTCGCACGAAGTTTGTCTGGTTAATGGGGGCGGATAATCTAAGGCAGATTCCCAAATGGCAGGATTGGGAGGATATTTTTAAACTTGTTCCTGTTGCCGTCTTTCGCAGGCCGTCTTATCCGGCGGGTCGGGGGCTTGGCAAAGCGGCTAAAAAGTTCGATGAAGCCTGGAATCCCCCCTCGCAAGGGAAAAAAGTAGCGCGGAAGACCTCAAAAGCCTTGCCAGCGTGGATTATTTTGGACAATAAGCTCAATTATTCATCGTCAACGAAGATCAGGAAGGATAACCCCTCGTGGCCAAAATAAAGAAGAAAACAGCAGCGAAGAAAAAAACAGCCGTAAAAATTTTGAAAAAGAA
>JBAZLX010000102.1:0-6604 GCA_041650075.1 Bdellovibrionales bacterium | reverse complement strand
TTGTCCATGTTCAATCTTCAAAATTTTTGAATCACTCAGCTTGAATGCGAAAAGCGGTATCACGAAAAAAACGCGCGCCAAAAACAGAAAATATTACAACACGAAATATTACAGAATGTGACTTGGGCGCATATTAAGATTGAACCTTTATATATTAGGAATATAGTAGGCATAAGACGTTAGAGGTTTGATATGGCGCGAAAAACATTATGTACGCTTTCAACAGCGAATCTTCTCCACAATCTTGAGACGATAAAGGCCAAGACACAGAAGGCGAAAATTCTGGCTATGGTTAAGGCCAATGCCTACGGTCATGGCATTCGCTCCGTTTCGCAAAGACTTCAGGGGCACGTTGACGCTTTGGGCGTCGCTTCGATTGACGAGGGGCTGGCCCTGCGTCAGGCGGGTGTGACGACGCCGATTACGTTGGTCGAAGGCGTTTTTGCGCCCGATGAATTGATAACCGCTTCCGAGCAGGGATTCTCTATCGTCTTTCATAGCCGCCATCAGATCGAGTGGCTTCAACAAACGAAGCTTCCGACAAAGGTCGAAGCGTGGCTGAAAATCAATACCGGCATGGGCAGGCTCGGTTTTTCTGCCGAAGAAGGCTCTGAGGCCATGCGGATATTGTCCGAGAGCCCTTCGATTCTTCATCCCATCGGTATTATATCGCATTTTGCCTGCGCCGATGAGCCTCATCACCCGATGAATGCCAAGCAGATCGAGGCTTTCCGCGCGTTTACGAAAAAACATCAGGGGCCGAAAAGTTTTTGCAATTCGGCGGCAATCTTCGCGTTTCCCGAAATGCATTACGACTGGGTGCGTCCCGGCCTTGCTTTGTACGGCGCGTCGCCTTTGGCGGGAATATCCGCCGCGTCGCTAGGCCTCAAGCCCGTTATGACGTTTACGACCGAGCTTATCGCCATTCAGCAATTCAAAAAAGGCGAAGCTATCGGCTACGGCGCGGGCTTTACATGTCCCGAAGACATGACGGTGGGCATTGCCTCGGTCGGCTATGGCGACGGCTATCCGCGACTTGTGAAGGAAGGAACTTCCGTTCTGGTCGGCGAGGAACGCTGCTCGTTGGTCGGGCGCATCGCCATGGATATGGCTGCCGTTGATTTGCGCTACTGTCCCGGCGCTGCGGTGGGAGACAAGGTCACGTTATGGGGCGAGGGGCTTCCCGTCGAAGAGTTGGCGGAGTACAGCGACCGCGTTGCTTACGACCTTTTGACGGGCATTCAGAACCGCGTCAGATTCGAGTGGAAAGCCGGCGTCGAAACGGACGCGGCTGAAAAGCGCATGGCGGCGAATAACAAGTAAGACAAGACCGTTATTTCGGAGCTCTGCCTATTAAAGAAGAAATAGGCGTGGTGAGCGGCGTCGGCTTAAAAGGAACGCCGGGAATGCGGCTTGCTTTTTCTATAGAGGCGATTTTTTTGGTGGCGACGGGTTTAACCGGTTTTTCGTCAATTTCGATGCGGCTTTGTCCGCTTTCCTGGAAAAGGACGTTAAACACGTGCTCATCGTTCAAAGTTATGGGGCCGGAAAAGCCGTTGAGCGTTCCTTTGACCGAAAGTTCAATCGCTGTTTTTGTTCGATCGTAAGGGATGACAAAAGCGCTGACTTTGTTTTTATTGGCGTCGTTAAAACAGACGTAGCTTTGCTTCGTAAAAGCGAGATAGCCTTTAATTCCTTCGAGAGGAGAGGACAGCTCGACCGCGCAAACCGTTTTTTGATCCGTCGGAAGCGAAAAAAGACGGACGTTTTCTTTTCGAATCGCGTTTTCGGCAACGCTGACGACTGTTGGCGAAGAGCAGTTCCAATTGAAGAATTTCCCTTTACGAGACAAAGACGCCGCATCGTAATACGAGACTTTTATATCAAACGTGTTTTCCCGTCCGCCGTCTTCGGAAATCATATAGCGAGTGATAGTATTTTTCTCTGTTCCGTCCATGTCGCCGTAAAGAGCGTTCAATCGGTAGAAGGTTGAAGGCGATTTTTTGGGCGCATAAAAACAATCGCCTATTTCAAGCGAGCTTGACCTGTCTTCAAGGAGAATGGTTCCTGCCGTGCTTGTGATAACCTGGGCAACTCTGAAATCGTCGGAGATTGTGAGGCGCTGGGGGGCAAAAAGATTAACGGAGGCGAGCGCTTTCTGCATTATCTGTCCTTTTCAAATCGGATTGTCTGAAAATATAAGCGCCCATGTTAATGCATCCGGAAGAGCATTGAAAGGGGCTTTTAAGCGTTTATTTATGCTGTATTTATGCTCTGAAGCGCCTCAAATTTGCCCTTTCAATCTACACCCTTTCCGGCTAGAAAAAACTGCAAGGCGATAGACGAATCAACCTTTGTGAGCAAAGCAAGCGAAGGTGAGGGAAAATGGCTTGGTGAGCCTTGCTGTGACTATGAACAGGAAGTGCTGCCATGAAAAATGTTGTCGTCGTTGGCGCTCAATGGGGCGATGAAGGCAAAGGAAAAATTGTCGATTGGCTGTCGTACCGCGCCGATATTGTCGTGCGCTTTCAGGGCGGTCACAATGCCGGTCATACGCTCGTCATTGACGGAGTTACTTATAAGCTCAGCCTGCTTCCGTCCGGTATCGTGCGCCCCGGCAAGCTTTCGGTCATCGGTAACGGCGTTGTCATCGATCCGTGGCATTTGCTGAAGGAAATTTCGGAGCTTAAGGAAAAAGGCGTCGCTATTTCGCCTGAAAACCTTCTGATCGCCGAAAATTGCCCCGTTATTCTCCCCGTTCACGGCGCGATTGACCGCGCGCGCGAGGCTGCCGCCAGCGGCGCCGCCAAGATAGGCACGACGGGGCGCGGCATCGGCCCCGCCTATGAGGATAAGGTCGCGCGTCGCGCCATTCGCCTTTGCGATTTTGCGGAGCCGGATATTCTGCGCGCCAAGGTCAATGCCTTGCTGCACTATCATAATGCTTTGCTTCGCGGTTTCGACGAAAAGACGTTCGATGCCGACGCTCTTTATGGGCAGATTATGGACATCGCGCCGCAGATTATGCCTTATGTCGGCGTCGTTTGGTCCCGCCTGGAGGCGGCGCGCAAGGAAGGCAAGCTGATGCTGTTCGAGGGCGCGCAAGGCGCGTTGCTGGATGTCGATCACGGCACGTATCCTTTCGTCACGTCCAGCAATACGGTTGCGGCAAACGCCGCTTCCGGTTCCGGCGTCGGCGCGAAAACGCTCGGCCGCGTCATCGGTATTTGCAAGGCTTATACGACGCGCGTCGGCGCAGGGCCTTTCCCGACCGAGGACAAGGGTGACGTGGGCGAGTTGCTGGGCACGCGCGGCAATGAATTCGGTACCGTCACAGGGCGCAAGCGCCGCTGCGGTTGGCTGGATGCCGTGGCCGTGCGACAGGCCGTTAAAACCGGCGGTCTTGACGGCATTGCGCTTACAAAGCTCGATATTCTGGATGCTTTTAAGGAGCTTAAGATTTGCCGCGCCTATAAACTGGGCGGAAAGACTATTGATTATCTTCCCGCAGGGCAGGCGGCTCAGGCAGCCGTCGAGCCGGTTTACGACGTGTTCGAGGGCTGGAACTGCAATACGAAAGGCATTCGCAGCTGGGCCGATTTGCCGGCAAAGGCTTTGAAATATATTCGCCGCGTTGAAGAGCTGATCGAGGCACCGGTTATTCTGCTTTCGACGAGCCCTGAACGCGACGATACGATCCTTATGAAAGATCCTTTTGCCGATTAAGCATGATTCGCCTTTGCCTGACGTGAATCCTGAAAGGCACTATAAAAAAATTCCTTTAGGCTTTTCTTGGCTAGGACGGCCAAGATGTGATACAGGGAAGGAGTCGTTGACTTCGTTTTTTCCCGATTGAGTGCCATGAAATCTGTCGCTTCCTTTTCTTTCAAGAATTTTCTGATTGCCGCGCCTTTTTTCGTGTTGTTCGCGGTATCGGCTCCCTGCGATGCTTCTGCGGCTTTGTCCTTCTGCAACAGGACGTCGGGCGCCATCGAAGCGGCGTTGGGATACCGTAGCGACGATCCCGAAAAAGCGGATAGCTGGATTTCCGAAGGCTGGTGGCGCATCGAACCGGGACAATGTTCGCGCGTTTTATCCGAAGCTCTGACCCAGCGTTTCTATTTTTATTACGGGCGCGCGCTGACGCAAACGATGAAAGACGTGCCTCCGACGCTGTGGTCGGGAAAATATATTTTCTGCATTGATAACAAGGCATTTCGCATCGACGGCGACGGCGATTGCTCGGCGCGCAAATATCAATCGGTCGGTTTCCAGCAGGTCGATATAGGCCTTGGCGTGCGCGACTATTCTTTGGATTTCAAAGACGCGTTGGGCAGATAGGCTTTCGCGTGAAGCGGAACGAAGGAGAGTTTTTCAGCTTTTGCTTGACAGAATCAGTAAAATTTACTCTACTTACCAAAGGCTTGATCGGCCTTAAACCGATCCGCGGGATTTGACAGGAGCAGCTTGCTGCCGCGTTACCAACAGCTAAAGCGTCACAGCCTTGGAGGCTTCGAGTTATGCCCCCGCACTGTGATCCCTGGTGGGTGATCGCGGTTTGCGGGGTTTTTATTTCCCCTTTTTCCCAAGACCATCCACGCCGGATTCGTCCGGCTTCGGGGTTTTGGCGTCGCACCTTTTAAGCGATGCCGATTGTTTCCGCTTTCGGGCGGACAGGTGAGGAGGGGCTATGTCGAAAAATTTATATGTTCTGTTAAACGGCAATATCGCGAAGGAAGTATGCGATGAGGTCGTGGAAGCTTTTACGCAGAAAACGGCTTCTTCGAATAACGCGCGCGCCGCAAAACATTTTCCCGAAGAAGTGAGCGCTCATAACGGCATCGCGAACGCGATCCTGAATATCAATCCGTTCGGTGTCAAAGTTGTTCCCGATAATCCCAATATTCTGTGTCTTGAAATCCTGAGTCCTTTGCCAAAGACGCTTCCTCACCTGATGGGGGCCATTATTGCGCTGAAAGGCTTGCCGGGCGTGGATATGGTTTCCGATGATTTGAAGGAGTGCGTGGATCGGGTTCAGATCGGCCTCGATGCCCGAAACAGGATTACCGGCGCCGCACCGGCTCAGAAAAATCTGGGCGTTATATAAAAACCGTATTTTGTTAGGAGATTGAAATGGCGAAGAACATCGCATATGGCTCTTTTTATTGTCAGGTCACCGATACGACGGACGATGCGGCAAGGGCGAAAATTCATTCTGCCGTCGTCAGGCACATGAGCGCCCAAAATATGGCGCCGAATTTTATGCTTTATCCGGCGCTTCATTCCGCGGCTGCGGGCGCGGAAGTGTCCGAGCTTGTCATGAACGGCCAGCGTCCGGAAAAATTGATCGTTGCCGTTAATAATGCGCCGCCGGACAGCGAAAAAGGGACGAAAGACAACGTGCGTAACGACTTTTTCTGCGCGGATTTGGGCAAGGACTGCTATGTCTGCGGCACAAATAATAGGCTTGAGTTTTCCTATGTCAGGCCTCTTATCAAAAAGTTTTACCGCCTGACGAATACCAATCATAAACAAAGCCAGTTCCGCTCGCTTGAGGTTTTGCCGGAGCATGCCGTTTTGTTTTCCATACCCGAAGAACGCGACCGGTTGATTGACGAGGGAAAACTGGAACGCGTGAAAAATATCAGAACCGCCATTCCGCCGGTTCCGGATGTCACGCATGTGTTCGAGGTTGATAATTTCGGCAATGTTAAGTTGTATGTGTCTAAAGCCGGAAGGGCTTTGCTGAAGAAGTGCGCGAAAAGCCAGGAGCCCCTTTATTTTGCCTTCAGCAGCGCGTCGATCGAAAATACGGCCTGTTTCGTTCAGTATGAAAACTTCGATAAAGCCAATGTGACAGAGGCTTTTTTCGATCCGCCTTTGGACACGAACGTTATCGCTTTGCGGTCGAGTTCTACTCTTGCGGGAGGCGTCAATGTGCCGGTTCTCGCGCATGTTCGTTCCGATCCCGGGCGGACGGCGCCCCGATATTATTTTCTGGAGAAGAAGATGCCCGCTGTCGGTTCTCCCGTTTGCCTGACAGAAAAAAGACCAAAAAAATATGTTGAGCGCTCTTTGGATCTTTCGCCGAAGCGATAATTCGCGTAATGTGATGCCATCATGACCATCATTCGCGAATTTGCTCCGGCCAAGCTTAATCTTTACCTGAACATCACGGGAAGACAGGCCAACGGTTATCACGATCTCGACAGCATCGTCGGGTTTTCGTCCATCGGCGACGAAGTAGCCTTGCGCGCGGGCAAGGGCTTTCAGTTCGAGATTACGGGGCCTATGGCCGCCGCGCTTGAAAACGAGCCGAAAGAAACAAATCTGGCCGTCAAGGCTGCCATGTCTTTGGCGGAATTGACCGGAAATAAGCTCGACGTGACGATGGTGCTCGTCAAAAATCTGCCTGTCGCTTCCGGCATCGGCGGCGGGTCTGCTGACGCTGCGGCTTCGTTGCGCGCGTTGGCGAAGTTCTGGGGCATGGATCCGAACGATCCTCGCATCATGCAGGCTGCCGTTAAACACGGGCAGGATGTCGGCGTCTGCATGAGGACCGAAAACTGTTATATGACGGCGACGGGCGTTATTCCTGCACCCA
>JBAZLX010000101.1:0-6638 GCA_041650075.1 Bdellovibrionales bacterium | reverse complement strand
GACCTTGTTTTTCCGGCTGAATTTATAACGCCGGAAATTATTAATTTTATGGCACATTGCGGTTGCGGGCTGATTTGCCTTGCGCTTGACCCGAAACTTGTCGAACGGCTTAAATTGCCGATGATGACCAAGAACAATCGCTCGCGTTTCGGAACCGCCTTCACTATTTCTATCGAGGCTCGCAAAGGCGTAACGACGGGCATCTCGGCCTTCGACCGCGCCCATACGATCAGAACGGCGGTTAATCCCAAAAAGAGCGCAAAAGATATTGTCAGCCCCGGCCACGTGTTTCCGCTTAAGGCAAATGCCAATGGCGTCCTTGGCCGTCGAGGACAGACCGAAGGTTCCGTTGACATTATGAAACTGGCAGGGTTGCTTCCGGCAGCCGTTATCTGCGAAGTTATGAAAAAAGACGGAACAATGGCGCGCCTGCCGGATTTGGCCGCTTTTGCACGGCTTCATCGCATTAAAATAGGCACAATTTCCGACCTTGCGGCTTACCGCAAAAGCCTTAAACTTAAGGGCAAGAGCAAGAACAAATAACGAGCATTATTATGGAATCCCCTCAAGCCCCGGCGACTTTTACTTTTGAAAGCACGCCGCACATTATGATCGTTCAATCGGCGTTCTATCCGGAAATAGCCGACCTGCAAATGCAGGGTGTCAAAGCGGTTTTGGATAGCGTCAATGCGACTTACGAAACCCTTGTGGTGCCCGGGTCTTTGGAAATTCCGGCCGCCATTTCATTTGCCATCAGGTCTTTGGATTTTGATCCCGTTCGTCGGCGCAACGATGGTTTTATTGCGCTTGGATGCGTCATTAAAGGCGGCACGCATCATGACGAAATCGTTGCTTTTGAAAGCGCGCGCGGCCTGCAAGACCTCGCCATACGTTATGCGCTGGCCATCGGCAACGGCATTCTGACCTGCAACACGATGGAACAGGCGATGGAAAGAGCGGATCCCGCTCGTATGAATCGCGGGGGCGCTGCGACAGAGGCATGCTTGCGTATGATAGAACTGAAACACAAATTCCGCTTGTCGCCCAAACGGCGTTGGGTAGCAAAAAGCAAATAATCTTTTTTGAAATTGGAAAAAATGGGACGAAAAACGAATACAACGGATAATGCGACGCGCCGACTTGCGCGTCTTGCCGCCGTGCAAGGCCTGTATCAGATTGCTCTCTCTTTGGAACCGGCCGAAACGCTGATCAGCCGTTTTTGCGCCGACCCCTGCCTTCTTTTACAGGAAGATCAAACGGTTATCGAGGTAGACGGCGCGTTGTTTGGCACCATTATATCCGGCGTAATCAAAAATCAGGACAACCTGGACGCCATGATCGCAGGCGCTTTGGATGCGCGCCTGTCGGCAAAACGCCTTGAGCTTCTCCTTAAAATTATTCTGCGCGCCGGAGCGTTTGAATTGCATCACTCCTCCGATATTCCGGAAGGCATCATTGTGAACGATTACGTTGACGTTGCTCACGGGTTTTTTAATTCCAAGGAGCCCGCGCTTATCAATGCTGTTCTGGATCGTTTGGCAAAGAAGCTTCGGTCTTAAATTCCGCAGCATTAATCTCTCGTCAAATATTTGATCCTATGTATGGAAGCATGAGAAAGCTTCCCCTTTCCTTCCTTTTTCTCGGTTTTCTTGCTTTTTGCGCAGGACAATCTCCCTCGGCATTCGCCGCAGAACATGGCGCCAAAAGCAACGGCGAAAAAAGCGAAGGCTCAAAAAAGGAGGACGATAATATCTCCGGGGGGCGCTTTGAAGGAGACCCCGTTTACGTCCGCATCGTACCTTTGACGCTGCCGATTATCAGCAGCAACGGCGTCGAACAAATTGTCTCTCTCATCATTACCGTTCACATGAAAGACCTCGAGAAGGCCAACCTTCTGCATAAAAATATGCCGCGCGCAGTAGACTCCCTGCTGCGCCATCTCTATGGAGGCCTGGACGAAGGCACGCTGCGCAACGGAAAAATCGTCAATATTCCAAAAATCAAAAGGAAAGCCAAAGCAGCTATTGAAGAAATTATCGGCAAAGGAACTGTCGAAGAAGTGCTCGTCGAAGGCGTTTCGCAAAGAATGCTGTAACTGCCTTTTGACCGAGGTTGCCAGCCTTATGGTTTGAGCGAGCTTCTTCGACTTTCCCGATCAATGCCCAAAAATCTCGCTCTAATCGATTCTCCAGTTTTGGATGGCTATGCCTGCCGCGCTTTCTTCGATGGGAACGCGAACAATTGTCAGCGTTACGGTTGAATTTTGCTTTCTCATCACGTTATTATTCGTAGCATAGTTCATGATGACAGGCATTTGCACAACCCACTGATAAATATTATCCGGGTTAACGCCTTGGGCAACGATAACGGGCGTATTTGAAGGCACTGTCGTCAATACCAGCTGGCTCTGCTTGAAAGCCTCTTCGATTTTCATGGCCTCAAAGCTTTTCGTAAAAGCATCCCACCCTCTTTTAGTAAACTTCACTCTCTGCTTGGGCATTCTTATGGCTATATCGCCAAAGCCCATTGTCATGACCTCGGTAATGCTGGTGGTGGACCATGATAAAATAGACCTATCCGTCATGTTAGGCATTGACGTCGCGCTCAAAGCCCTGACTTTTTTATCGGGAGAAATCGCGTAGTACAGAGGAACGGGCTTCGAGAACGGCAAAAGCACCACAAAGACGGCCGCTAAAGCAGCAATTATCCATGTCTGAATCACAATGGACTTTTTAAGAAGCGCATAAGTTACGACCGCCGTCTGCCCCCCTGAAGCGGCTGGTTGCTTTTGGGGCAACGCTGCGGGGGCGGGTCGCTTTTGCGGCGCAGGTTTGCCGGGGACAGGCGCGGCTGTCATCTTCTGTTTTCCGCCATTGGAACCCACTGTTCGATGCTAATGCCTTCGGGGTTCTGCAACGTCGAAACGCGCACGACCTGAAGACGCAAAGTCGTGTTAATGGCCGCAGGCGGCTGATCGCCGTCAAACTTGATGGTGACCGGAAACTGGACATACCATGTATAAACGCCGTTTTGTTCAAAAGCGTTTTGAATTTCCGGCGCTGCATGAATTTCCATCGTTACGACAAGCTTTCGCGCCTGAACGACTTCAAGAAAGTTGGCTTCTTTAAGAGCCTTATTAAAACTGACCCATCCGGTTTGCGTAAAATGACCCGATACTTGTTGCAGCCGTTCGCGATAATCATGATAGCCGAATCTCATAACGTTCTGTGCCGTCGACGCCGTCCAGGCAATCACCTGCGCCGGCGACAAATAAGGTTCATTCAGCGGCACGATATTGATAATCCGCCCGTCCGAGGTCGTCGCAAAATATACGGCGCGGGTTTTCATTGACGTATACAATCCGATAATCGTCATTATAAGCACGCCGATCACAATGATCTGGACGAAGCTGATTTTCAAAAGCATCCGGTATCCGTCGCGATAGAAAGCGTTCCGGTTAAGAATTGTGGCGACGGCGTCTTTAATCGGCATGGGAACCCCCAAAGAAAAGACAAGTCTAGACGGGAATATTGATATCGGCCAGAGAAACGGCGGATTCATATTCTGACGAGTTTTTGCAGGATGGACAAATACGATTGTGGCGCCCCAAAGACGGGAACGAGCGCAAACACATAAGGCAAATGCGCGACGAGGTTTGGGGCTCAGTTTTGCTGTCCTGCGCTTTATTGGAAGCGGGGCGAGGCGTCGTCATGCGGATTTCTCCGCCGGAAGCGCGATGACTGCCGGGCTTGCGTCCGGGGGCGGAACGCCGCGGCAGCCCCAAACGAGCCGCGCGAGTCATGATTGCCGCAACGGAGCGGCCAAGAATGGCAGAGATTTCCTGTTGCGTCTTATTCTGCGCCCATAAATCGCGTAAAAGAACATCCTGTTCTTGCCAACTGGGAAGAACCGCTGACGTCAGAATGCCAGTGTCTCCGGTTTTTTCCGGAAGCATTGGATCCAAAGGTGGTTTCTCGGACGAGTCACTCACAAAAAATACTCCTGAAACTAAAGACGAAAGCAATTCCGTCCCGCGTATATAAGCACAGAAATACCAATAAATTACTCATAATCTGTTAAAGAAAATAATATGTTAATGAAACAGGCCTGTCTTGACCCCCATTATGATCTCAAAAACAAAACATTGGCAGTTTTTTTGCAAAGTTTTCAGGTATAAAAACCTTACCAAGGCATCAATCTTCGTTGATTTTACTTAACGATCTTCGCCGTTGCTGTTTATATTATGACGTTTATAACCCCTCTACCATGACTGAATCGCCAGAAAAGCCCGCTCTGACCATCAAGCCTCCGTCGCCGGAAAATATACTGGCCGAGCTTTCGGTTGCCGTTAATTACCTGACGCGATTCAGTTTGCCTTTCAAAGATACGGTTCGTTCCAGCTTAGTTCGCCGTTCGATGGTGTGGTTTCCCGTCATCGGCGCGTTAATCGGGCTTGCCGGAGCAAGTCTTGACTGGATCATCACGATGATGCGCATGCCCGGCATCATTACGGGGACGGCCGCCGTCGTCGGAATGCTTTTTCTTACGCGCGCCCTGCACGAAGAAGAGTTTGCCAGTTTAATTGACGCTTTTGGAAAAACGCTTAATAAAGGCACTCATGTCGGCTGGTTAAAAGAAGAGCGCACGGTACGTTATGGCACTCTCGGCATTATTTTTGTCATCATCCTAAAAATCGCGGCGATTGCCAGCCTTGCCGACAACCTGCTTGTTTTCCAGGCGATGATTGTCGCCGCAAGCTGGTCTCGCGTTCTTATGGTAGTTGCCGCAGCGTGGCTGCGCCCCATCGAAGGAGACCCGGTAGCGGATCATTTCCAGCAGCCTCCGGCGCTCCGCGTCGTGCTTGCTTTCGGCATCGGCATCTTGATCTCTATTCTTGCATTGGAAGGCGATACAGCAACGGTTCTGACGGCAGGAACCATCGCCGGATTGATTGTCGCACTGATCGGCGCCAATCATTTGCGCGGATATAACGGCGCTTTACTCGGAACTTTGCAGCAGGTTGTCGAAATTACGGTTCTTGGAATCGTCCTTGCGATTCAGTAAACATTTACCGGCCTTAATTGACGATGTTTTGCGGCTTTTTTTGAATGAACGCCTCAATATTATCAATACAAATGGCCGCCTGGCGTCTAACGGATTCAGCCGTATTGAAAGCGACGTGGGGCGTTATAACGACGTTTTCAAATTCCAGAAGTTTTTCTTGAATTTTGATTTCAGAGCCCTCAACGGCAGCGTCCAGCCCAAGCCCAAACAATCTACCGTCCGCAAGAAGCGGCGCAATTTCTGCAAGATCAATAACGTCCCACGTTGCGGACACTAATATGGCGCCGGGCTTCATGCGCGCGAGCCGGTCATGATTAAGCAGCATTTTCGAATCTGCATTCAGGGGACAGCACACGGCGACAACGTCGCTGACGTTCAGGAGCTTGTCGAGCGACACATCCGGCGCAATTTTGTTTTTCTTTTGTTTGCGCGAGTAAGATACAACGCGCATCCCTAAAGCCGTTGCCTGTTGCGCAAGCCGAGACCCGATGTTTCCAAGGCCAATGATACCCAGCGTTCGCCCTGTCAATTCAATCCCGCGCAAATTACCTTTTTTGCATTTTCCGGAACGGATGGCGCGGTCTCCCGTTGCGATACGCCGGGCAACGCACAAAATCAGGCCCAGCAAATGCTCCGCCACGGCTTCCGTAGAGTATGCCGGGACATTGGCAATCAGAATACCGCGTTTTCGGGCTTCTTCCCTATGTTGTACCCAGCCGAACCCCGTGGACAGAAGAGCAAGAAGGGACGGGGATTTCATGTTGAGGATAAACGGCGACGGGTCGATCCAATCTACGACGACAACATCTGCATCCTTGATGCGCACATTAATTTCTTCGGGCGTTGAAGAATCAAACCACTGAACCGTGCCCGCATTTTCAAGACGCGCCTTTTGATCTTCCGACATCTCGATTTTCTCAAGTACGGCAATTTTCATATGAACACCTTCATGCCAAAGACCTCAATTTGCCCGTTTTGAAGCCTATTTCTTCGCCCTTTCATACTGCTTCGGCCATTCTATGGTTTCCCCCAAAGCCCGCGCCGCATACAACGGCCAATAGGGATCGCGCATAAATTCACGCCCGATCAAAACCGCATCGGCCTGATGATTGGCGATAATCTGTTCGGCCTGTTGCGGAGAAACGATCTGCCCCACGGTTCCGACGGGGATTTGAACGCCCTGCTTGATCGCATCGGCAAACGGCACTTGATAGCCCGGGCCAGTGACGATTTTCGTTCCCGGGATAAGTCCTCCTGTCGACACGTCTATAAAATCAACGCCGATTTCTTTAAGTTTTTTACAAAGAACAACCGACTGTTGAACGTCCCACCCCCCCCTATCGACCCAATCCGTGGCTGAGATACGAACAAAAAGAGGCAGCCGTTCCGGCATCGCCTTACGCACGGCAGAAGTCACATCCAGCACAAACCGCATGCGATTTTCGAGGGTTCCGCCATAATTATCGGTGCGTTGGTTGGACAGCGGCGACAAAAACTGATGCATCAGGTAGCCGTGCGCAGCGTGCAGTTCGATGACTTCGTAGCCCGCGGCGACGGAGCGTTCCGCCGCTTTC
>JBAZLX010000100.1:0-6722 GCA_041650075.1 Bdellovibrionales bacterium | reverse complement strand
GACCGTTTGTCCTTCTTCCGTGACGATAGCAACGACGGTTCCGTCAATCGGTGCCGTAATGTTGGTATAGCCAAGATTGACCTTTGCCGTATCAACTGTGATCTCGGCTTCCCTGATTTTGGCGCCAATGGCTACCAGATTGGCTTTGGACGATTCATAATTTGCTTCGGCGGTTTGATAGCTTTCCTTGGAGACGGCATCCTTGGTTCTCATGGACTTTTGCCGCAGAAAGGCTGCCTCGACCTTTTTAAATACGGCTTCTTCGGCGGCGTACTGGGCGCGCACATTTTCCAGAGAAGCCTCTGCATTAAGCAGATCGTTCTGCTGTTTCAGAGAGTCAATCTCGGCGATTAATTGACCTTTTGCGACCTTGTCGCCCAAAGCAACTTTTAACGATTTAATTTGTCCGGATACCTGGGCGCCGACGCTAATCAGCTTTGATGCCTCAAGAGTGCCGCTTGCCAGAACGTTTTCTTCAAGATCGGCGCGTACGGCCTTGGTCGTAATGACAGGAGCCGTTTTTTCGTCCGACGCGCTGTACCACCAAATTCCGCTGCCCAAAACGGCAACACAACAAAAGAGGGCGATATAACGCATCAGCTTTGACTTAACCTGCATCATCTTCTCCGAATGTTGTGTCATTCCATACTATTAGAAGTTTTCCTATGGAACAAGAAAGTTGCCCACACTGTAAGAACGGGAAAATTATGTTTTTATTATGATTTTGTTCGATCTTTTTATAGCGGCCTTACAAACTGTGAAATTGTTCGTTCAGGACACTCCAAATACCATTGTAACCTGTTTGGAAGCTTTCATTAAATGTTTAGCGGCTAGAATGCGCAAGATTTGTGTAACGGCGAATGCGGGGAGAGGAAGAAGATGGGATGAGTTATTTGGAAAATCTTTCAATCTCAACCAAAAATGGTCTTTTTGGCGTCGTATTTTCGTTTGTCTTCGGTATTGCCGTCATATGCACCATTGAAGTGATTTTGGATGCGTATCTTTTGGATCGTGCGCAGGAGGAAATCACAACAAACGAGACCATATCGCGCACGATAGTAGAAGCAAAATACGGCACCGATTACAAATTGAAAAATGGGGATTTATACGTCGGCGATCATAATCTTGATATGGATCACACTTTGGTCAACGAAATGACGGCTCTTCATGGCGGCGGCGGCGCTGTCATGACAATATTCAAGGGCGACATTCGTGTTCTTACAAACGTAATTGATCCAAAAACCGGCAAGTACGCCATAGGCACCAAGCTTGCCGACGGTCCTGCATACGAGTCGGTATTCCGTAACAAAAAGAAATATAACGGCATCGCCATGATATTTGGCGAGCCCTATCTGTCTTCGTACGACCCTATACTTGATAAATCCGGCAATGTTATCGGGAGCTACTTTGTCGGCATAAACAAGAACACAATGCTTGCCATAATCAATAAGCTTGAACCGATAATCGCCAGCGTGATCGCATTTATTTCAATTTTCATGGCTGGCGGAGCTTGGACGATTTCGCACTACCGTCTTAAGCCCATTTTTGAAATGCAAAAAATTACGGAGCGCCTGCGTAAAGGGGATGCCGACGTTACGGTACCCTGTCTTGAGCGGGGGGACGAGATCGGTATTGTGGCTCAAGCCATACAGACGATGAAAGAATACGTCATAGATAATAAGCGCCTTCAAAAGGAACGCACGCAAGCGGTAGAGGCGTACACAAACAGAGCCGAAGAGATCATTCGCTTGCAGGATGAGAAGCAAAGGGAGATGGAGGTTAATGCAAAAAGAGCGGAGCAGTTGATAGATATGCAGGCCGAAAGGGTCAGCGAGCTCGCGCAGAAGGAAAGGCGCGCAAAACAGATGTTCGAACTCAACTCCGAGTTCGATAAATCCGTTCGTAGCTCTATTGACTCTCTTTTGGGCGCTCAAAACACCCTGAACACAATGGCAGAGTCAATGTCGCATAACGTTGCCGACGCATCTCACATCGTTCAATCGGCCAGCACATCCATCAAAAATGTGTTGACCGGCATATTGTCTATTGCATCTGCAACAGAGGATTTGGCGGCGGCGTCCGGCGAAATTTCACGACAGGTGTCTCAGTTCTCGAAGCTTGCGACGAATGTCGTGTCCGCGCTTGAGGCCGTTCCCTTCGCGGCTGTTTTAAAAATTACAAATCCAATTAATGAAATGGCGGCAATTTCGATTTCTCTTGTAGATAAAGTGGACGAACAGAAAAACGTTACCGCTAAAATAAGCCATAATGCGGGCGGTATCGCTAAGGAGGCTGAAATCATTTTCGACGGCGTATCCAGTGCCGAAAACATGGTTGAAATGGCGAAAACGTCGTCGAAAAACGTGTTAAATGCGGCCAACTGCCTGGGAACCCAGTCTTATGCGTTGAATAAGACCGTTAAGGAATACCTGCAAAAAATCAGCTCGATCTGATATTAACCATATTATTGAAATACTTATGTTATTCGCGGCTTGCGAATAAATGATTGCTTATGTAAAATCTGGCGTTGAAAATGGATGTTTCTTGAAAAATATTTGAGGGATAATATGCGCAAAATTGGAATTTTTATAGCGGTTTTCGCAATGGCCGTTGTAGCGGCTGTACCGGCCTTCGCCGTGGTCGTGCCAATCGAGACCAAAACCTACAATCTGGATATTATTTCGACGCCAACAATCGGTAGCGGCATCTTGGGCACCGTGACGCTTAGCCAATACAGTTTGGATGAAGTGTATGTCGCAGTTACCCTTGTGGATGATACGGGCTTTGTGAGAACGGGCGGGCCGCATCATGCTTTCTCGTATACGCTGGACATGAATCCTTCCGAATATTCAGTTTCGTACCTGTATCCATCAAACATGTTTACGGCTGTATCAGACATCACGAATACGCCCTTTGGAAGCTTCACCGAAGGCTTTAATTGCACCGGATGCGGCAACGGCGGAAGCAGCCCGTATTACGACACGCTTTATTTTTCCATTTACAGCGCGTCGGGGATCAGCATCTCTGATTTTGTTGCCAACAGTCTCGGCTATGTTTTTGCAGCGGACGTGATTGGTCCTGAAGGCGGAACCGGCAACATTGCTGCTGGGCCTGAAGCGGTTGCGCCTCTTCCTCCCGCACTCCTGATATTTGCGAGCGGACTTGCTGGGTTGGGGTCTCTTTCCGGCTTCAAAAAACGGCGCAACGCGCAGAAATAATTGAGCTTGTTTTTAATACAAAAAGGCTTCTCGGCGCAAAACGCAGGGAAGCCTTTGTTGTGTCTCAAGGGCTCTCGGATCGCCTTTATTCCATGGCCGAAAGAAGAGTTACTGCATCAAGCACTTTTTTGGTTTTTTCGGATGCAATAACGACATCGTCATCAATCATTGAATAAAAGGCGCCGGCAGGGGCGGGGCCCAGGCGTTCAAGAAGTTCGGGCGGCGGGGCGCGATGTCCTGCGGGAAGCGGACCCCCGATTTCATATTTTTTAGATAGTCCCGGCGGCAAGCATTTCTTTGTTTTCTTCTTGGCCAATCCGGGCGGGCATTTACGTTGACGTTCGTTTTTCATAAAGGAGCGAATAGAATCCTTTTCGTCGTCATCGAAGGCCACACCGGCGGCGTCCGAAGTTTTTTCGTGTTTGCTCCAGTTTTTCTTGGCTTCTTCGGGTGCCCACTCATCGCTCATCGACATGTCTTTTTCGGCTTTGGGCTGATGGGGCTTTTTTGCAAGGGCTGGCGCACTAATGAGGCAAATCGAGAGGGAAAGAACAATCAGGGAGAGGATGCGGTGCTTCATCGGAAACTCCATAAGGTTGCATGCGCCAGCATCATAGAAAGGTCTTGTCGGAAGATAAAGCTGGAAAAGAATGGGGCGGTATTACAGAATGTCTGAGCTTGTCGATCTGGGGGTAAATATATGAATTCTACGGCTCTTAAAGACTATATTTCTACGTTTTGGGACAATGAAATTCTTCCGACGCTTTGCGACTACATCCGCATTCCTTGTGTATCGCCATTGTTCGATGATGAGTGGAAAAGTCGCGGATTTATGGACGCTGCAATAAACTTATTTGTGACATGGGCTGAAGAGAAAATTATAAAATTGTCGGGAGCGACAATTGACGTGCTGCATGAACCGGGACGCACGCCGCTTATCTTCATCGACGTGCCCGGTAAGACGAAAGAAACGGTTTTATTATACGGCCATCTCGATAAGCAACCCGAAACATCAGGATGGTCGGAAGGATTGGGGCCTTGGACTCCGGTGATCAAATCCAGCAAGCTTTATGGCAGAGGGAGCGCCGATGACGGCTACGCCATGTTTGCCGCGTTGTCAGCTCTTCTTGCTCTTGAGGCGCATAATCTTCCGCATGCCCGTTGCGTTATTGTCATAGAAGCAGCGGAAGAATCCGGATCGTTCGATATGCCATTTTATATGGAACGCTTGAAAGACCGCATCGGTGCGGTTGATCTTGTGATTTGCCTTGATAGCGGAGCGGGTACTTTCGACAGGTTATGGCTTACGACAAGTCTCAGAGGCCTTGTGGCTGGCACATTGAAAGTGAGCGTTCTCAATAACGGCCAGCATTCCGGACAGGTCAGCGGCATCGTTCCCTCATCTTTCCGTATTCTTCGCATGTTATTGTCGCGTATCGAGGATGAAGCGACAGGAGAAATCAAGTTACCCTCCGCTTTTGTAAAAGTGCCGTCCGAAAGGATGCGCCAGATTGAGGTCACGGCTGAGATTTTGGGTAATTCCGTTTTTTCCGATATTCCTTTTTCTGGAAATACAAAACCGATGGTCTCTACGCCGGTTGAGATGATCCTTAACCAGACGTGGAAGCCCCAGTTGGCAGTTGTTGCCTTTGATGGTTATCCCAAACCGGAAAATGCCGGGAATGTGCTGCTGCCATATACAAGGGCTAAGCTATCTATGCGCATTCCGCCTTGCTGCGATGGTATTGCGATAGCCCACGCTCTTAAACAGGAACTCGAAAAAAACCCTCCCTATGATTCAGATGTTTCTTTTGAACTTCAAGCCGAACGATCCGGCTGGAATGCTCCGACATTCTGTCCTTGGCTGGAGGAAGCTCTTAATCGTGCCTCTTCTACCCATTTTGGAAAACCTGCGGCCTTTATAGGCGAGGGCGGTTCGATTAACTTTATGGTATTGTTGAGTGAAAAATTTCCTCAAGCCCAATTTATTGTGACGGGTGTTTGCGGTCCAGATTCAAATATCCATGGCGCCGACGAAAATTTGGATATTTCAGTCGCAAAAAGGCTTTCGGCTTGTATCGCTGAGATTTTGGCAATTCAAGCAAGCAGATAGGTAGCCTGCATACAATTATGTGTAAGAAATTGAGCTATTGCTTTACATCAGCAGTTCGTCATGCATGAATTGTGTGTATGTGAGCTTTAGGGAGGCGCAAATGACCCTAGATTCCGATACTTCTTACCGATCCATTCTCAAGCAAATAAATTGGTCGCCCTATCTTGCAGGTATTGGGATAGGTGTGCTGTGCTGGATCGCCTTTGGCGTGGCCAAAGACCCGCTAGGCGTGACAACGGCGTTTTCAAGAATATCGTCTCTATTTGCCATTCCCCTGATTGGGGCAGAAGGAGTCGCCCAAAACACCTATTGGAAGTCCATGCCGCTCCATTTTGATTATGGAGTGATTTTTTTGATTGGACTGATGCTCGGTGCGTTTGTGTCGGCCGCAGTATCCAAAAAATTGCAGATAGAAGTCGTTCCAACACGATGGATAGAAAGATTCGGGGGGGCGCCCATTAAACGCTTTGTCGGCGCTTTTGTAGGCGGCGTGCTTGTTATGTACGGCGCCAGGATGGCTGGAGGATGCACAAGCGGTCACGGCGTTTCCGGCACTCTGCAATTGGCATTATCAAGCTGGGTTTTTGTGATTGTCGTCTTTGCTACGGGAATAGCCTTTTCTGTATTCTTTTTCGGACGGAATAGGGGGCAGCCATGACACCCATCACGACATCCCAGATTTTGCTGGCACTTTGCATAGGCTTTGCTTTCGGCTGGCTTCTTCATCGAGGCAAGGTCACAAATTATAACGTCATCATAGATCAATTCCTCTTGCGCGATTTTACAGTGTTGAAAGTCATGTTGTCGGCCATTGTCGTCGGCGGCATCGGTGTATTTGTTCTCGTCAATCTTGGCGAGGCAAAGTATGCCGTTAAGGACGCCAATCTGTTAGGCGTGATGCTGGGCGCGGCGCTCTTTGGCATTGGAATGGTGATCTATGGCTATTGTCCCGGCACAAGCCTTGCGGCTATGGCCACAGGCAGCATCCATGCGGCTGTCGGCGTTTTTGGAATGATTGGCGGAGCTATACTGTACGCGCTAACCTTTGATTGGGTAAAACCGAATGTTCTCAGCGTCTGGTCTTATGGGAAAGTGCGCTTGCCTGAATTGACAGGCATTCCTGACTTTTTGTGTTTTTTGGCGCTTGCGCTCGGCGTCGTTGCTCTATTCTATTTTATTGAGCGCAGGGATGCGCGTAAAAAGTTGCGCTAACAAATTTTGGGAAATAAAAAAAAGGGGGCTTTTAGCCCCCTTTTCTTATTATCGAAAAAACTTACTTTGCGCGTTTGCGTCTCATCGCGGCGAAACCGGCCAAGGCCGTACCAAACAGCGGTAAGGCTGCCGGTAACGGGGTCTGTGCTATTTCGGTGATGTTGGCGACAACGAGATTA
>JBAZLX010000099.1:0-6738 GCA_041650075.1 Bdellovibrionales bacterium | reverse complement strand
TTTTTGGTTAACTAAAAGGGTTTTCTGAGGGGGTGCCCCATAAAAAAACGAATTTTAACGAATTCCGATAATAAAAATGCCCATTTCATCGGCTATTTGCCTGACATGGTCGCCGTCTATCAATAGGCTGCGTTCCGCCTCGGAGGCAATGCCGCATAACCCTGTTTTGGCCGCCAGTTCAATCGTGTCGGGACCGATGGTCGGCAGGTCGAAGCGATCGTCTTGTTGAGGTTTTGCCAGTTTGACCAAAACGCCGCCCGCGCCTTCTCTTTTTAAATCCCCGCAACGGGCGATCAGGGCGTCGGTTCCTTCGATGGCCTCGACGCCAAGAACAAGCCCTTGCTGCACAATGACCGATTGGCCGACGTCAACCTGCCCAAGGGCTCTTGCAACTTCAATGCCCCGCGCGATGTCCGTTTTTGCCTGTGCGTTCGGCGCATGCGAGCCTAATAGCCCTTCGCGCATCAAGACTCCGCCCAGAATGTCCTGAATGCCGATAACGCGTACAGCGCATTCCTTTTCGATCTCGTGGCCAAGGGAGCGCAACAAGGCGTCGTCGCCCATAAAATGGAGCCCTATTTTTGCCAGGACTTTTAAGGCAAGCCAGTCGGGTTTTATTTCTCTGAGAGACGGACGGCGCACGCGGCCGATCATCACGACTTCCGATATTTTTTGGGAGGCGATGATTTCCCGCAACTTTCCAAAAGCGCCAAAATGCAGCCAGGCATGCGGCACGTCGAAAGCCGTATCTCCGTCGGCTTGTCCTTCAAGACATATGACGAAGAAATCGCGCTTCTGCGCGCGGCAGGCGTCAATAACGCGGCGCGGCGCTGTGCCGCCGCCCGCAATAATGCCAAGTTTGGGAGAAGTCGAAGGGACCATGCGGATACTTTACCCTTTCAGGCTCTTGCCGACAATCTCTGCCGTGTTAGGGGAGAGCTTTTTCTTCTTTGAGAGACGAAGGAGCTCGGCTTTCATTAATTTTTGGCGTTCCGGCGTATAGTCTCGCCAGCGGGTGAAGTTTTTGGCTAAAGCCGCGGCGCTATGCGGATTGATGGGGTCAATCTTTATGATCATATCGGCGATAAAGCGATAGCCGGATCCGGATCGGGCGTGGAATCCAAGACCGTTTGCTGCAAAAACGCCGATCAATGCCGAGATGCGGTTGGGGTTCTTGAAGGTGAACGACGGATGTTTTATCAGTCTGCGCACTGTCTTCAAAACGTCGTCGCGTTTGGCGCCCGCCTGAACGGCCAGCCATTTGTCCATAATAGTTGGGACGTTCTTCCATTTTCTTTCAAATATGGAGAAGGCTTTGTTGCGCAAAGAAGAGGAGCTTTCCGCAAGAATGCCGAGCGCCGCAATTTGGTCGGTCATATTCTTCGACCGGACGGCTTGGCGAAATACCTGCTTGAGAATTATGGGGTCGTTGGTTTTTGCCAAATAAGACAGGCACAGGTTCTTCAATTCGCGCCGTCCCATTGTCGCTCCGTCAGCTGCCGTATCGCGAATGCTTTTCGACAGGCGCAGATGCATATCAACAAAGGGCGCATGCAGGCGCCGCGCAATACGCTTTACCAGCGCTTTGCGCGCAGCGTAGAGAACGTCAATATCGATTAATTTTCCCCGCACTTTCAGCGCGAGGCCAAGTTCGCCTTCATGGGGGAGGGACAAGACCATCGTTTTAAAAGAAGGATCGAGCTTTTTGTTTTGTAAAACGTCGCCAAGCGCTTCGATAAACGTTTTATCGTCTATCGTCGGGTTTAAGAGACGTTCCGTCGCGAGCTTGAAGCCGGCTTCCCACCTGCTGAACGGGTCGCTGTCGTGGGCGAGCAGGAACAAAAGGTCTTCATCCGTGTAGGCATAATTGAGCCTTACGGGCGCCGAGAAATCTCGCAAGAGCGACAAGACGGGCTTTGTTCTGATTTTCTCGAAAATAAAAGTTTCGCGGGCCTTTTTCAGCGACAGAACGCGCGGGCGAATAAGGTCTTTTCCCGTTTTATCAAGAAGCCCTATGGTGAAAGGAATATGCATCGGTCGCTTGACCTGCTGTCCCGGGGTCGGTTTGCAGGATTGTTTGACAACAAGCATGAGCGTTTTCTCTTTCGCGTCGTATTGGCTTGTAACGTCAAGAACCGGCGTTCCTGCTTGTTTGTACCAAAGCATGAATTGCGACAGATCAATCTTGTTGGCGTCGCTCATCGCCTTAACGAAATCGTCGCAAGTAACGGCATGGCCGTCATGGCGGCGAATATATAAATCCAGGCCTTTGTTGAAGCCTTTGCGCCCGACAAGCGTTTGAATCATGCGCACGACTTCGGCGCCTTTGTCGTAAATCGTCGTCGTGTAAAAGTTATCAACGGCTTGGTAGTGGTCGGGGCGGACGGGATGCGCCATAGCGCTTTCATCATCGGCGAATTGGCGGCGACGCAAGTCGCGCACGTTTTCGAGGCGTTCGACCGGAACTGAATGCATGTCGCCCATGTATTCCTGTTCGCGGAAAACAGTCAGTCCTTCCTTGAGGCTTAACTGAAACCAATCGCGGCATGTGATGCGATCGCCCGTCCAGTTGTGGAAATATTCATGCGCGACGACGCGTTCGATAAAGGAAATCGTGGCGTCCGTTGCCGTTTCGGTGCGTCCCAGAACGCAGGCGTCGTTAAAAATGTTCAGACCTTTGTTTTCCATAGCCCCGTAATTAAAGAACGGCGTTGCCACCATCATGAAGCGGTCAAGGTCGTACTCAAGATCGAAGCGCTTTTTGTCCCATGCCATCGCCTTTTTGATGGCGGCGAGGGCGAAACCTGTTTCTTTTGTCTTGCCGGGTTCGACAAAAATTTCTATCGGGATTTTGCGTCCTGTTTTTGTCTTATAATATGTTGCGCGTTTGTCGAGTTTGCCTGCGACCATGGCGAACAGATAACAGGGCTTTGGAAACGGGTCTTTCCAAACGGCAAAATGCCGTGATGCGCCTTCATTGCCGGAGGCGATCAGGTTCCCGTTGGCGAGAAGAACCGGATATTTTTTCTTGTCCGCGTGGATGGTGACGCGGAATTTTGCCATTACGTCGGGACGGTCGGGATAATAAGAGATGCGGCGAAATCCTTGGGATTCGCACTGGGTGGAAAGCATATCGCCGGAAGCATAAAAACCCGACAGCGCGGTGTTGTTGTAGGGATCGTGCGTGCTGATAATTTCAATGACCGCCTTGTCGGGCATTTTCGGGACCGTCAGATCGTGAGGCGTGAGCTTGTATTCGTCTTTTTTCAATACGCGGCCATCGATCGCGATTTGGACGAGCTTTTGCGCCTCGCCGTCGAGAAACAGCGGCGCTTTTCGGTTCTTAGATTTGACGTTGCGTACGACTTTGAGCCGCGCCGTGACTTTGGCGTGATTTTTCTGAACGTCAACGTCGAGGTCGACGGATTTGACGAGAAAATCGGGAACTTTATAATCGGCAAGACGGGTTACTTTAACGCTCATTTTATACTCTCATCCTTTGTTTCAAAACATATCCAGTTGCATTCTTGCTTCGTCCGACATTCGCGACTTATCCCAGGGCGGATCCCAAACGAGGTTGACAAAAACCTTATCTACGTCATCAAGGGCGCGAACGGCTTCATTGACGCGAAGAGGCATTTCATCGGCGATAGGGCAGTTGGGCGACGTCAGGGTCATTTCAATTTTAACGTCGGACTTGCCGTTTTCCGCGGGCGCGATGTCAACCTTGTAGATAAGGCCGAGATCGTAGACGTTAACCGGAATTTCAGGATCGTAAACGGTTTTGATTTGGTCAACGACACGCTCGCCAATGGGCAGGGGAGCCCCGGCGCTTTTTATTTCCGATGATGTTTCTGTGTTGGAGCTCATTCCGTCGTTACTTTCTTTTCATCCTTGAGCGCCGCTTGCAATGTATGCCATGCAAGTGTCGCGCATTTGACGCGTATAGGATAGTCGCGTACTCCTGATAAAGCCTTAATGCGGTCTGTGGCGTCTTCGTCCAATCCTGCCTCATCGGCGGGTTTTCCGGTACAGGAGGCGTGCAAATAATCGAATAATTGCGCGGCTTCCTTTGTCGTTTTGCCCTTGAGCATTTCCGTCATCATCGAGGCCGAGGCGACGGAAATGGCGCAGCCGCTTCCCTGAAAGCCGATGTCCTGAATAACGCCTTTATCGTCAACGGAGACGTATAGATTGAGCTTGTCGCCGCATAACGGATTATGCCCCAACGCTTCATGGTTAGCGTTAGGCAGCGCGCGAAAATTGCGCGGATGCTTGCCATGGTCGAGGATCAAATCCTGATAAAGATCGCGTAAGTCGTCGCTCATCCGAAAATCTCCTGAACTTTATTGACGGCCTCAACCAACGCATCAATGTCTTTGCGGTTCGTGTATAGGCCAAACGATGCGCGTGCCGTCGCGACCAGCCCCAGATGTTCCATCAAAGGCTGGGCGCAATGATGTCCCGCGCGGATAGCGACGCCGGATCTGTCGAGGATCGTGCCGATGTCGTGCGGATGGGCTTGATCCATAATGAAAGAAACGATGCCGGATTTTTTTGCCGCTGTGCCCACAATATGCAGGCCCTTTATGGGCAGCAGCCTGTCCGTTGCATAAGACAAAAGCTCATTTTCATGGGTTGCGATGTTTTGCATGCCTATCGCCGAAACGTAATCAATCGCCGCGCCGAGACCGATAACCTCGGTGATCGGCGGCGTTCCAGCTTCGAAGCGGTGCGGCGGTTCCTTAAATGTCGTTTCGGCAAAAGTGACGGAGGCGATCATATCGCCGCCTCCCTGATAAGGAGGCATGGTTTTCAGAATTCCGCGCTTGCCGTACAATACGCCGGTGCTTGTCGGGCCATATAATTTGTGGCCGGAAAATACGAAGAAATCGGCATCCATATCGCGGACATCAACGGGAAGATGGCTGATTGATTGGGCGCCATCAATAAGAACCAGAGCTCCGGCTTTATGTGCAAGAGCGGCAATTTCTTTGACGGGCAGAATGGTTCCCAGCACATTGGATACGTGGGCAACCGAGACCAGTTTCGTTTGAGAGGACAGGGCGGCGTTAACATCCTCAACCCGCACCTCGCCTTCGGGCGTGATGGGGACGACGCGTAAAACAATCCCGATCTGGTCGCGTAGAATCTGCCATGGAACGATATTCGCGTGATGCTCCAGAGCCGTGATGAGAACTTCGTCTCCCGCTTTCAGAAATTTCCGTCCCCACGTTTGGGCGACAAGGTTGATGCTTTCCGTTGCTCCTCGGGTAAATACGATTTCGTCTTCATAGTCGGCGTTGATAAAGCGCTGAATGCGGGGGCGCACGGCTTCGTACATGGCCGTCGCGCGTTGGCTGAGTTCGTGCACGCCGCGATGGATATTGGAATAATCGTTTTCCATAAAATGCGTCATGGCGTCGATAACGGCGCGGGGTTTTTGCGCGCTTGCTGCCGAGTCAAGATAGGCCAGAGGGTGCCCGTGAATGCGCTGCGCCAGAATAGGAAAGTCCTTGCGGTAACGTTCGACGTCGAAAATCATTTTTCCCATCCTTCGATTTCATGACGGAAAATCTCGCGCCATTCTTCGACGCGTATTTCGTCAAGCATTTCCGATACAAAGCCCTCAATTAACAGACGGCGCGCTTGCTTTTCGTTTAATCCGCGCGAGCGCAAGTAGAACATCGCGTCGTCATCTAAATCGCCGATGGAGCTGCCGTGGCTGCATTTAACGTCGTCGGCAAAAATTTCAAGCTCAGGCTTCGCATCCATCTCGGCCTGATCGGATAGAAGCAGGGCGCGGCTTAACTGATAGCCGTCGCTTTTTTGAGCGCCCTCTACTACGGAAATCTTGCCCTTAAAGACGCCGCGGGATTTATCGTCGAGAACGGTCTTGAAGACCTGACGGCTTGAGCATCCCGGCGCTTGATGCGTGATGCGCGTTGTAGTGTCGGCATGCTCGCGATTGCGCAGAAGCATAATGCCGTTCAGGGCGACTTGAGCTCCTTCGCCGACAAGCAAGACGTCCAGCTCGTTACGGATGGGGGAGCCGCCGCGAAGAAGAGAAAAATTGCTGTAATAACAACCCTCTAGGGCGTGAATGTTGTGGGTCGCAAGATGGACGCCTCCGCCTACGATCTTGCCATGTACGAACTTCGATTGGGGGTGTAGCGCGATGTCGGTTTCGACCGTCGTCGGAACGTTCGAGGCAAGATAATTTTCAAGAAGAGTCAACCGTCCATTGTTGCCGATACTGATGGAGAATTTCAGCGCAATTTCCTTTGGTGCATTTTTATCCGACGCGAAAACCAATTCGATAGGCTGTGCGACGAGGCAGGTTTGTTCGCCCAGCGTCAGCGTATACCCGGATTCTAAATCGCCCATAAGAATGCAGGAGGGGATAGAACCGAAGTGCGATAGCTTCGGCTGCCAGACTCCGTTCATAAAGACAAGCCGCGCGTCCGAACCTGCCTGCTGCGATTTAAATGAAACGGATCGGGGGCGGGGTGTTTTGAGCAAGGCCTCAAGATCGGTGTATTTCCAATCTTCTTTATCGCGGCGGCAGCGTTCGATGGAGGCTGTGAGGGTCATGAGGCCCTCTTTCTGCCGCCAAAGACCTGTTGCGCGATGGAAGAAATCTGATCGAGCGAGCGGACAAGATAATCTGGCTTCATCGCGCGCAAGCGGGCGGTCGAGCACATGCCGTCGGTGATGGCAATGGTGACAAGGCCGATG
>JBAZLX010000098.1:0-6784 GCA_041650075.1 Bdellovibrionales bacterium | reverse complement strand
AAGGGGGGAAGCAAGGAAAGGACTTTTTACATCAATCAGGTCAACGATCATTGGAGTAGTCTCGATTTGGGATGGGCTTCCCGCGAAGGAAGCGAAGTAAAGGAAATCATCGTTGATTGCTCTTGTCTTGAGCAACTATTCCTCGATTTTGGAGTGCCGAAATATTTAAAAATTGACGTCGAGGGCGCCGACGAAATGGTTTTGGATCAATTGGCGGAATTGGACAAAATTCCTTACTGTCTGAGTATAGAGGACTGCCGTTTTGGTTATCGGTACATGAGCAAGATGTCCTCGCTGGGATATACGCGATTCAAAATCCTGGATCAGTCGCAAGTCAGCAATATCAAGCTTCCCGTGACAGACCATGCCTTTTCGAAGGCTTCATCCGGTCCCTTTGGCGATGACGTTCCGGGAAAATGGCTGACCTATGAAGAAGTGGAGCGCCTCTATTCCCAGACAGTGCGCGACCATCAGGGAAATCGCTTGGCCGATAGTACGCATTGGTGGGATATTCATGGCTGTGGTCCTGCTGATGCGGCGTGACCTTTATGAGGGGAGTTCTTTATGAAGTTATCGGTGGTGATCCCAAGCCATAATATCGGGCCGCGCATCAATCTGAATCTTTTAAACGCGTCGCTTATGGTCGCCGAGGACGTCGAAGTCATCATTCGCGACAATTCCGGAAATCAGGAAAAAAGGGACTTCTTATCCGGAATTAACGAAAAAAACTGCAGGATCATTTGCGTAGATGAATGTTCAGGGTCGGAAAATTATCAGGCGCTGTTGAACGAGGCTTGCGGAGAATTCATATTCACCGGTTCGGACGACGACGTCATCAGCGGTTATTCTATTCCCTTGCTTCGTCCGGAACTCGATAAGATTAAGGACGATCCCGCCATCATCGGAACAACCGGCATTTATATTGTCGAGAATTCCGACAAATCGGTGATAACTTCATTCGATACATTCGATGCGCCCGCTGCCCTTGACCGGTTCAAAAATTTTCTGGATGGCGGAAAGCCGAGCATTTTTCAATATTCGCCCATCAAACGCGACGTTCTGATGAACGTCTATGGTTATATGTCGTCTTTGCCCGTGGAGCTTTCTTTTCACGATTGGTTGCTGAATTGCTTGTATCTGATGCATGGGCGCATGACGTACAAGCCTTTGTTTCTTTGCCAATATATCAACAATAATTGGTCTTCGCCTGAGCAATGCCTGGAATCGGATGCGAAATCCTGGCGTCGGGCGGGGCTGGATGCTTCCGGCATTCGCTTGCAGTGGCTGGTTTGCGCTTTCGAGGGCGCGAGCGCGTTTTTAGTCAAATACCGGAAGGCGGAGATGTCCGAAGAAGAGCGGATGCATCTAGCCCTTTATTGGTACAATCATTGGATTCCCATGTTGAACATGTCCGCGTCTCGGCAGGCCGAAGGCGCGCGGTTTGACAAGCAGGCCTTAAGTCTTATCGAAAAATGGAAGAGTAGCGCGCAGACAAGCTTGCCGAATCTTCTGGACGACGTGGCCGAATATTTTGCCCTCTCGTCTCCGGAAATTGCGCAGCGGTACCACGATTTCTGGAAGTGGTGAAAGATCTAGTCTTTCCACGTCTTCCACGGCGCTTCGTCGTTAGACCATAGCTTCTGGAGTAAACCGACATCGCGGATTGTATCCATGGGTTGCCAGAATCCGTCATGCCTGTAGGCCATCAGTTGTTTCTTTTTCGCGAGCGTGACCAGCAAATCGTCTTCCAGCATTCCGGCTTTTTTGCCGATATAGTCAATAGCATCGGGCGACATCACCATAAAACCGCCATTGATCATATCGCCGTCGCCGACGGGTTTTTCCTTAAAGCGCGTGACGGCATTCTTTTTATCTGTGTGCAAGGCGCCAAAACGACCAGGGGGCGCCACTGCTGTAATGGTAGCCAGCTTGCCGTGCTTTAAATGAAAATCTATGGATGCGGCGATGTCTATATCGCTGACGCCGTCGCCATAGGTCAGGCAGAACGGGCGGTCGTCGTCGAGATAAGCCCTTACGCGGCGAAGGCGCTCCCCCGTCGGAACGTCCGACCCTGTATCTATAAGAGATACTTTCCACGGTTCGGTATGCGCGCTGTGGGGCGTCACCGCGCCTTTCTGTAAATCAATCGTGATCGAAGAATTGAGCCACAGGTAGGAGATGAAATAGTCTTTGATAAAATGCCCCTTGTATCCGAGGCAGATCACAAATTCGTTAATCCCATGGTGAGCGTACATCTTCATGATGTGCCAAAGAATGGGACGATCGCCGATTTCGACCATCGGCTTCGGTTTCAAAACCGTTTCTTCCGTCAGGCGCGTGCCGAAACCTCCGGCGAGAATAACGGCTTTGCGAGGGCGACGTTTGTTGCTCATGACATAAGTATGTGGGGTGCCTTATGCGCTGTCAACCGGATATGGCTCCAACAGGCGCTATCTATATTCCGCGGAAAGACTCTACGCCATGGAAGGCGGGGTCGAAATCCGGCCATGCCGCGTCTTTGGCCGAAATCTCAAGAGGCTTCATCGGCCATGCGATGCCGAATTTCGGGTCGTTATAGCGAAGGCCGCGTTCCTGCTTCGGCGCGTAAAAATCGCTGACGAGATACAGGGTTTCGACGTGATCGGTCAGGCTTAAAAAGCCGTGGGCAAAGCCTTTCGGCACGTACATCATCAGGCGATTATCCTGGTTGAGTTCGGCGCCAAACCATTTGCAATAGGTCGGCGAGTCCGGCCTGAGGTCAACGATAACGTCATAAAGCGCGCCGCGCAGGCAGCGCACGACTTTGACTTCCGCCGCAGGCGCCAGCTGATAGTGCATGCCGCGAAGCGTTCCCTTTTTTTCGGATAGGGAATCGTTGATTTGGACAAAACGCGGTTCCAGCCCTTCTTGGGCATATTCTTTCTCGCAAAAATAACGCGCAAAAAAACCCCGGTCGTCGCCGCGCTTTTCAAGCTCGATCGTATAGGCGCCTTTCAAGGGGGTAGGGTGAAAGATCATGTCGGGATGCCTTTTGCATCTGTTTCATAGGCGGCTATTTGTTCGGCGCAAACGTGGCTCATGTTCTGCTTATCCATATACGCAGCCCACCATAACAAAGTCTTGTCTATGGCAACATCCAGATTCCAGACAGGGCGCCAACCCAAGAGCTCTTTTGCTTTGGCGCAATCGAGTTTAAGGCAGTTCGCTTCGTGAGGATGCGCCTTTTTATCCAGCTCCCAGGAGGCTCCTTGGCCCCACCCGCGGCTGAGCGCGTCTGCGACCCACTGCACGGGGCGCATATCCGCTTCATCGGGGCCGAAGTTCCATGCTTCGGAAAAAACGCTGCCGTCCGTATAAAGCTTTTCCGCAAGCACAAGGTAGCCTTTCAACGGATCGAGCACATGCTGCCACGGGCGTATCGCCGACGGATTGCGGATGACGGGCTTTTCTCCCTTCATAAAGGCTTTTATCAAATCGGGAACCAGCCGGTTATCAGACCAGTCTCCTCCGCCGATGACGTTGCCCGCGCGCGCCGTCGCGAGGCGGATATTTTTATTCGTCCCTTCGGCGGAAAAGAATGACGAACGATAGGCGGCTGCCGCCAGTTCCGCGCATCCTTTGCTGCTGCTGTAGGGGTCGTAGCCTCCCATCGGGTCGTTTTCCCTATAGCTTTGGGCGGATTCTCTGTTGTCGTAACACTTGTCGCTTGTGACGCAGACAACGGCGCATGGGGCTTCGCAGGCGCGGACGGCTTCTAAAAGATTTACCGTTCCCATGACGTTTGTGGCGTAAGTTTCGACGGGGGACTGATAGGACTTGTGAACCAATGATTGCGCCGCCATATGGATGACTATGTCGGGGCGAACGTGCGCGACGACGTCTTTTAAGGCCTCCAGATCGCGGACGTCGGCAATGATCGACTCGACGACCGAACCGATTTTGGCAATGTCAAACAGCGAAGGGGTTGTCGGGGGAGAAAGCGCGTAGCCTGTAACCGTTGCTCCCCTTTTTTGAAGCCAGAGGCTGAGCCAGCTTCCTTTGAAGCCGGTATGCCCCGTTACGAGGACTCTTTTTCCTTTCCAAAAAACGGGATCGGTCACCGGATTCTCCACGGAGCTTCATAAGGGATATGGCGCTTTGTCAGCGAACAAAGAAAATTAAAAGCGGGTCGCATTGAATTGATAACACAAAGAAAACGCCGTTTCAAATTATCTCAGATGCCTCCATTTATGCCCTGTCGGAAACCGGTTTCTGACGAAAAAGCGAAAAAGAAAATCGTGTATTCGCGTATGCGCTCCAATAACACTCCTTTAGTCATTGCCAATATAATTATGTTTGGATTTTAGCACGGTTGGGGGCTGGATGCATAATGCAGGAATGAAAGACGATATTCTTCCCTTTATTCGTTTTGCTTATGACGAGGGCGTCAGCCCGATTTTCTTTCTAGAGGATGGAAAGGTTATTCACGGCAATCCGTCGGTGATAAAAATATTGGGGCTGGAATCGGAAGCCGAGCTTTTAGGCAAAATTCCAGCAGAGTTGTCGCCTGAATATCAGCCCAATGGGATGAAATCCGTTGAAGCGGCTGCGATGCAAATAAGGAAATGCGAAGAAAATGGATACAACGTTTTTGAATGGGCGCACAAACGGCTTGATACCGGAGAGATTTTTTATGTTGTTGTAACGCTGCAATTGGGCGTTATTCAAGGAAGAAAAATTTTGATGAGTTTGTGGCAAGAGATCGGAGATCTTGTCAAAACGCGCCGGTTGGAAGAGGCAACGGCGAAGAAACTTGCCAGACAAGTCATTGAACTTGGGCTTGCCAAAGACGCTGCCGAGGCTGCAAACAGGGCAAAAAGCGATTTTCTTTCGACAATGAGTCACGAAGTTCGCACGCCGATGAATTCAATTATCGGAATGTCGGAGCTTTTGCTCGATACGCAGCTTAACAGCGAACAATTATCCTGGATCCGCATTATTAGCCAGTCAGGGCAAACGCTGCTTTCCCTTATCAACGATATTCTCGACTATACAAAGATGGAGACGGGACAAATCCGGCTGGAAAGAGTGAATTTCAACCTTTGCTCAATCATCGGCGATGTGACGGACTGCCTGTTGATCCTGGCGCAGGAAAAAGAAATAGAACTTTTGGTCGATTTTTCCTCAAATGTTCCGCACTACGTTTGCGGAGATCCGGGCAGGTTAAAGCAGATCCTGTACAATCTGTTGGGAAATGCCATCAAGTTTACGCCGAAAGGATGCGTGATCGTCCATGTATCGGCGACGGACGGAGAAAAAAACGAAGTTATTCTTAAAATTAGCGTGCAGGACACAGGGATAGGAATCCCCAAAGACCGGCTCGAGCATATATTCGAACGTTTTGAGCAAGGCGAAGGAACGATTGCGCGGCGCTTCGGAGGCAGCGGGATCGGGCTTACGATCGCGAAGCGCCTTACAAATCTGATGGGCGGAGAAATACAAGTCGAGAGCGAGGAGGGAAAGGGATCGACGTTCTCCTTCGATGTTCGCGTCGAGCGCGGTAAGGACGAGCAGGAAGTGTTGTCTCTGCCCAAAATAGATTTGACGGGAAAACGGGTTTTAATCGTGGACGATAGCCTGACAAGCGGGACAATCCTGAAAAACAACCTGAAGGACATGTCGTTGTGTCCGGATGTGGCAAAAACGGAAGTCGAAGCCAGAGAGAAAATGAAGGAAGCGGAATCGTCGAATGCTCCTTATGCCTTCATCGTGTTGGATTACAAATTGGAAAACATCGATGGTATGGCTCTTGCCAAAGAAATAACTCAAGGAACGCGCAAGCAGGGGCCTTTAGTTGTGATGATTACCGCTTACGGGCGGTTTGCGTCGCTCGATAGCATGGAAAAACACGGCGTTTCCGGATTTTTGGTGAAACCGTTTTTCCCGGCGCAGTTGGAAGCCATATTCAAGGTTCTCGTGAACGGAAGAGAAAAGAATTTTGAAATGCCCGTCGTTACGCGACACAGCGTAATCAATCCTTTTGAGAAGGATGGAAGCAAATCAGCCGTTCCGTCAAATCTATTCATGGGTATGAAAACGCTGGTTGTGGAAGATATGCCGATGAACCAGCTTTTGATGACAAAAATTCTGGATAAATTCGGCTGCAGCATTGATACGGCGTCGAACGGAGAGAAAGCCGTCGAGATGGTGAACGAGAACGACTACGACGTCGTTTTTATGGACTGCCACATGCCTGGAATGGACGGTTTCATGGCGACGGAACGGATCAGGGAAACGGAAACGGCATCCCATAAGCATATATGCATTATTGCCCTTACAGCCGATGTGATGGCCGGAGATCGCGAACATTGTCTTGCCGCAGGGATGGATGACTATATCGGCAAGCCATTTAAACAGGAACAAATTGCCGATATTCTGAAAAAGTGGAAAAATAAGCCCATTTAAAAACAACAGGCGCGGTCGAAAAACAGACGCAGCCAATTTTCACATTGCCGCGTTTCGGGTATTGAACTGGCGGAGACGGAGGGATTCGAACCCTCGATACATCTTTTCAAACGTATAACGGTTTAGCAAACCGCCGCCTTCAGCCACTCGGCCACGTCTCCATCCTTTGAAGATAAACAGTTTTTCCGGCTAATGTTCAAGTGAAAAGCTGTTCTTCCCCCAACAGTGCTGCCAAGAGCGGCCTTTCGAGGGCGGGTCTTTATAGCAGACTGTAAAGCGGTGTCGAGCTATGAAAAACCCTAGGATTTCCCAAATTCCGGCGTCAAAAGAAAGCCCAGTA
>JBAZLX010000097.1:0-6884 GCA_041650075.1 Bdellovibrionales bacterium | reverse complement strand
CGCGCATGCACGAACGCGACTTTGTGCTTCAGCCCCTAAGCGATATTGCCCCTACATGGAAACACACCGTAACAGGAAAAACAGTTGCCGACATGCTTGCCGCCTTGCCCGACAGCGCGATGACCTGTTTGGGGCCGCTTATCCAATGAGCGCACCTCTTGTCATGGGCATCATAAATGTTACGCCGGACTCTTTTTCCGGCGACGGTCTTTTACACGGCGATAGATATGTCGAGGCCGCCTTGGCGCGTGCTGAGCAAATGGTTGCCGACGGTGCGGACATTCTTGATATTGGCGGAGACAGTTCGCGCCCGGGGTCTGTTTCTGTTTCTACCGAGGAAGAAATACGCAGGGTAATCCCCGTTATTTCAGCTATAAAGAATAAATTAGGCACAGCGACTATCGCGGTAGATACCGTTAAAGCAGATGTTGCGGAATTGTCTCTTCGGGAAGGCGCCTCCATCGTTAATGACATATCGGCTTTGGCAGGCGATACCCGCATGAGTAAAGTCATTGTCAATCATAATGCTTCTGTCGTTTTGATGCACAATCGCGCGAAAGCAGAAAACGTCAGTCGTGACGAGAAAATCGGCGGGCAATATGACGCACCGAAATATGAAGATGCCGTTACCGATGTAGCGCATGATCTTAAATCAAGCGTTGCCCTTGCTCTCGAGGCAGGTATCGCAAAAAACAAGATCATTCTCGATCCTGGAATCGGCTTTGGCAAAACGCCTGAGCAAAATTTGGCGCTTATTGCACAGCTTGATATTATTAAAACCCTCGGATTTCCTGTCCTTGTGGGACCGTCGCGAAAATCTTTTATCGGTCGCATTCTCGACACGTCCGTTGATGAACGTCTTGAAGGCACAGCGGCTTGCGTCGCCGTCTCCGTCATGAAGGGCGCGGACATCATACGCGTACATGACGTAAAATTTATGACGCGTATTATCAAAATGACGGCGGCTCTTAAAGACGCAGAAGCTTCATGACTCGACTCTCGCGTCACACAGAGTAAAACGTTTACAACCTGTTAACTTTTCTGCGTACGCTTTAGTTGCCTAATCCTCCGCGCTTTGTCATAACAAGTTTTCAATAAAGCTCTCTTGAGTCGGTTCGCGTTGTAGGAGTCTTGCGTTGCTCGAAGAAATTGACACCTTGTATCGAGGCTTGGTTTTAGGACTTGTCATCGCCGCACCCGTCGGTCCTGTAGGGCTTCTGTGCATAAGGCGCACCTTACATAAAGGCGTTTATGCAGGCATGGCGACAGGTTTGGGCTCAGCGTTTATTGACGCTTTTTTTGGGTCACTGGCTGTCTTGGGCGTTAGCGCCATTCTCGATTTCATTCACTTGCATGAATCTTCAATCCGGATCATCGGCGGCCTTATTGTTTTGGCAACCGCCTGGCACACATGGTTTGACCATCCCAAACCGCCTCACCAACCCCAATTTGTCACCAAGGTCTTGGATATTACAGAAGAAAGACGCAAAGATAATAAACTGATGGTTGGCGTGCGCGCAATGTTGAGCGGCCTGATTATTACTTTAACAAATCCCCTGACCCTTTTTGGCACGTTGGCTGTTGTGGCGACATTTGGCGCAGTCACGAAGAAATTGGAAGCTGGCGTCTTGATCGGCGGCATCTTCGCGGGATCGGCTCTGTGGTGGTTTTTGTTATCGGGCGGCGTCGGACTTCTGCGCCGTCATTTTACCGATAAGCGTATTATCACCGTCAATCGCGTTACGGCTATCGGACTGGCCGCCCTTGCCGCGTGGGCTCTTGTTAGCGGGGTTCACGGATATATACGATAAAACGTTATGGCAGCGATGGCTTTTTTCTATTGGTTTGAAACAGTGGTTTCGGATCGGAACGAACGCTTTTCCAGCTTGCTTCAAGTTTCAAGACCTTTGTCTCTTGACCGCATTCAATCAACCCCTCTCTTGCCCATGGCGCAGCAAGTATTTTCTTCTGCGCCCCGACTTGTTTGTTTTCGACAAGATTGACGAGCGCCGCCGCACCTCCTTTGCGTGCGAGCCACCATACAAGTTTTGGTTCACAGAGAATTTTTATTTGCTTTTCTTCAGGCAGTGCATTGATATTCTCAATGGCTTTATCAACGCGCCCGTTGACCGCAAACCAAAACAAATCTCCAAACAGCCTGCTCAAAAGGGGTCTCCGCGTGCTACCCGATTCTAATACTACGCAACCCCACCAAGAAACAGCGCTATAAACAATACCTTCCCATGACTGCTCTTTTTCCAGGGCTTCTCGTGTTTTGCACAGGCTTGTTAGTCTCTTGATTTCCTTCAAGGATTTTAGACACATAAGAACGTTTGGATAAAAAGACAACCCGCCCATCATAAAGATGTCCAAAATTACCCCATCCATCAGGATAGCTTTCGATCAAAGCGCCGCGCCAATTATTTTTCTCAAGCCACGCCTGTGAAGGCCTCCATGCGCCGTATAGGATGGACCTTAGATTGGACGCAGATATTTTTTGGCCGGGTAAAGACGCCTTATTTAAACACAGCACAGCTTTATCTATATCCGCATCTTTTTCGCCAAGAATAAGGTAAACGGCATAACCAAAACTTTCTTTATTCTCAGGCTCACATATTTCTGATCTGGCTTTCTGAAGCTTTGATTTCCGTTCCTTATAAACCTTTTTGTTTTCCCGCCAGGCGACAGGAAATTTTTTCGCCAGTTTTCTGTCCCAGTTTCTTTTATTTATATAATCCTGCGTCGGCTTCCATTTGCCGTGAAAAATTTCTCCAAGGCTTCTTGAGCTGATGCCCAGAAGTTCAGCAACTTTTTTTCTATTGGTAACCTCGCCACCAACAATGGCCCAAAGCGTATAGCCAAAGCTATCTTTGTCGGCAGGCTCCTTGATCGTCCTCTTCCGACGGCAACGATGTTTTATAAAAGGCATGCTGGAAGTCATTAATAATATTTCCTTGTAAAATCAGAGCGAAGTTTACTTCGATAAAAATACTTTCAGAATACAAATCCACAATAAAATACCCCTAAAAAACAAAGGGCCGCAGTCATCTGCGGCCCTTCATTTATCTTAGTTAGGCAATCCGCTTTCGCCCTTCGGGCTTCGGCGAAAATAAATTAGAAATCCATATCGCCCATTCCGCCCATACCACCGCCGGCTCCGCCTGCAGCTGGTTTCTTTTCGGGCTTATCGGCAATCATCGCTTCCGTCGTGATCAAAAGCCCCGCGACCGATGCGGCGCTTTCGAGCGCAATGCGAACAACCTTGGTCGGGTCAACGATACCGGCCTTCACCAGATCGCCGTATTCACCCTTCTGGGCGTCGTAGCCGAAGTTGATTTCTTTCTGATCCATTAAACGACCGACGACAACCGAACCGTCAACACCGGCATTGTCGGCAATCTGGCGGATCGGAGCTTCAAGCGCGCGGCGGACAATGTCCACACCGCGACGTTGATCGTCGTTCTGAAGGCGAACCTTCTCGATCGCTCGGATGGCATAGAGCAGAGCCGCTCCGCCGCCTGTCACGATGCCTTCTTCGACGGCTGCGTGCGTGGCATGAATGGCGTCATCAACACGATCCTTGCGTTCCTTGACTTCGACTTCCGACGCGCCGCCGACGCGGATAACCGCAACGCCGCCTGCCAGCTTGGCAAGGCGTTCCTGCAGTTTTTCGCGGTCGTAATCGGACGTCGTTTCTTCGATCTGTTGGCGAATTTGGGCACAACGAGCTTCGATGTCCTTTTTCTTGCCAACGCCATCAATAAGCGTCGTGTTGTCTTTATCAATGCGGACCTTCTTAGCCGTGCCAAGCATATCGAGCGTAACGTTCTCGAGCTTAATGCCGAGATCGGCAGAAATAACCTGCCCGCCCGTCAAAATCGCCATGTCTTCAAGCATCGCCTTGCGACGATCGCCGAAACCGGGAGCCTTGACGGCAGCGACTTTAAGGCCGCCGCGCAGCTTATTGACAACGAGCGTCGCCAACGCTTCGCCTTCGACTTCCTCGGCAACGATCAAAAGGGGCTTGCCCGATTGAACGACGGCTTCAAGAACAGGCAGCAAAGGTTGCAGGCTCGACAGCTTGCTTTCGTGGAAAAGGATGAAGGGGCTTTCAAGTTCAACCAACATCTTTTCGGCATTTGTCACGAAATACGGCGACAAATAGCCGCGATCGAATTGCATGCCTTCGACGATTTCGAGCTCGGTTTCAAGTCCCTTGCTTTCCTCGACGGTAATAGGCGATTCGTTACCGACTTTACCCATTGCTTCGGCAATCTTGTCGCCGATTTCCTTATCGCCGTTTGCAGAGATCGTTCCGACCTGAGCGATTTCGGCATTGCTGGATACCTTCTTGGAGCGCGTTTTGATGTCGGCAATGACGGCTTCAACGGCCTTATCAATACCGCGTTTAAGATCGAGCGGATTCATACCCGCTGCAACGGCCTTAAGGCCTTCGCGCGCCAGGGCTTGCGCCAAAACGGTCGCTGTCGTCGTGCCGTCGCCAGCTTTGTCGGAAGCCTTAGAGGCAACTTCGCGCAGCATCTGTGCGCCCATGTTTTCCATCTTGTCGGAAAGCTCGATTTCTTTCGCGACCGTCACGCCGTCCTTGGTCATGCGCGGGGCGCCAAAGCTCTTTTCGATCACGACGTTGCGACCCTTGGGGCCCAGTGTAACCTTGACTGAGTTGGCGAGCACATCGAGGCCGCGCAGCAGTTTTTCGCGAGCGTCGGCGCCGAAGAGTACTTGTTTAGCTGACATTGTTTTGTTCCTTTTATAACGTGGATGTTTTAGTGATTGTGGATCGGATAAGGCTTACTTCTTGGCTTTGCAGGTTCCGCAGCAACCAACAATGCCCATGATGTCGGATTCCTTCATGATGAGCAGTTCTTCACCGTCAATCTTGACTTCCGTTCCCGACCATTTGCCAAACAACACGCGATCGCCAGCCTTGACGTCGAGTGCAATAATTTTTCCGGCTTCATCACGGGCGCCGGGACCTACGGCAATGACTTCGCCTTCTTGGGGTTTCTCTTTGGCGGTGTCGGGGATAATGATGCCTCCCGCTGTCTTCTGATCGCCTTCAATGCGGCGAACGACAACGCGGTCATGCAGGGGGCGGAATTTCATCGGTCATCTCCTTAAAGTTAAATGGTAATTCAATAGGGTGCAGTGGAGATAAGCCTTCTGCCCGGCTGTTTCAAGAGGAGATGTTAACTAGTTGTTAATTTTTTATGAGCCGAAACAACCCAATCTCAGACAACCTCGTAATGTTTTTTAACCATTTTTCTATACGATCGCGCACAACCTTAGCGCGAAATATTGGAAAAGGGACAACCCGATGGCTGAACAAAACTTTCGCAGCCCCTTGCAAATTCTCGTCGTTGAAGACAGCGATTTTCTACGACAGATATTTAGCACGACCCTTGGCAGAGAACACATGATTGAATCTGCCTCTACCGTTAAAGAGGGCTGGGACTTATATCTGAGAAACGACCCTCATATTGTCTTTATAGACATCCTTTTGCCGGATGGAAACGGCCACGATCTCGCGCACAAGATTAAAGAGCATAATCCAAAAACGTATGTTGTTATGGCGACAGCAAGCGATTACGCAGACGACAAGCAAGAGGCCATTTTTAACCGCGCCGACGGGTATCTGACCAAGCCCTACGGCAAACAGAAAATTGACGAAATAATCGATCGTTTTTGGACAACGCGAGCTGCGTAACAGACAAAGCCGGAGACGTAAAAAATGGAAATCATCCATCATAAAGATTACAAGGATCTTCTCGAATTTCTTCCTTCGGTTAAGAAAACCTTGAAGGAGTGGTTGTTCGTGGACATTCGGGTCACGGAAGCCGTGCACAAAGACCTTACGGTTGATGCAGCAGCCGATGCCATAAAGATTATTTTTAGAGGCTGTGAAGGCAAGCTTTACATTTTTAACGATCACGAAATCCTGATGATCGTGCATTGGCCCCACCCTCATCCGTCTTCTGCCATCGCGGATAATATCGGCAAAGCCGTGCCCGAAGGCGGGGTCGCTGTTTTCGTTCAAGAAGCGACCGTTGAGGGGATCTCCAAACTTGAAATTCTTATCACCTATAGAAGAATGGCAACAAACCGCACATTTACTGATATTCGCACAACACGGCGCGAAAACGTCATCATTGTCGCCGACGACGATATGTATTTACGCGCGCTTGTCAAAAAAGGCGTCGGCGCGAACTACACGGTTTATGAGGTTGGGGACGGCGGCGAAGTAATTAATGCTTATAAAAAATATGTGCCGGATGTTCTCTTCCTCGACATCCACCTGCCGAACAAAGAGGGCACGGATATTCTACAGCAATTGCTGGCCATTGATCCCAATGCCTTCATTGTCATGCTGAGCGCAGACAGCTCCCGCGAAAATGTCGAGATAACCTCGCAAAAAGGCGCCAAAGCCTTCCTGACCAAGCCTTTCTCCAAGGATCGGCTCCAGGATTGCCTGAACAAGTGCCCGACGATTTCGTAAAAGCCCGACCTCTTCCTCTCTCGTCATTCCGCAAAATTCGCCCATGAGGCGAATTTATGCGGAATCCCATTTGGTTTCTTCTTTCCTCTTTCTGTAGAAATGATTGGTGGGAAATTGCGACTCCCCTTTTCCAACATTTCCATGGCTTTATAGCGTTAATGAAAAATCCCTTGACATAAACGGAAGGATCATGTATTGACAGACTTACGGCGTATTGTGCCCAAAACAAAAACGCCTCTGCATTTCAGTTTTTTTGACGGCGGCCAGAAGGCCGCTTTTTTATTGCGCGGTTCCAACGAACCGCTTTTTTTATGCCGAAAGGAAAACCCATGAAGCCAACATTGATCCGTGCCGTTTATCACCAATC
>JBAZLX010000096.1:0-6964 GCA_041650075.1 Bdellovibrionales bacterium | reverse complement strand
AACTTTATCCGACGCCATGGAAGCTGTGATCGGCGCCCTATATCTGGACGGCGGCTTTAAGGCGGCAAAAGCTTTTATTCATCGTCACTGGCAACAGAATATTGCCGTTGCGGAAACGCCCGCCGATCCCAAAACGACCTTACAGGAATGGGCTCAAGGACAAGGGTTGCCTTTGCCAACTTACCGCGTCGTTAAGAATTCGGGCCCTGCGCACGCACCTAATTTCGTGATTGAAGCAAGCGTAAAAGGCTATCCGCCTGCAGAAGCCGAGGGTAACTCGAAACGCGACGCACAAAAGGCGGCTGCGGAAAAATTATTGAAAACGGTTCTTAAGAAATGACCTCACGGAAACAAACATCAAAGCCGAATACCCGCGCAGGATTTGTTGCCATTTTGGGCGCGCCGAATGCGGGGAAATCTACACTTATCAACCGTCTTGTCGGCCAAAAAGTTTCTATCGTCACCCCCAAGGCTCAAACGAAGCGCATTCGCACGCTAGGCATACTGAGCGAAGGCGACGTTCAAATCAGCTTTATTGACACACCGGGCATATTTGCCCCCAAAAACCGTCTTGATCGCGCGATGGTGCAAGCCGCATGGAACAGCTTGGAAGACGCCGACGCGATTATCCTGATCGTTGATGCCGCAACTCATAAGGAAAACGAGCAAATTGCCGCCATCGTCGAAGAACTGAAAAAGAGGAACAAGTCGGCTATTCTTGTCCTCAATAAAGTTGATGCGATGACACCAGGCAAGCTTTTACCGAAAGCAAAAGAGTTTCATGATAGCGGCGCGTTTTCCGATATTTTTATGATTTCGGCTCTTACAGGCGACGGCGTCAGCGATCTTAAAAATCACCTGTTGAAAGCGATGCCGGAAAGCCCCTGGTTTTACGATGAAGATCAGATCAGCGACCTTCCCTCGCAAATTCTGGCCGCCGAAATAACGCGAGAGCAGTTGTTTCTTCAATTGCAGCAGGAGCTGCCTTACGCCGCCGCCGTTCTGCCCGAAAGCCTTGAAGAAAAACACGACGGCTCCCTTGTTATCCGTCAGACTATCGTCGTTACCCGCGAGAACCACCGCCCTATCGTCCTGGGTAAAGGCGGAGCTCGCATCAAGGCTATCGGCGAAAAAGCGCGCGCGGGAATTACAAAGGTTTTCGAACGCAAGGCTCATTTGTTTCTTGAGGTCAAGGTTGATGAAAAGTGGCAAGATCATCCCGGCTTCTACAGGACTTTCGGTTTAGATTTTGGGAAAGAATAAAATGATAATCCGGACGAAAGTTGTTTCTCTCGCCATTGTCTTTTTTCTTGCTCTTTATTTCCCCGCCCACGCCTCTGACATGAGCCGTAATCTAACGGTGCCCCCTCAGCGCGTACTGCCCTTGGTCTTCAGGGCTGCGGACGGCTCGGATCAATCCTTGTCCGATTACCGCGGAAGGTTTGTTCTCCTGAACGTATGGGCAACGTGGTGTCCTTCTTGCGTTAGCGATATGCCCTCGCTTGATAAGCTACAGGAATATTTCGATACGAAACAATTGACCATTCTTCCCCTGTCTGTGGATTCGGAAGAAACCGCTGTGCGCGCCTTTTACCGCAAGAATGGTTTGACGCGCCTTCCCCTTTTATTTGATAACACCATGGCCTTGTCTTTACTTCTTGGTTTGGGCGGATTGCCAACAACCCTTCTTATAAACAGGGAAGGATATGAAGTTGCCCGTATCGAGGGGGGCGTTAATTGGACATCGCCTGAGGTACTGGATTTTATTCACCGCCAAATGCTGCGGTAACATATTGATAATGCTAACAAAAATATGTAGCGTTATTAAGTAAAATTTTAATCATTTTGTTGTAAAGTTGTAAACATAGGATAGAAATTATTTTTAAGGGTTATTCAAATGTTTTCATTTTTTACAAAACATCTGAATTTCGGATCGAAAAAGATTTCTCCGAAAGATGGCAGCGCCCTTCCCTTTGAAATTGCCCAATGCCTGGCGTCGAAGAAGCCCATTTGCGTCATGCATCCTGAAAATGCGCCAAGAATGATTCATGACTCCGGCTTTCCGAAGGATTTTCAACTATATGATTATGCCGGTGCAACGCTCGAAGTTTTGACCAGTATTGGTTCGAACGGCAAACAAATCCGCCGTCCCGCTTTAGTCGCCAAAATGGTGCGCAGATATAAAGCGGAAGATGGTGGCGCGTCGGTTGAAATGGAAATGACGGCTTCCTTGCGCGATCTTCGCACGGGAAAACACCCGAATGCCGAAGCTGTCGCGGCCGCTTTGAGAATTTATTACGAAGAAAAGGTTCCTATCAGAGAACGGGCCATCGTTCCACAAAAAGTGTCTGCCGTCTTCAAGCCCGCAGCGCGCTTCCCCGTGAACGATTTCTTCACGAGAATGAACTCGATGGCGCAGGCTAAATAAACCGTCTCGACAACAACAATGTTATTCAACATGGCCTTTGATGCGGCTCGCCAACGACGCGCGCAAGAACAGGTCTATATCTCCGTCCAGAACCGCCTGCGCTTGGCTGGTCTCGGCCCCAGTGCGGGCGTCTTTGACCATCTGATAAGGTTGCAGGACATAAGACCGAATTTGATGCCCCCAACCGATTTCGCTTTTCTGCGCTTCGATGTCGGCTGCCGCCGCTTCGCGAATTTTCAGTTCCCGTTCGTATAATTTTGCGCGCAGCATTTCCATAGCCTTGGCGCGATTTTTATGCTGCGAGCGTTCCTGCTGGCACGCGACAATGATACCCGTCGGAATATGCGTAAACCGCACAGCGCTTTCCGTTTTGTTGACGTGCTGACCTCCCGCGCCGGAGGAACGGAAAGTATCAATTTTTAAATCCTTCTCGTTGATTTCGATGGGCACATTATCATCAACGACCGGCGTAACGGATGCGCTGGCAAAGCTTGTGTGGCGACGGGCGTTCGCGTCATAAGGGCTGATACGCACGAGCCGATGCACGCCTGACTCTGTCTTAAGCCAGCCATAAGCATTGAGGCCTGCAATCTGAATTGTCGCGGATTTAATCCCCGCCTCTTCACCGACGCTTTCGTCAAGCCATGTGACTTTATAGTCGTGCTGCTCCGCCCAACGGATATACATGCGAAGAAGCATCTGCGCCCAATCCTGCGCTTCGGTTCCGCCCGCGCCCGCATTGACTTCAAGGTAGCAATCGTTGGCGTCCGCTTCGCCCGACAGCAGGCTTTCGAGTTCGCGTTGCGCGGCCGTTGCACGCAAAGCAAAAATTGCATTTTCCGCCTCGGTCACCATTGGCCCGTCGCCTTCGGCTTCGGCCATTTCTATCATTTCGGTATTATCGGACAATCCTTTGACGATATTGCGATAACCGGTCAGCGCTTGATCAAGCTGCGTGCGTTCGCGCATGATTTTTTGCGCGCGCGCGGAATCATTCCAAAGATCGGGGTTTTCGGCAAAACTGTTCAGCTCATCAAGGCGCGCGCAGGCTTTGTCATAGTCAAAGATGCCTCCTCAGCAGATTCAACGATTTCTCGATGTCGGCTATGGCTGATAAAATTTCTGCGCGCATTTTACTTCCTGAATGAATTTAATGGGTTTTGATGGCCTGATTAGAGACAAAAATCAAGCATGTTCAGGAAAGGGCCCTTGAAATGTCGTTTGGCTACCTTTGATAACTTCGCGGGAGCCTGGCGTAAAAAGGACATTATGCTCTAAATGTCCCCAAAGAGGTTTATATTTATCAGCTCCCCAGCATAATTGAATGTAGCTTCCCGGAAGTTTCGAATTTTTGGTAAGCTTAATTTCATCCCCACCCCATGCAAAGCCTACACCGCCCTTTCCGCCAGTCGAAAATTCTCGATAACGCGTTTTTTCAAGATTGGTAACAAATATGGACGGAAGGCTCTCCGGGTGTATATCAATGCCTTCCATGGAGATGAAGATCTTCATAAGTCTGTTATAAGAAGCTTCGTCTCTATTTGAGAGGTCTTTTTCACCAGTCCACTCGGACATTAAGGATATATATTCGGCTTTGTTTCTTGCTTCGACTTTTTTCAAGACTTCCCTGTTGAGGCCTATATTTTTCATATCAAATCTGTTCAGAAAAATTCCAGCAAGTTTTAGTTCTTCCTTAAACGTCTGAGGACATAGACCCATGTCTTCTATTTTGGGATGCCTGAATTCGAGTTCAGGTTCCTCTCCTTCTTTCTTTAGATAAAAAATGGAAACCGGCCTGCCGCAGTATTTACATGCGCAGGTTTTTCCTTCGTCTTGAATTTTTTGATGAAGCTTTGAACTAACCTTACCCAATTCCGGCTTACCGTTCGCACGAAGAGAAACAACCAAACGCGCCTTTGCTTCTTCTTTTGGAACAGTAAAGTCCTCAAGATTAACCGGTATCAGCGTCGGGTCGCCGCCAAAATCCAGACTGATGACATAAGCCTCTTTCATAAGGCCTTTGTTACCATAAATACGTGAAAGTAATTAGGGCTGCCCTCCAAAACAGTTTTAACTCTAATTGATTGAAATAATTTAAAAATTACTTCTGAGACATAAGCTTAGACGGATCTTCACGGGCGATTTTGATCATTTCCTTTGCCATTTCTTCGACGACGATTGATGTCGCGCTCGCCTCTATCTCGCCCTTTTCCGTGTGCGCAATGACCCGGCGACGCACCTCTTGCCGCGCAGAACCGCCCGGGAAAAACTTCGCCAGAACCTGCCTCGCCACGGAAGCGCCTAGCGCCATATATAGCTGGCTTCTCAACATAACGTCTTCGACAGAGGTCGAAAGCGCCCAAAGTTCGATGGGCCCTAGTGTGTTGATAAGATGCTGTTCGTAACGGCCTTCGTTCGTCGAAAGCAGCAACAATACCGGAGCACCGGACGGTCTCGGGCCTGTCAGCCTATACCGCATAACCCAACGCGCCGTGTCGGACAGGCCAAAGCGCTGCGCCGTGTCCGAAATGGCGCGATCTGAAACGGCAGTGCCGCATATCCACACGCCCGTCGCAAGATCAACCATGTCTTTCGTAAAGTCGTCGAGCAGCTGCGAAGCCAAAACGATTTGTACGCCCCATTTCCGGCCTTCGCGAACGTCGCGAATAACTTGCGCGCGCACGGCAGCGCTTCCGCTTGTGCGATGAAATTCGTCAAAGCAGATGCGCTTGGGAGTCTCGCGAATGTCGCGAATTCTCGCTTCGTGATAGGCACGATATTTTTCCGGAACGGAGCGCAGCATATCCGTCCCCAACCACCACGTGCGCACCATTACATGGCGCGCCAACATGTACATGATGGCCGTCTGCCGATCCGCGCTGGCATCGCCTTGGGGCGAAACGTCCTGCAAATCCACCGCGACGACGCGGGCGCCGCCAATGTCAAACCGTGTGACGGACGCCAAAATCGGAAATTCGCGTACGGCAGCAGCGATCATGCGCTCAAAAGCATGAATGATATTTTCTGCCGACGCGCCGATTTGCGTTTCTTCAAGCAAGGCTCTGATCTGCGGCCTGCGCGAGGCCGTCACGGCGTCTACCAGCGTCGGCGCGGCATGGCGTTGCGCCAACATGGCTTCGTGCGTTGCGCCTTTTTCAAACAAAGCATCAACGACATCCCACCAATAGGGATCGGGCGGCAAATGAACATTATGCTTGACCAGCGCGTCATCAACTTCAGGCTCGATGCGAACGAGATATGGCCGCGCTTCCGTGTTTGCCCCTTTGTCGTCGCGCCAACGATACATTTCATCGATGCAAAGACCAACCAACTGCATCATGCCGTCATAGGCTTCCGTTTGTCCGGGGGATGTGCACAAAAGGGTCAACAACTCAGTCAAATAAGAACGTTCTTCCGGCAACGGATAGCGACAACCCAGTTGCGTATCGAAAGGATTGATGGCGTAATCCGGCGTCATCCGGAGTTTAACATGCAGGGCTTCGTGGTGCCGCTCGACGGGCAAAGCATCTCGGATCAACGAGATTAGCCCCGAAGACGACGGCCCGATGTCGAGAATCGCCACATAGGGCAAATGCGCGGAACCTGCCGATAATACCGTCCCAAGATTGAGAGCATTCATCAACACCGATTTGCCAGCGCCCGGTTGCGCAAATATCAAATCGAACCACAGGGACGTCAAAGACGAACCGGATTGATAGGGCCATATCCGCCCGTCGGGCGTACGGAAAATAACAGACCCTTCCGTAAACGGCGAAGAGGCGCGCTGCCACGGTAATAGTTTAATGGTTTCATGAAAGGGAATGATAACCGGCGGCGCAGTCGACGCACAGGCAATGCCCAAGGCCGACGACATGACGACATCCAACGGGTCGCCGCCAGACGATGACGCCTGACAATATCCCCATGACTCTACCGCTTGCGTCAATGCACCAAGGCGGGCTTCCATAAGTTTACGGTTGTTCGATGGCGCAAAAGTCGAAAGAGATACCCGCATTTTGACGACGGGCTCGCTTTGAGAAAGCTTCTGCAGAGCCAACAAAGATTCACGAATTTGTTTATTGACCTGATTGGTAAAACTTAACACGCCCGCCGCAAAGGCGCGGAAAGAAGTCCCCTGCACACCGCCGCTTTCGATCAAAAACGATATACGGAAAGGAACGTCGTTATCGATCAATCGGGCAAGAAGTTGCGGAAACGGCGATGGCTCTGAGGGAGCCAACGTCAGATCAACGCCTCCCCATAATAACGGTCCGATACGTACAATGCCGTTCGAAACGACAACAGCGTCATCCGCGCACAATTGGCGGCGCAAAGGGGGCCATAAAACATCGGAAGCATCCACGTTTCCGTGTTGAGGTGCGCGCGGCAGCAAAGGATCTCCGGGCAAGTTGGCGCGCCAATCCTTGTGTCCGATCTGCGGATAAAGGCTCGACCTGATGGCCGTCAACGCCTCGTGCGCTGAGATAATTTTTACCTTCATGCCCACTTCTTCGAGCGAGCTGGCAACCGACGAGA
>JBAZLX010000095.1:0-6975 GCA_041650075.1 Bdellovibrionales bacterium | reverse complement strand
ACACCGCTGGAATCGCCGCCTTGGCTTGTTGGCAAGCAATGAAAGGAGACTGGGCATGAAACGAATTAAAAAAATCCTGATTGCCTGCGCTTTTGTTTATGCCGTTGTGCTTTTCGGCGTTTTTGTCTTTCAAAGAAACCTTTTGTACTTTTCAAACCCTTCTTACACGCGGCCTGAAAGCGCTTACCCTGGCGCCGGCATCAAAGAGCTTACCGTAAAAACAGAAGACGGGCTTGACCTGAAGGGGTGGTATTTCCCCGCAACATTGAAGCCTCTCACTCTCGTCTATTTTCACGGCAATGCCGACCGTCTGAAATCCGCTACGCCTATCGCCCTTCCCTACGTTAAAGCAGGATATGGTTTTTTGATTGCCGAATATCGCGGTTACAGCGGGCTTCCCGGCTCCCCTTCCGAGGACGGCCTGTATAAGGACGCCCGCGCCTTTATTAACAAATTGATTGAAAAGGGGATTAAACAAGAAAATATCGTTCTGCTTGGGCACTCTCTGGGCTCCGGCGTCGCCACACAAATGGCGACGGAATTTAACGTTCGCGGACTGATGCTTATTGCACCGTTTTTATCCGTCTCGGAAATGGCGCAAGTTCGCTTTCCTTATTTTCCTGCACAATTTCTCGCTGTAGACAAATTCGACAACACTCAAAAAATCTCTTCCTTGCATCTCCCCCTTTTGATTGCCTCGGGCGGCAAAGACCTTGTTATTCCGCCAGCCCAACACAAAAAACTTTTTGAGTTGGGAAACGAACCCAAACAATTTTATTTTTCTCCCGAAAGCAGGCATAACAATCTCTTTGCAGCAGATTTGTATCCTGTGAGCTTTAAATGGCTTGATGGCTTAGTCGGCACGAAAGACAATGCCGTTCCCGTGCCTTAAGATTGCTTCAGCCTCTTCCGTATATTTTCCCGAAGCCTCGTGAAGACTTATGGGCTGGCATTCTTTTATCGAAAAAGGGACATCTTTGCGCGCTCTGTAAATTGCGCGTTTCGGCTTGTCGCCTTTTTTTGGCAAGAGAGGCAGGACTTCGATATCCCCAAATGAGGTCTTCAATAACGATAAAATTTCAGAGCTTCTGTCAGCGCGATGAATGATTGTTATTGTTCCCGAGGATTTTAGCGCAAGAGCCGCCGAAGCAATCCATAAGGCCAGATCTCCGGTTTTTTCCGTATTTGACGTTTGTTTCGTTTTATCCGGAGAAGCATCGTGACGCACATCTTCGTGATACGGGGGGTTCATGAGGGCGTGGTCAAAAATCCCTTTCATATCATCGGGCAAGGTCGTTACATCTTGTTGTCGTATGGAAAAGCCGACGGCAAAAACATTGCGTTCAATATTCCGACGACATAGGTCTGCCATTTCCTTTTGAATCTCAATGCCGACACCTTTGATATTCGGGACGCGACAAGCCAAGCACAAAAATACCCCGCCCCCCCCGCACCCGATGTCCAAAACCCTGTCTCCCTCCAAGGCAGGAACGGCAGCCGCCAAAAAGACCGTATCCATGGCGACACGGTAGCCTGTTGCTGGCTGTTCCAACATAACCCGCCGGTTAAGAAGTCCATCAAAGGTGGTATTTGGTTTCATATTTAAGTAATATCGCGTTAACAGATTCGCATCTATAGATTATCTCACTATGTCCCACAGACTTTTTTTCCTTTGTCTTTCCTGTATCGCCTTGCTTTCCACGTCAAACGCTTACGCGGGACAGTCCGAGGCTCGTGAAGTCGCGCGTCTTAACAATTGCCCCCCCAAAAAGATCGAGGTCGTCAAAAACTATCTGGGAAGCACGGGCAAGACCATCTATCAGATCTCTTGCACCCTGCCTAAAATGACCTCGGAAGATGCAGGTGGCCCGGACGCCATCCTTATAGGCTGCCATCAGACGCTTTGTACGCTGATACGCCCCCTTTCAGCCGAAAAAAAATAAGCCTTTTCTTAGCAACCATTGCGAGCTTTAGAAAAAGCACATCCCTGCGCCCCTCCTTCGCTAAAACTATGAAGGGTTTTGAAAATAAGTCCACCCAAGCTTTAGCGTAGATGGAAAGCGGGCATCCAAGCCACAATTTCCCCCTAGAAAGCTGGGGTCAGGTTAAAAGTCATGTTTGTATTGACTTCCCCGGTAGGGCAGGTGTACAGGCTCGACGGACGGTTAGATCCTGTTTGATTCTAACCCTGATTAACCCAAGAGAGAACAATGGACGGCGACACTAGCGGTTCTTTAAAAACCAAGGATCGCACCTGCAATGTCTCCAGTATTTCTGCTTTCTGAGGTATGCGCCTGATAGGCGCCCACCTTCCGGCGGCAGAACTGCATGGAAGGTGAAACATGACAAAGAAACTCATCGCGTCTGATCAACGGGTCTGTGCGGCTATCGCGCAAGCGCTGCCTCTTTTTTCCGATAAAAATTTCAAACCTCCGTCGTGAACGCATAAGGATTATCTTCGCCCGTTGGGCTGTTCCTTTGTTTCAGACAAAGTGTGTTTAATACGAATAATTGAAGTTTTTTATCATGATGCCTCAAGACCAAATACCCGTAACAACTTCCTTTGTCTCCACCTTGGTTGAGGCAGTGAAGGATTTCTTTTCTTCAAAAAAAGCCGTTCCCAAGCAGAGCATTAAAATTGCCGACCTTTTGGGCGAAATTGCCGCTCTTGACCCGGATGCGGCGCTCGCAAAGCTGGGCACGGAAGTAGCGGGCCTTAACACCGAGGAAGCCGAAAGCCGCATTGATATTTACGGCAAAAATCAGGTCGCGCGCGAAGATCATAAAAGCGTCGTTGAACAGCTTCTTCGCCAGTTATTAAACCCTCTGAATATTTTGTTGTTGGTTTTGGCAATAATAAATTTCCTGTTTTTGGGAGACCTAGAGTCCGGCGGCGTCGTGATGTTGATGGTTACGTTGAGCGTCGGTCTGTCTTTTATTCAGGAAAGCCGCTCCAACAACGCCGCCGAAAGACTACGCGCGATGGTCAGCACAACGGCCTCGGTTCTGCGGCGCGCAATGCCCGATGAAGAAGATTCCCCAACGGAAACGGCGGCTTTCGGACTCGATACGCGCCAATCCGTGCGCCTCGAGATTCCTATTGCCGATCTTGTTCCGGGCGACATCGTATGGCTTTCCGCAGGCGATATTATTCCTGCCGACGTTCGCATTTTGTCGGCGCGGGATTTATTTCTCAATCAATCGCCCTTGACCGGCGAATCCATGCCCGTTGAAAAATTCCCGACTCTGACGGGGGCAAACGTAAAGAATTTTCTGGAGCTTTCCAACATCGCCTTCATGGGTACCCATGTGACGAGCGGAACAGCAAAAGCCGTTGTGGTTGCGACTGGCACACAAACTTATTTTGGTTCTTTGGCGCGCTCAATCATTGGCCGCCACGTCATGACCAATTTTGAAAAAGGGGTCAATCGTTTTACCTGGCTTATGATCCGCTTCATGATGGTGATGGTGCCGCTCGTGTTTGTCATCAACGGGTATACCAAACATAACTGGATGGAAGCTTTTATCTTCGCCATGTCCGTTGCCGTCGGACTGACTCCTGAAATGCTTCCGATGATTGTGACCGTCAACCTGAGCAAGGGCGCGCTCGCGATGTCAAAGAAGAAGGTCATCGTTAAACGGCTGAATTCCATTCAGAATTTCGGTGCGATGGACGTGCTGTGCACCGATAAAACGGGCACGTTGACGCAAGACAAGGTTATCATGAAGAGGCACGTTGATCTGACGGGCAAGGATTGCGACACCGTTTTAAAATATGCCTATCTGAACAGCTTCTATCAGTCGGGACTGAAAAACCTTCTCGACGTCGCGGTTCTGGCGCACGTCGACGTACGGCAGGATTTACATATTGACGATCTGGCCTACACAAAAATAGACGAGATTCCATTCGACTTTGTGCGTCGACGCATGTCGGTCGTCGTTTCCGACAACATTGCCAAACAGCACATTATGATTTGCAAAGGAGCTGTTGAGGAAATTATTGGCGGCTGCACCAAAGGCGAAATCGGCGGAAAATCTTTTGACCTCACGCCCATGCAGCGCGCGAGCGTGCTTAAATTAGTGCAAGAGCTTAACGAAGACGGATTCCGCGTCATTGCTGTCGCTCACAAGGACATGTCTCCCGAACAGTCAATTTACGGCGTTAAGGATGAAGGCGACATGACTTTGATCGGATTTGTCGCATTTCTCGATCCCCCCAAGGAAAGCGCCGCCCCCGCGCTTGCCGCCCTGGAAGGCCACGGCATCAAGGTCAAAATTCTGACGGGCGACAATGAAATTGTTGCGCGCCGCATTTGTAGGGACGTGAATCTGACGATTGAAGGCGAAATCTTGGGAAACGATCTCGACGAGATGTCAGACGATGTTTTAGACGAAAAAGTCGAACACACGACGCTGTTTTCCAAATTGTCCCCCGCGCAGAAAGCCCGCGTCATAGCGGCCTTACACCGCAACGGACACGTCGTCGGGTTTTTGGGCGACGGCATCAATGACGGCCCAGCGCTTAAAGCTGCCGACGTGGGCATTTCCGTTGATACGGCCGCCGACATCGCGAAAGAGTCCGCCGACATTATTTTGCTTAAAAAGAGCTTGATGGTTCTCGAAGAAGGCGTGCTCGAAGGCAGAAAAATTTTCGGCAACATTTCCAAGTATATCAAGATGGGCGCAAGCTCGAATTTCGGCAACATGTTCAGCGTCCTTGGCGCAAGCGCGTTTTTGCCCTTCCTTCCGATGCTTCCCATACAAGTTCTGACAAACAATTTATTGTATGATTTCTCTCAAACAGCCATTCCTACCGATAACGTTGACGAGGAATACCTGACCAAACCCAGAGGCTGGGATATCGAACACATCGCGCGTTTTATGCTTTTCATGGGGCCTATCAGTTCGATTTTCGATTACGCGACGTATGCCGTCATGTATTACGGTTTTGGCGCAAACAGCGCGGAAACAGCGCCTTTGTTTCAGACGGCGTGGTTTGTCGAATCGATTTTGACGCAAACGCTTATCATTCACATCATCCGAACCAACAAAATCCCGTTCATCCAAAGCCGCGCCAGTTGGCCGCTTATTATTACAACCATCGTTATTTGCGCTATGGGCGTCATGCTGCCTTTCTCGAGCTTCGCACGAAGCCTCGGATTTGTGGCTCTTCCGTGGGCCTTTTGGCCTGTCGTCGCCGGAATTATAGGCTCTTATCTGGTCTTGGCGCTTGTCGTTAAGAACTGGTTTATCCGGCGCTATGGGTGGAATTAGCCCTTCTTCCTAACGCACCAAACGTGCAAGCAAGATCAGAAAATGCGCATCGCTGCGGCTTGGCCTCCGAAACCTTGGCGTAGAAGGAAAGCGGAGATTTAGGCCTTTCTGATTAACCAAGTCTTTTGCCTTATATGCTTGCTGGCCTTCCTTTGTTTATTGATTCTTAACTGCGTTGTGTTCACATCCGCTTGCAAACGTTAACATTTCTTATCTTTTTATGATTCGACCTTTTGTCCGTTCTCGCAGTCGCCGCTCGTCGGCCTTGCTTCCTGAATCCCTTTACGAGGGACTGGTGCGCTTTATGCGCGTTGTATGGGGGAGCGTCATTATGGCCGCCGCCTTCGGCGCCGCTTTGGCTCTTCTTTCCTATGCTCCGCACGACCCTTCTTTAAACGCAGCTTCCGTAGGAAGCGCAGCCCGGTCTTTTCATAATCTCTGCGGCGCGTTGGGAGCCTACGGCGCCGACATTTTATGGCAATTCTTTGGCATCGGCAGCTTCATTCTTCCGTCCGTCGTAGCAATCTGGGGCTGGCGTATCGCAGCGAATAAAGGCATTGAAATGCTGGGCTGGCGGTCTTTAGCGACCTTTGCCGCAATGCTGACAACCGGCATTGCTTTTGGCGCTCTTAAACTGCCCTCGCCCTTCGGAAACATTCCCCTCGATGGGGCTTTGGGCAAAGTGATAGGGAGTAATCTTGTCGCTCTTTTGCCGTTTTCATGGAGCGGCATCGCTCTCGCGTTCCTATTTTCCATTTTTACGGTTATCGGCATCTATCTGTCCTGCGCCCTGACGCTGGACGAGTGGCAGTATGTCGCACAAACGCTGCACGAGGGTGCGGTCTGGCTTACTCACACAATGCGCAAAGCCTTTCGCAAGCTATGGCGCATGGTGCGCCATAAAGATGAGGACATGGATTTAGACGAGGAAGAAGACGAAATTGGCCTGGACGAAGAAGAGATCGTCGAGGAAGAAGCGCCGGAAGAGAAAGAACCCGTTGAAAAACCGGTTAAAAGGGTCGCCAAAGCGCCTCTTATCAAGCGTCCTGCAGCAACGGCCCGGCAGGCAAGATTGGCTCTCGATAACGACTCCGACTATCCGTTGCCGCCGTTGACTTTCCTGCACTGGCCGGAGACTGCCAAGCAACAAGCGGCAGTGTCCGAGGACGCGCTCGAGAAAAACGCCAAAATTCTTGAAACCGTTCTCGAAGACTTCGGCGTCAATGGCGACATCCTGAAAATCAGCCAAGGCCCCGTCGTCACGTTGTACGAGCTTGAACCGTCTCCGGGCACGCGCGCAGCACGCGTGATTTCTCTGGCCGACGACATTGCGCGTAATATGAGCGTCGTTTCCGTCCGCGTCGCTATTGTCCCCGGGCGCAACGTTATCGGCATCGAAATGCCGAATGCACGGCGCGAAACCGTTTATCTAAGGGAATTGCTCAGCTCAAATACCTATCACGACACTCGCGCCGTTTTGCCGCTTGTTCTCGGCAAGGATATTGCCGGAAGCCCTATTATCACCGACCTGACAAAAATGCCGCACTTGCTGATCGCAGGTACAACAGGTTCGGGCAAATCCGTGGCGATTAATACGATGATATTGTCGCTTCTCTACCGGCTGCCGCCGCAGAAATGCCGTTTCATCATGGTCGACCCCAAGATGCTGGAGTTGTCGGTTTACGAGGGAATCCCGCATAT
>JBAZLX010000094.1:0-7075 GCA_041650075.1 Bdellovibrionales bacterium | reverse complement strand
AACGCGTCCCGTCTGGGCTAATTTGGCCATTTGCTGATCGGCAATTGTCCGGGTCTGGCCGATGCGGCGGTCGCGGATCATGGCTCTGATGGGCGATCCGGGATTGTCGAATTCGGTCATCATAAACTGCATGGAAAGGCCGGATGGCGAAAACATCTGATACATGACGCATGTCAATCCCGCCGCCAGAAGCAAAGGCGCACGCGGGCCGATTTCCTGTTCCGCAAGCTGCAGAACGCCTTCAAGAGCTTCTTCCATGCTGCCTGCGTGAACTGTAGCCAAAACGGTGTGTCCGGAAGTAGCCGCTCGTAAGACCTGATTGGCGGCATCGGGCGTGCGGATTTCGCCGACGCATATGTAGCGCGGGTGCCAGCGAAGGGCGCGCTTCAGCATGGCGCCCCATTCCGTTTCCTGATGGATTTCCGTTTGGTAGCAGTAGCCGTTTTTTCCGATGCGGCCGCTCATGTTGTATTCGACGGGGTCTTCAAGCGTAAAACCTATGCCGCCATAGGTTTCCAAATACCGGGACATAAGGGAAGAAATTGTCGATGTTTTTCCCTGCCCAGATGCCCCGCAGACGAGGATTAGACCGCTGCGCTGTCCTATGTCTTGCAAGAGCGGCAGCAGTTGAGGGGAAAGGCCAAGCTTTTCCATCGGTATCGGGCGATCCGGCAGGCGGCGCAAGGCGGCCCATATTTCTCCATGAGCTGTTTCAAGTTTTGTCGCGCGCAAGCGCATGCCGTGAAAATTTATGGCCTGTTCGACGCCCGTAAAATTAAGGCGCAAATGATCGGCCAACGCTTCAGCGTCAGCGGCGTACATTGGCGGTAAATCGGCATCGGGAAGATTGATTTCGCTGCTGCGTCCGGCGCGATAATGCGCGGGGCTCTTGGCGTCGAGGCGCACGTAAATATCCATAAAATTCAGCTCGTCGAGCGAATGTTGCCCTGATGCGATGGGCGTAGAGTGAAACATGGCCTAACCCCGAAAATATCCACAAAAACAAGGCATGGTACCCCCGAAGGCTATTCATTTCCATCTGTTTATCCACGCGAAGGCATTGCGGTAACGTGTTGAAAGAAGGAGAAAATAATTGTTTTCTTCTCGCATATGTGGTTTTCTGTTCCCCTCATTTTTCAAAGAGGTTCTCATGTCTCACATAACCGCGCTTCATGGCCGTGAAATTCTTGATAGCCGAGGAAATCCTACCGTTGAGGTTGATGTCGTTCTTGAAAGCGGCGCTTTCGGGCGCGCCGGAATACCCTCCGGAGCATCTACGGGCGTTCACGAAGCCGTGGAGTTGCGCGACGGCGACCCTGCGCGTTTTGGAGGCAAAGGCGTGCTTCGCGCGGTCGAGGCGGTCAATGAAGAGATTTCCGAAGCCGTCGTCGGTATGAGCGCCGAAGATCAGACTGCGCTCGATGCCGCGCTGATTGAATTGGACGGAACCCCCAATAAATCGCGTCTTGGCGCCAATGCCATATTGGGCGTCAGCCTTGCCGTTGCCAAAGCGGCGGCGCAAGAATCGAACCTGCCTTTGTATCGTTATATTGGCGGCGTTTCGGCTTCGCTTTTGCCCGTGCCGATGATGAACATCATCAACGGCGGCGTTCATGCCGACAACCCCATAGACATTCAAGAATTCATGATTGCGCCCATGGGTGCGGAAACCTGCGCCGATGCCATCCGCATGGGGGCGGAGATTTTTCAGACCCTGAAAAAGCTCCTCAAGGAAGTCAATCACAACACCAACGTCGGCGACGAGGGCGGCTTTGCGCCTGCGCTTGCTTCGACGGACGAAGCTCTCTCGATCATATTGCGCGCGTGCGAAAAAGCCGGTTATACGCCGGGTGAGGATGTCATGTTGGCGCTCGATGCGGCAGCAAGCTCGTTTTATGAAGAAAAACGTTATCAGCTGTCGGGCGAACGCAAGGTTTTCAATTCCGAACAGATGGTTCGTTATTATGCCGACCTCGTTGCGCGCTATCCGATTTTCTCCATCGAAGACGGGATGGCCGAAGACGATTACGAAGGCTGGGAAATGATGACCGAAGCTCTGGGCGACAAAATCCAGATCGTCGGCGACGACGTGTTTGTCACAAACCCCACGCGTATTGCCGACGGCATTGACCGCGGCATAGCCAACGCCGTCCTTATCAAGGTCAACCAGATCGGCACGCTCAGCGAGACGCTAGAGGCTGTCGAAATGGCTCATAAAGCCGGATATCGCGCTGTCATGTCGCATCGTTCGGGCGAGACGGAAGATTCAACCATTGCCGATCTTGCCGTCGCGACGAATTGCGGGCAGATCAAGACCGGCTCTTTATCGCGTTCCGACAGATTGGCAAAATATAACCAGCTTATTCGCATCGAAGAGCAACTCGGCCGTGCCGCGCGGTTTAGCGGAAATTCCATCCTGATCGGTAACTAGGGCTATGATACCCCGGCGCACATGGCAGATGGCTGTTTCGGCCATAGGCGTTTGCATCGTGGGCTATTTTCTCTACCACACGGTCGAGGGCGAGCGAGGCTGGGTCGCCAAGGTGCATCTGCAAAACGAAACCAAGGAAGCCGAAGAAACGCTGCAGAAGTTGCGCGAAGAGCGCGAAAGCCTTGAACGCCGCGTCAAGCTTATCCGTCCCGAAAGCATTGATCCCGATTTGCTTGACGAACAAGCGCGAAAATCGTTGAATTATTCAAAGCCCAACGAAATAATTATTCTGACGCCTGAGGAAAAGAAGCCCAAATAATTTATTGACCGTCGGAGGTATTATGGAAAACAAAACCGAAAATTATTCTGTTCCGGACTGTTTTCGCAAACCAGCCAGTTATTTGACAGGTGGTGGGCTAGCGTTATTTACGCTATACACATGTATGGCTTTTGATAGATTTTTGCACGGCGATGTTACTTGGGCTTCAATATGGTTGGTTTCCGCAACGCCTATTGCTTGGGCGACATTGGCGTTTTCTGATACAGCCCGCCTTGCCGGAGCTCCAAAGGACGACCCTTTCCCATACAGGCCGACGACAATAGAATTCACCGTTGGAATGTTTGAATCTGCTAAAAAACATTTTCCGGTCGCATAGAAGAGCGATTTTTATTTCTTCAGCTTCGCTATGGTCTTGGTTGTGCTTTGTCCTTCGATAAGCTGCGCCAGAACCACTTTGCCGCCCCAGCTGTGCACTTCCTTTGCGCCGACAACTTTGTCCACCGTATAGTCCGCGCCCTTCACCAAAACATCGGGGCGCACGACCTTGATAAGCTCAAGCGGCGTGTCTTCGCCAAAGATCACGACGTTATCAACGTCAATCAACGATGCCAGAACGGCGCTACGCGCAGCTTCGTTTTGGACAGGGCGAGTTTCGCCCTTCAGGCGCTTGACCGACGCATCGCTGTTAAGCCCGACGACCAATTTATCGCAAGCGGCGCGCGCTTGCCGCAAAAGAGAAATATGCCCCGGATGTAGAAGGTCGAAACAACCGTTTGTAAATCCGACTTTAAGACCCAGTTTTCTCCAACGCTCCGCAATGTCGGCGATGGATGAAAAACCGACGATTTTATTTTCGGCCAGAAGGGCTTCGCCATGCATCAATTCATGCTCGATTTCGTCGCGCGTGACGGAGGCCGTTCCGACTTTGCCTACGACAATGGAACCCGCAAGGTTAGCGAGTTCTGCCGCCTCTGCCATGTCAAATCCGCTGACCAGCGAAAGGGCAAGCGTTGCAATGACGGTATCGCCCGCACCGGAAACGTCGAAAACCTCCCGTGCTTTAGTCTGCAGATGCAAGGCAGGCTGGTCTTTGCGTACAAGGCAAACGCCTTCTGCGCCCAGCTTGACAAGAACGGAGCCAATATCGAAATCATTGATTAACGTACGAGCCGCCGCTTCGGCTTCAACGACGTTCGTGACCGGAAGTCCCGTTGCTTCGGTCAATTCCTTGCGGTTTGGGGTCAGGATGGAAGCCCCTTTATATCTCCCGAAATTGCGACCCTTCGGATCCACAACAACGATTTTTTTCTCTTTTTTTGCAAGGCGGAGAGTTTCGGAAATAATCTTCGGCGTCAGAACGCCTTTGACATAGTCCGACAAAATGACGGCTTGGGCTTTCTTAATAGCCGAAGGAAGCTGTTCTATGATCTTTTGTTCGACGTCCAGCTCAATCGGCATCGCTTTTTCGCGATCCGTTCGCAGCAATTGTTGACCGCCCGCGATAAAGCGCGTTTTTTGCGTTGTCGCGCGCAACGGATCGCAAAACAGGTGCGCCGTGACATCGGTCAGGGCTCGAAATTCCTTGGCCAGGTCTTCTCCGGCTTTGTCAGCGCCAATGACTCCGATAACGTCAACCTTTCCTCCCAAAGCAGCAATGTTACGGACGACATTGCCCGCGCCGCCAAGCGTCGCGGTTTCTCGCTGTACATGCAATACGGGGATAGGCGCTTCGGGCGATATGCGTTCGACTTGCCCATAGACATAGCGGTCGAGCATAAGGTCGCCGATGCAAAGAATGCACTGGTCAATAAACTGGTCAAGACGTGAGGCAAGATTAGACATAGTATTATCCCTATTAATAACTGCCCTAATAGACCCGCTTGACATAATTTTGACAAGTGTCTTGATAGGGGCATCATATAGGGCTTTTTAGGGGGTATCATGACACGCGCTCTTGTTTTTCCGGGTCAAGGCAGCCAGTCCGTAGGCATGGGGAAGGCTTTGTCGGATGCTTTTCCGGAAGCCCGCGAGGTTTTCGATGAGGTTGACTCGGCCTTGGGGCAGAAGCTAAGCGCTCTGATATTCGGGGGTTCCGAAGACGACCTGAAATTAACCGAGAATGCCCAGCCGGCTCTAATGGCCGTCAGTATGGCCGTCGTCCGTGTGCTTGAAAAGCAAGGAAACCTTAAACTGCCCCATATTGCGCAGTACGTAGCGGGGCACAGCTTGGGCGAGTATTCGGCTTTATGTGCGGCTGGGTCTTTAACGCTTTCCGACACGGCAAAGTTGCTTAGAAAGCGCGGGAGGGCATGCAGGAGGCCGTTCCTGTAGGCGTTGGCGCTATGGCGGCTTTGATAGGTGCAGATATTCAGGCGGCAAAGGAGATTGCAGAGGCGGCGGCTCAGGGCGAGGTTTGCGTTGCTGCCAATGACAACGCCCCTGGACAGGTTGTAATAAGCGGCCATGTCGCGGCGGTTGACCGTGCCATTGCGCTTGCCGCAGAGCGCGGGTTCAAGCGGAGCATAAAATTGCCCGTCAGTGCGCCTTTTCATTGTTCTTTGATGCAGCCGGCAGCCGACGTTATGCGCCGCGCCCTTGACGAGGTGCATATCAGGCCACCGGTCGTTCCCCTTATCGCCAACGTTACGGCGCAGGCGGTCAGCGATCCTGCCGCAATCATTGATTTGCTGGTTAAACAGGTGACGGGTTCCGTCCGTTGGCGTGAGTCCGTTCTAACCATGAAAGAATTGGGTGTGACGCAATTGGTCGAATGCGGGGCAGGGAAAGCGTTGGCGAATATGGCCAAGCGCATAGACAAGGAAATCGTTGCCGTTTCCCTTTTGACACCTGAGGATATTGAGGCTTTTTTAAAGGGTCTTTCATGACGGAATTCCTGTCCGTATACATGACGGCCGCTTCTCGCGAGGAGGCTGAAAAAATCGCGCTCGCGCTCGTAGAAGAAAAACTGGTTGCTTGCGCGAACATATTTCCCGGCGTTTTGTCGGTTTACAGATGGGAAGGCAAAGTTGAACGCGCAAACGAATGCGCAATCATCGCTAAAACAACGACGAACAAATTTGACGCGCTTTCCCAGCGCGTCAAAGAGCTGCATTCCTACGAATGCCCCTGCGTCGTGGCTTTACCCATTGTGGCAGGGAGCGATGAGTATCTGGAATGGATTAGAAAGGAATGACGACTAATAGCCAATCATCCTTTCTATCCTATCTAATAGAATCTTTCAGGGCGTGGGAGGCTTATGTTTTGACTGCGGAGCAGGATTAACGTTATTGCCGGATACTTTCTGAAACTTTCCATCTCCCCTCGGAGAAATATAAGCATCGCACGTCGCGACATTGTAATAAACGAGCGCGATGGACATCGTAGAGTTCAGCTCTTTAAGAAGATTTCGCGCCAAACCCGCCATAATCAACCCATGAGCGATTTCGACAGCCTGAAGATGCGCATCGGCGGAGTTGGAGTCCGCAGGGAGGCCGCGGCTTGTAAGATAGGAGGCAGCGCCTTCCTTTTTCACAAGATCAACCGCGAATTTCTTTTTGTCTCCCATGTCCTTAAGAATATCTGCTTCCAAGCCATGCCCGTGTGCATGACCGCTTGCGCAATTGCAGGCGTTGGCGATGCATCCGCATTTCCCATGCGGAAGAATAACGAGCGTTTCGACGCCCAGATGGTTTGCGTAAGTGATAAATTTTTTGGCGTCAGGGCTTAACTGCGTGGGATCGGTTTCGTCCTCAAGAGAATTTCCGATGTTTCTAAACGTAAAAACTTCTCCCGGCTTGGCGTCAAAAAGGACATCCGTAGGAACGCGAGAATCCGAACATCCCACGACGGCAATCTTTGGCTTTTGGCCTGAATGTAAACCGGGGTTCTTTTCGAATACTTCACGTGCCTTTTTTTCCCCTGCTTTAAGGCGTTCAATGAGATTGTTCGTCTGATCGGCCATATTCCGTCTCCTGTTTAAATGTATATTTCGCAGCCTCATAAATGCGCGCGAACTATATCAACGCGCCGATAAACTTCAAGGGCTGCCATAGACCGATTTTAAGCCTGTAATGGCCTGCAATTTCAGTCTTTCTTAACCATTCTCTCGTTTGGGCGGTCTTTCCTGTGTTGGCAAAAAGCCGATTCCGCGCCTATACAAATGGACAGTATCATAAATCGTTTATTTCATATTTTTGGAGGCACCTCATGAGCGACAATGATTTGTCCATTGGTCCTGAGCCGCACATAACAGGAGTCAAGGGCGGGACCGATGTGTCAGGAGCCGGCGGCAGTGGGGGCGATATAACGGGGGTTCCGGATTCCGATCCTATGGGAGGTAAACTTAAGCAGATTTTAGGGATGGT
>JBAZLX010000093.1:0-7126 GCA_041650075.1 Bdellovibrionales bacterium | reverse complement strand
CCTATGCCGACGGAACGCAGGCGCTTGATCGTCTGACAATTAAGGTTCCTCACGGTAAAACGGTTGCGATAGTCGGTTCTTCCGGCGCGGGAAAATCAACGATCATTAACCTCATCCCGCGCTTTTACGATGTGGGTGCCGGTCGCGTGACGGTAGGCGGCACCGACATACGCGACGTGACGTTAAGCAGTCTTCGTTCCAAAATTGCGCTTGTAAGTCAGGAAACGGCTCTGTTCGACGACACCATCCGCGCCAATATCGCCTACGGAAAACTCGGAGCTTCCTCCGAAGAAATCGAACAAGCGGCAATAGCCGCTTCGGCAGACGGCTTTATCCGCGACCTTCCGGAAGGCTATGACACGCATGTGGGCGAATTCGGCGTCAAATTGTCGGGCGGCCAGCGCCAAAGAATAGCCATAGCCCGTGCGATGTTGCGCAACGCGCCCATTTTGCTGTTGGACGAGGCGACCTCCGCGCTCGATAACGAATCCGAACGGGCGGTTCAGGCGGCTCTCAAAAAGCTTCAGGAAGGCCGCACGACGATTGTCGTCGCGCATCGTCTTTCGACAATCGTAGATGCCGACCTCATCGTCGTCCTCGATTGTGGCCAGGCGGTAGAGCAGGGCACGCATGCCGAGCTTCTGTCGCGCGGCGGGGTTTATGCGCGGCTTTATGGAATGCAGTCGAATAACTAGTTTTTATTTACGATAGACGCATTCCGAAGAGTTGCCGCCGCCATAGGTAATGGTCAGGCTGGAAGGATACCCCGAAGGCGGCTCGCAGGAAATTGTTCCCAACGTGACGGCAAAGCGGTCTTTTATTTTGACTACGGTATTTTTGCCGGGCGGAATATTTCTTTCGTCCGCAAGGCACATAGCCTGCACCCTCATCAAATAATTCCTGATTTTTCCGTCGTAATAAACGGTATCTTGCTGAGTTGTGCCGTTTCCGATGGCATAGTTGCTTTTGTCGGTAATAAGAGTGCCCCGAAGGTTAAGCTTACATCCCGAAGAAATCTTATCTTCGCCCAGTCCGATCTTCCGAACTATATCGGAAACGTCTTTTGCGCTGAGCGTCGAGTCCTCATCAAGAGATATTTTGATGTTATGGGGAAGGCTTTTGTCGTCGGCGGCCTCATTGACATCCGTATAGCGAAGGATTTTTGCGGCAGGCAACGCGGATGAGGGCTTTGTCTCCTCTTTCTTCGGCTTTGGAACGTCCTTATTTTTGGCAACGGGGGCTTCTTTTGGTTTTTGAGCTGTCTTTGCCGGATCCACAGGTTTGCTTGGCTGCACGCCAAGGCCGAGATTGGGAAGATCGGTTTCTGGCTGAGCCTGCGGCGTGGATTTTAGGGGCTGTCCCCCAAGGCCGAGGTTAGGCAGAGACTCCGACTCGTTGCCGGAATCGTCGGGAAGCAGAACGTTGCTTGCGGCAAACGAAGGCGACGCGACAAATAACAAAGCAATCGCAGAGAAAAGCAGGCGGCGCATGGAAGATTCTCCCTGTTAAAACCACCGGAATCCAAGTAGACAATAAGCCATGCAACGCGTCAATCAAGGATCGAATATAGCCAGGGGCGCAATTTCGCGGCTCATTTTTGCTGCGCCCGCGCTTGTTGGCATCGTTTTTCTTTTATGCGCTTTTAGCGGCGGCAATCCCGGACAGCGTCCCGATTTCGAGCAATCGAGCTTCGCCATCGTCCGCCCGGACGGAGCCCGATACGTTTTCAAGGCGGAAGTGGCCAAAACCGAAGAGCAACATGCTTACGGCCTGATGAACGTGCATTCGTTGCCAGCGGATCGCGGCATGATATTTACCTTTTATCCGCCCGTTGAGGCCGCCTTTTGGATGAAAAACACGTATATACCGCTTGATATACTTTTTGTGCGTCCGGACGGGATAATCGGGCGCATAGCGGCGTCGGCGCAGCCCCAAGATATGACGCCAATCCATTCCCAAGAACCCATTAGTGCCGTCCTCGAAATTAACGGTGGATTGGCAAAAAAGTACGGACTACGCGCGGGAGATAGAGTAGAATTTCCGTCAAGCGAGTAAGACTTTGGTAGTCAAAACAAATTTGCCGTGTTAGAAAGCAACCAACCCCCTATTATCGAGGAAAGTATCATGTCAAAAAACCAATCCTACAGCGATCGCAATCTGGCCATGGACCTGGCTCGCGTCAGCGAAGCCGCGGCGCTTTCCGCCTCCCTAATGGTAGGGCGTGGCGATGAGAAAATGGCCGATCAAAAGGCGGTCAACGCGATGCGCCGTGCGCTTAATCTGCTCGATATTGACGGAACGGTTGTCATCGGCGAAGGCGAACGCGACGAAGCCCCGATGCTTTTCATCGGCGAAAAAGTCGGCACGGGCGAAGGCCCCAAGATTGACATCGCCCTCGATCCGCTCGAAGGAACGACCATCACGGCGCGCGGCGGTCAAAACGCGCTTGCCGTCATCGCGATGGCTCAGGCAGGAGGGTTCTTGCACGCGCCGGACGTTTACATGGACAAAATTGCGGTTGGCGCAGGGTTGCCTGCCAATGTCGTTGATCTTGATGCGACGCCTGCCGAAAACATCAAGAATCTCGCGAAAGCCAAGAAAGCCGACATTTCCGATATTCAGGTGTGCATTCTCGACCGTCCGCGCCACAAGGAACTGATCGCGAAGGTTCGCGAAACGGGCGCGCGCATTATGTTGATCGGCGACGGCGACGTCGCGGGCGTCATCGCCACGTCGCAGGAACGTACAGGCGTTGACCTGTACGTCGGCTCAGGCGGCGCGCCCGAAGGCGTGCTGGCGGCGGCGGCGCTTCAGTGCATCGGCGGCTTTATGCAAGGACGCCTCTTGTTCCGCAACGACGACGAAAGAGGCCGCGCCACCAAGGCAGGCATCAAGAACTTCGACCGCAAATACGAAATGGACGACCTCGCCCACGGCGATGTGATGTTCTCCGCTACGGGCGTGACTGACGGCGCGATGCTGAAGGGCGTTCGCCGCTTTGTCGGCGGAGCCGAAACGCACACGGTCGTCATGCGTTCAAGCACAGGCACGGTGCGCTTTATCGAAACGCATCATAATTTCCGCAAGAAGCCGTTTGTGGAATAACGCAAATAAAAACGGCGTTCTTAAAAAAGAACGCCGTTTTTATTTCGTATGATTATTCTTCTTAAGCCTTCTTGGCTTTTTTGGTCGAAGAAGCCGTTGTCGTTAACTTGATCTTTTCGGCAGGAGCTTCCGCAGCGGCGGCGGCTTCCTTTTTCTTGCCTGAAAGACCGGCAAAGCGCTTGTTGAACTTGTCCAGCTGTCCGCCGCGATCAACCATGCGATGCAGACCCGTCCAGGCCGGATGAACCTTGGGGTCAATATCGAGGATCAGCTTCGCGCCTTTTTGGCCATACGTGCTGCGCGTGACGAATTCTGTGACGACGGTAATTTCGTGATAGTCGGGGTGTAGGTTTTCTTTCATTTCCATATCTTTCCTATTGGCGGTATTGGGTCAAGCTTACCCAATTTGAGGCCAAACCTTTAAGCGAGGCATTCTTCTAGGAAAAGGAATCCCAAAATGCAAGCTTTATAGTAATTTCAACAGATAGAGGCTCCATTTTATATAATAAATGCTTTAAGATAGGGGGTCGCCTCAAGGAACGGAAAAAGGTTAAAATGCCCCTTTGGTACTGCAAATTGGCGAAAGACAACCCGTTACACGCGCCATACCACGATAAAGAGTACGGCTTTCCCGCCACGGATGAGCGCGTCCTTTTCGAGCGTTTTTGCCTTGAGATCATGCAAGCCGGCCTGTCGTGGGAGCTTGTGGTTAAGAAGCGCAAGGCTCTCAACAAGGCTTTTGACGGCTTTCGCGTTTCAAAGGTGGCCGCCTACGGCGCAAAAGACATCAAACGGCTGCTTAACGACAAAACGATTATCCGCAACCGCCTGAAAATCGAATCTATCATCGCCGACGCCAAAATCATCCTCGCCATGCGCCAATCGCACGGCGGTTTTGCTGCCTGGCTCGAGGCGCATCGTCCGCGCAGCAAGGCAAGATGGATCAAGTTGTTCCGCGAGACGTTCAAATTCACGGGCGGCGAAATTGTGGGCGAGTTTTTGATGAGCCTTGGCATCCTTCCGGGTGCGCATATACCGTCGTGTCCGGTTTATAAACGGATAATGGATCTTAAATCAAAGGTGAATTGTTCTGCGAAGAACAAGGTGGCTTGAAGACATCCGGCACGGGCCTCGCCACGCCGGGCGTAAAGCGATACTTTTCCTTGCGCGCCTGATATTTTTGTTCAGGGGTTGATTCATTCTTTTCTAAGTTCGTCATCAAATTCTTGAATATGCCTTCCGGCGTTTTCATAAACCGGAAGTGTTTACGGACTTTGGGGTCTTGAATTCCGCATTTGATGGGGTTTTCAATTTGTTTTTTAAGGGGATCGAAAAACTTTCCTTTGAGCAAAGGAACATGGGGATTGAGAATATAGAACCTGAAATTTTTGTCTTTTGCGCCGATTTTAAATGAAACGGCGATGTCGGTTATTTCATTAAGAGTGCCAAGGCTGCCGCAAAGGGAAGCCGCGGCCTCGCAGAGGGAGTCGAGAATATAAAGGCGCATCATAAAATCCGGAAAAACAAGCGCGACGTCCGATTTCAGGCGAAGGCCTTCATTGGGGGGGCGAAATCCGTTCTTGCTATCAACGACGATAAGATCGGAAGGAACGATTTGCATGGAATACTGATCTTCGGCTCTTCCATTTTTTTTCAGCCCGTCGGCAAATCCTTTGGCGGACATGCCCATGCCGCCTTTTTCGGCGATGCCGCCACCATTGCAGAAATTCCATCCGTATTTTGCCGCCAAAAACCCGGTCTTATAAGCAAGGTTGTCGAATTGCTCTGCGCAGCTTTCGTTTCCGGGCAAGGCCGCCGCATGCACCGTAAAAGCCGGACGGCGTATGTATTGGTCCAGCGTGCCATACTCAACACTGTGTCCGCATACTTCCTCGATGCTCATGTTATATAGTCTGCTGACTCCATAAATGTCCTTGGTTGTATCAATCTTCTTCCAATGGGGAATGACGAGGTTTTTCAGGTCGTCCTCGCTGACTTCGACCATGCGGTTGACGAACATTTCAGGATGCTTTGGGGGGATAAGATCGCGGAATATAGGAACGAAGATTTTCATTTATATCGCCAAAAAATAAATCTTATACGCACTCAATCTGCCTCAAGGAAATAAAACGAATTTTGTTTTTTACGAAATAACTTTCGGCTTTTGCCATTTCCTCGCCGCGGGAAAAGCCCAAATACCTGTCGGCGGCGATAACTCCTTTTGGCCTGATCGCCGCAATCGTTTCCTGGCAGGAATTGCACGGCGGCGCCGTCGTCAGAACATAACAATTTTTAATGTCGCGGTTTTTCCTTCCGGCGGCAACAATGTCTTTCCCAAGATAATAAAGCAGATTTTCAACCGACAAAATTTCCCATCTTCTTTTATAGGTGTTTCTGTGATTGCGATCGCGAAGGTGGACTTTTAAAGCGCGGCGAAACAGGTTTTTTTCGGCGCAGAAGCCATACGTTTTGCGGATTTTTTCCACAAGGTAATCGCCCTGTTTTTCAATGCCGTCAGGCACGCGGTTTGTTTCGAAGAACAGAAGGTCTCCATTTTGGGAAAGCAGCAGGGCTCCAACTTTTTCAACATCCGCGCGTTCGCTTAACCTTTCAACGACAAACTTGGCTAGATTATGCCACAGATTCAAAATCTCCTTATTCTGTGTCCAGTCTTTCTTTGCTTCTTTTTCTTTTTTGCAAAGCTCTGTGATTTCCTTAGCTGCGGCGAAAATATCCGGGGCATACCGTTTGCGGATAGTTGCCATCTCTGTGGCATAGTTCAGCGCCGCGTTTTTATAGTCGTCGCCGTTGTGCTTATCCGGAACCGAAGGAAGGATCGCGCACGATTCTTTGACGCGTTCCCGCAAAACCTTCACGGCAGCGCGGGCGGCCTTTGAATCTAGGGTTTTTGGTGCTGGAACGGCGGTTGTTTTCGATGCCGATAACATATAAAAACCTTATAAAATCAATGCGCATGCAATGCCGCGAAGGTAGGACAAACGAAGGCGACTTGTCAAATGACGGGGAAAAAGAGGGTATTCTCGTCGCCTATATGATTAACAAACGGGAACAAAAAGGACTATTATCGAACCGTCGCCTCCGGCGGACAAAAATGGAAAGAAAATCATGATTGGCTACGAACAATTTTCCGCTGTCGAATTAAGAGTCGGAACAGTCGTGCGGGTCGAACCGTTTCCCAAAGCCCGTAAGCCGTCGTACAAATTATGGGCCGATTTTGGGGCGGAATTCGGCATCCGCCAGACATCGGTGCAAATCACGGTTCACTACACGCCGGACGAGCTTATAGGCAAACAAATCGTCGGATGCCTCAATCTTGGCGAGAAAAACATTGCGGGATTTATATCGGATTTCCTGTGTACGGGCTTTCCGGACGAAAAAGGGGCGGTTGTTCTGGTAAGTCCGGATAAAAAGGTGCCCAATGGCGGCAAGCTGTTTTAATTGGCATCAAGGACAGAGTTTGATAAACAGATAGCTTCATCAATCAGGTAGTCTTTATGAATACGCAAGAGCCTAAATCCAAAGCCCCCAAAACCGCGATTTCGCCGACGCGCGCGGAAAACTATCCCGAATGGTATCAGCAAATTGTCCGCGCCTCCGACATGGCCGAATTATCGGGCGTCAGAGGCTGCATGATCATCAAGCCGAACGGCTACGGCATTTGGGAACTGATGCAGCGCGATCTGGATCGCCGCTTTAAGGAAACAGGGCACGAGAATTGCTATTTCCCGCTTTTTATTCCCCTTGGCTATTTTCAGAAAGAGGCCGAACACGTCGAAGGCTTCGCCAAAGAAATGGCGATTGTGACGCATCACCGTCTAACCTCAAAAGACGGCGTTTTGGTTCCCGACGGCGAACTCGAAGAACCTTTGATCGTGCGCCCCACGTCCGAAACCGTTATCGGCGTTGCGATGGCCAAATGGATCAAGTCGTACCGCGATCTTCCTTTGCTGGTAAACCAGTGGGCGAACGTCGTGCGCTGGGAAATGCGTCCGCGCCTCTT
>JBAZLX010000092.1:0-7130 GCA_041650075.1 Bdellovibrionales bacterium | reverse complement strand
TTAAATTTTTTTCTTAGCCGCTTGACATGGCTGTCAATTGTGCGGTCGTCAACATATGTCGTTTCACCATATGCCGCATCCATCAATTGATCGCGAGTTTTGACGTGCCCCGGATGTTGAGCCATGGCTTTTACTAAAAGAAACTCCGTCACCGTCAGTTCGACCGCTTTGCCTTTCCACAAACAAACATGCCGCGCGCCGTCAAGCGTCAAATCGCCCCGCACCAAAGTCGCATTAGGATCGGCATTCGCCGGTTGCTGGCGAGCCGCCTCCCGACGCAAGAGGGAACGAATGCGTTCAAGAAGCAGCCGTTGCGAAAACGGCTTTTTGATGTAATCGTCGGCGCCCATACGAAGCCCCATGATTTCATCCACCTCTTCGTCTTTCGAGGTCAAAAAAATCACGGGCATACCGGCCGTCATGGCGTTTTGCTTCAGGCGTTGAAGTAATTCCATGCCGTTGAGCCGCGGCATCTTGATGTCAAGGACAGCCAGATCGGCAGGACGCTGCAGCAACCCGCGCAAAGCGTCGTCGCCGTCAGTGTACGTGCGAACATCGAACCCTTCGGCTTCAAGAGCAATCTGCACCGAAGTCAAAATATTGCGATCGTCGTCAACAAGAGCGATGTTTTGCGGCATAATAACCTCTATCGAATGTAGCTTTCTCTCTTCCCGCCATAAAGCTGAAGAACAATGAAAACAACACTACCTTAACGGCAAAATTAGGGCTTTTGTGGACAAAAATTTACCGCTTTTCGGACATAAGAATAAAATAATTTATTATTCATTTTCAAGAAGGTGGGGCTTTATTATCCTGTTCACCGTCGTTTTTTTGAAAATCCCGGAAGTGTTCATGTAGTATCTTTTCGGGAGAAAGATTCGCCCGTTTTGCAAAAGCTGTTTTGCCTTTCTATTTCTTGATAACCCGTAAGAGCTTATGGTCGCAGCCTTATACTCACTTACCGACAAGCCCGATCCCCGCATGTGTCTGGGAAGCCTTGAAGTGCGCCTGGCCAGTTCGGCTGCCGATATCGAGCACGCGCAAGAACTTCGCTATAAAACCTTTTACGATGAAATGGGCGCTAAACCGACGCCTGAGATGGAAAGCCTTAAGCGCGATTTCGACAAGCACGATGAATTTTGCGACCATCTTCTTCTTTTCGATCACGCCCGTAAAAACAAGAACCCCGTCATCGGAACGTATCGCCTGATCCGCAGAGAAGCGGCTCAAAAAAGCGGTGGTTTTTATTCAAGCTCCGAATACGACATTTCACGCCTCATATCTTATCCCGGGGAGATTCTTGAACTCGGACGCTCTTGCATTGACTCCGAGTACCGCACGGGGCCCGTTATGCAATTACTGTGGCGTGGACTTGGCCTTTACGTCGCGCAACATAACGTCGAGCTGATGTTTGGATGCGCAAGCCTGCCGGGAACGGATCCACAGGCGTTGAAGGTTCCGTTGTCTTATCTTTACCATCATCATCTTGCACCGCCTGCCTTACGCACCAAAGCTTTGCCGGGGCGTTACGTCGACATGAAGCTTCTGCCGCGCGAAGCTTTCGACCCTAACACCGCTTTTGAAGAGCTAAAGCTCGATCCGCGCGGCGGCAACAACAGCCTTCCGCCGCTTATCAAAGGCTATATCCGCGTCGGCGGCTTTGTCGGAGATGGCGCCGTTATTGATTATCAGTTCAACACAACGGACATTTGCATTATTGTTAAAACCGATTTGATGACCCGTCGCTATAAAAAACACTACAATTTAGGAGAAAATGCCGAAATTGTCCTTCCTGTGGATTGATTTATACGGCCGTTCCGTGCAACAAATCGCCTATGAAGCAAATTGATGCCATCGCAGGGATTTTGATTGCCGCTTTAAAGACCGTGGCTTTTTTTCTCTTGATTACCATTCTTATTCCGATCGCCTTGCTTTTCAGACGCATTGATCCCGAGCATCCTTTCAGGATTCCCCAGTTTTTCCACTTTTTGCTATTAAACCTTCTGGGGATTTCGCTTCATCTTCACGGCGAGCCGTCACCCGCCTCACCCGTTTTATTCGCGTCCAACCATACGTCTTACCTCGACGCCATAGTCCTTGGTTACCTTCTTCCGGCAGGTTTTGTCGCCAAGGCCGAAGTTGCCGATTGGCCGTTGTTTGGCCTTCTGTCGAAATTGCAAAACTGCGTCTTCGTCGAACGCCGCTCGACCCGTGCAGCGGAACAACGCTCGCAATTGAAAGACTATCTTACGAACAAGCATGATCTCGTCCTGTTTCCCGAAGGCACATCGTCGGAAGGTCTGACGGCGCTTCCATTCAAAAGTAGTTTGTTCAGCCTCGCCGAAGATTCCATGGGCGGCAAAACGCTTACCGTTCAACCCGTTTCCGTCACTTGCGTCGAGCTGGATGGTTTTCCCATGCTCCGGGAAGAGCGCGCTCAATACGGGTGGTATGGGGACATGGCCCTGGTTCCTCATCTCTGGAATGTCTTTCAGCACAGCTCTTTCACCGTAGATGTCGTGTTCCACACGCCTTTGACGGTGGCCGATTATCCCAACCGCAAGGATCTGGCGGCTGCCTGCCAGAAAGCCGTTGCCCAAGGCATCAAGCAGTCCTTGGCGCGGCGGGACTCCAGCATTTAACATGGGTTAGAAAAATAGATGTCAGCATTTATTGCGTCGTTTCTGTTTGTTGTTTTGGCCGAAATGGGAGACAAAACCCAGCTTTTAGCCATGGCTTTTGCCACGCGGTACAATCCTTACAAGGTATTGATAGCCGTTTTTCTTGCGACAATCGTCAATCATGGACTGGCCGTCGTTCTTGGACGGTTTCTATCAACGCTTCTTCCGCTGAACATCATTTCACTTGTAGCCGCCGTATCTTTCATAATCTTCGGTTTCTGGCTTCTCCACGCCGACAAGCTTGAGGGCGAGGACAAAAAAGAAAGCCGCTTTGGCCCTATTGCCACCGTCGCTATAGCTTTTTTTCTGGCCGAAATGGGCGATAAGACACAGCTCGCAACAATAAGTCTCGCTGTTCAATATCAAAATTTACTGAACGTGCTGATGGGAACGACCATTGGCATGGTTGTCGCGGATGCGATAGGCATTATCGTCGGCGTCGTGCTTCGCCAACGCATACCCGAGAAAACCATAAAATGGGTTTCGGCAGTAATCTTTATCTTGTTCGGTCTTCACGGCGTATACAACAGCCTGTATAGTTAGGCTTACATGAACGATAAAGTATACATTCGCACGTTCGGCTGCCAGATGAATGTCTATGACGCTGGCCGGATGCTCGATGTCCTTAAGCCCTTGGGTTATGAGCCGACGGAAGACATTGAACAAGCCGATCTCGTCATATTCAATACATGCCACATCCGCGAAAAAGCGACGGAGAAGCTGTTTTCGGATTTGGGACGGCTCAAGCCTCTGAAGGAAGCGAAAGCCGCCAAAGGCGAACGTATGATCGTCGCCGTCGCCGGATGCGTTGCGCAGGCAGAAGGGGCGGAAATTCAGCGAAGGGCTCCTTTTGTTGACCTTGTTGTCGGAACGCAGACCTATCACAGGCTGCCCGAGTTGCTTGCCCGCGTCGCGAACAAAGAAGCCAATATTCATGACACCGAATTTCCTGCGGAACTCAAGTTTGATTTCTTGCCGCGCCATACGTCAAGCGGCATCAGCGCTTTTTTGCCCGTTCAGGAAGGTTGCGACAAATTTTGCACCTATTGCGTCGTTCCCTACACGCGCGGAGCGGAATACTCGAGACCCATAGAAGCCATCATCGCCGAAGCCGAAGATCTTGTGGCAAATGGCGCGCGCGAGATCACGGTTCTGGGACAAAACGTCAACGCCTTTCATGGCGAAGATAAGGACGGCAAGACATGGAATCTTGCCAAATTGCTTGCCAGCCTCGCGGAAATTCCCGATTTGCTCCGCCTGCGTACGATGACATCGCATCCGTGCGATATGAGCGACGAGCTGATCGCGGCGCATCGCGATATACCCAAGCTTATGCCGTTTTTGCACCTTCCCGCGCAAAGCGGCTCCGACGCCATTCTGCAAGCGATGAACCGCAAACATACAAGCGACGATTATCGCCGTCTTGTCGAAAAATTGCGCAAAGCCAGACCCGACATTGCTTTGTCTTCGGATTTTATCGTGGGCTTTCCGGGAGAAACGGCAGCCGATTTTGCCGACACCATGAAACTTGTGAGCGACATAGGCTTCGCCCAAGCTTTTTCCTTTAAATACAGCCGCCGTGCAGGGACGCCGGCAGCCGAGATGGGAAATCAGGTTTCCGAAGAAGTCATGGATGTGCGCTTACAAGAGCTTCAATCCCTGCTCCATGACCAGCAGGCCGCCTTCAACAAAAGCATGATCGGCAAAAAGCTCCCGATTCTGTTTGACGACAACGGAGAACACGAAGGCCAGCTTTTCGGTCGTTCGCCCTATTTGCAGCCGACATATATCAAGGCCGATGCTGCAACGCGAGCCTGTCTTAACGGCCATGAGATTTTTGTCAAAATAACGGAAGCGCAACCGAACAATCTCAAAGGTACGTTGGCGTAAACCACTTCGTTACAACGTAAAATCTTTTGGGGACGGACGCTCGTCGCTTTCTCCCGGCGCGCGCCTTTCCGGAACGGGCGTGTTTTGGGACGCTTTTTCAATTGTCCTACACGTCATATCCGCCGCAGTCATGGCAATCAGACGAACTTCTTCAAGAAGCGGAACATAGCAGATAATTTCTTCAGGAGAAATTCTCTTAAAAGGCATGTTTTCAAAACAAAAAGCCTCAACGCTCTTTTCCGCCGCATCAAGAACTTCAAGAGCAATAAACTTATAGTCTGGGTTTGTTTTAATCATTTCCACAAGGGTCTTGTTTGATTGCCGTGACACAATTTCGGCAATCGCGTTTGGATTCTCAGCCCTATTTTTCTCCAGACGAAAAATGATGTCTTCAACCATTTTCACGTCTGTGCGAAACGGCTGAACATTCGCCTTTGTAACAACAATAAGGTCTTCAGTACCCGTTGCTTCCGGCATTTCATTATGAAGCTGACAATATAATTTTAGGGCTTCGTCTCTGTTTTTTCGAGTCGTCGCGTCATAATAAAAAGGCCCTTTTTGTCCGCCTCTAATAAATTCTCTCAAACATTTTTTGGCGGATCCTATAACGTCTATGTTGGAACGCTTGTATTTAAGGCTCACGAGAACGTGCGCCACCGCAGGATAAATTCTCCCCATATCGTCTAGCCACTCATGACCGATGCCCACTTTAACAAGATTGGCGGGGAACTCTTCATCTATCAGCTTCGGATTTTTTCCGACTTCTTCCGGAATGCTTTCAATAAATTTTATAAATTCATCGACAGCCTCTTTCTTCTTTTCTTGAGACTGCCCAAGGCAGCAGAGTATTTCGATGCTGCGACTCCCAAGCTCATTTGTCATGTAACAGGCTGGTTTTTGATCAAACATGTAATTTCCAACAATAAATTCAAACAACGATTTCTCTTTTTACGAATGCCATTTTATCATAGGCTTGCCGAAAGTAATTCAGACATACCGCGTTAATTGTCCCGCCACGTTTTAAGGTAAACGACAACTTCCCTTTGTTTCTATCAGGTTAGCAAAAAGCCCCTCTTTCACAGAACTTGCCGGAGGAACTTATGAGCCAGTCGTCACACACATATCTGATCGTCGGCGCAGGCCGCGCCGCCACGCACGTCAAGCATTACCTTGCGCTTAAAGGTATTCCCTATCTCGACTGGAACCGCAGAGAATACACAGAATCCGAACTTCAGGAATGCCTGACTCGCGTTTCAACTGTGCTGTTGCTTATCAAAGACTCCGCCATTCGCGACTTTCGCGATATGCACCTGAAGGATTTTAACGGCGTCGTCATCCATTTTTCGGGGTCTTTAGATGTTGAAGGTATCGAAAGTTACCATCCCCTTATGACGTTCGGGCCTTCACTTTACGATCTGGATTTTTATGAGAAAATATATTTCGCCGTATCTTCGGAACAAAAATTTCGCGAACGCTTTCCAAAGCTGACCAATCCGGTTTTTGAGCTCAAAGCAAAGGACAAAGCTTTTTATCATGCGCTTTGCGTCATGAGCGGCAACTTTCCCCAAATTCTTTGGCGAGAATGCCTCACGGCCTTTGACACGCTCGATGTTCCGACCAAGGCGGTCTCTCTTTATCTTCACAAAAACCTTGAAAACTTCTTGGCTAATCCGAGCCAAAGCCTCACAGGGCCCCTGGCGCGCAAAGACTGGCAGACAATTCAAAAAAATATTGATGCCCTGCCCGCTCGCTTACAGCCTTTATATGCAGCATTCGTTGACTTTTACGTTCCGGAATTACGGAATAAAAACTAGCGCGTTGCGTGCGCCTTAGCGCTTTGAAACGTGTTTTTTAACAGGCAGGTGATCGTCATCGGCCCCACGCCCCCGGGCACAGGCGTAATTGCAGCCGCGCGTTTTTGCGCCTCGCCGAACTCCACATCGCCCACAAGCCTTGTTTTCCCTTCCCCTGCGGGATCAGGAATACGATTGATGCCGACATCTATGACGACGGCCCCTTCCTTGATCCAGCTTCCCTTCACGAATTCAGGATCGCCAATAGCGGTCACAAGGATATCGGCGCGCGAGACTTCCAAAGGAATGTCTAACGTGCGCGAATGCGCAACGGTCACCGTGCAATCGGCCTGAAGAAGCAATTGCGCAACCGGTTTTCCGACTATATTCGATCTTCCGATCACAAGGGCGCGTTTGCCGGCCGCATTGGGCAAAGCCTCGCGCAACAAGAGCATGCATCCCATAGGGGTGCAGGGCACAAACCCCGGCAATCCAAGGCTTAAACGCCCGGCATTAACGGGGTGAAAACCGTCAACGTCTTTCGCGGGATCAATGGCGACGGTAATGCACTGTGAATCGATGTGGGGGGGCAAAGGCAACTGCACTAAAATGCCGTGAACGCTGTTGTCTTTATTCAGTTCGTCAATAACGGCAAGTAATTCGTCTTGCGTCACCGTCACGGGTAAACGATGCGTCAAAGAATGGATTCCGGCCTTTTCCGCAGCCTTGGTTTTATTGCGAACGTAAATCTGGCTGGCCGGATTGT
>JBAZLX010000091.1:0-7353 GCA_041650075.1 Bdellovibrionales bacterium | reverse complement strand
AACGGGCAGGGCGCGCGGTTTATTCTTCGTCAGAACGACGAGCGTTTGAGCAATGCCTAAAAACAGCCCCACCGAAGGCAGATACATCCAGTGTTCCAAAAACAGCGAATTCATCGGAAAGAGAAGCCCCGTGTCGGGCGAATGAGCGGCCGCAAACCATAAAAAGCCCCAGCTTAATTCAAGTCCGCGCTTTATCCGGCAGCTATAGGCGATGTGCCCGGCGGCAAAAACAATCATCATTATTCCGGCTGCGACAACGCCGGATACGTATGACTGGATCGGAAAAACCCTTTCCATATGAAGGCCGGTCGGCCAGATCAGAAGCTCAAGATAATTCGGCAGCGTGGCAAAGAAAGTATAAATTCTGTAAATGGGTTCTGCGGCATATAGCTTCATGTCCGAGAATTGGGGCATCGCATAAAAGCGGTCGTAGCTTTGCGGCCCGTCGAATCCTTCCGCCGTCGAGCGCCACGCGACAAAGATCAGGGTAATAAGCCATAAAGGCCACGTTCGATAATACGTGCGGGGTGAAAGCCGTTTGTCGTTCAAATAAAAGAGGCACGCCATGACCAGAAGCGGGAACATGACGGTAACTTCTTTGCTAACGAGACCGAGAAGAAAAAGGGGAATAACTTTCAAAATCTTCTTTTGGGTAATATCGGGCAGCAAAACGACGATGGCCCACAGGCAGAAGAACGCCGACAAAGTATCCGCCGTCGCGCTCATGTAAGTAACGGCTTCGGTATGAAGCGGATGAACGCCCCAAACCAGCGCAGCCAGAAAGACGCCTTTGGCGTTGAACCCAAGCTTTGTGCCCAGCCTGTATACGAAACAGGTATTTGCGATATGCAGCGAAAGGTTCAGCAAATGGAACCAAAAAGCGTTTCCATCGCCGAGCTGAAAGGCGATAAGATAAAGCAGAATTTGCACGGGTCTATAGAACCCGCCGTCAATGTGTGCGCCGCTTGTCGTCGAGGTCGTGAGAATGTCGCCGATATGGTTCCACCCCCGTAAATACTCGTTGATTTCGATAATCAAGCTGTCGTCGAAAAGGAAACCGTTATTGAAGGTATTTGCGTACGCGGCAAAAACGACGAGCGCCAAAATCAGATAGGGCGCCAGAAGCATCATTCGCGGAGAAAGAAAATCGTCGGTTTGCGTTGCGGGTTGAGACATGAATAACGGTCAATAAAGAATCGGGAAAACAGACCGAAACAATACAGGTATTATTTTACCGTGAACAAGGGGCAAAAGAACCTTGTTATTACGCGCGATATATCCGGTTCTTAATCAATAATTAATGTCGAAAAATTAGGCTTTTCCTGCCATCGCATAAAGTGGGGAGGGATATATGCGCGCAACCTTTTTTCTTGCCGCTTTGATAGGTGTTTCGTTGGCCTTCCCGGCACAGGCTGCCTCTTTGGTCGGCGCAAGCTGTTCGACGGCTGGCACAACTCAAATGGATACCGACGGAGCCACTCTTGTCGCATGCTTAAAATCCGTGGCAGGCAGTTCCTCGCTTATTTGGAAAGCGATGACGAGCAACAACGTCACCTGTTCGTCGGGGCAGGCGGTAACGGCGCTTATCAACGGAGTCCCCCAGTGTGCGACAGTGGCTGCGGCGGCGGCTTCAGCTCCCCCGGCCACAAAGTATTACACGTGCCCTCTGGTGGAGAATGGGTCGACCCAGTCGGGTTGCATGACGTACTCCATATCATCATCAACTTGTAAAGGGCAATTGACGACATCTTCTAAATGCACCTACGAATATTGGACCGGATGGGCCTGCAGTTCGACTTACCACGGGGCGGACGGTCACTCGACTGTTACCAAAGAGTGCACGCCGTCCTGAATTCTGGGAAATTCTGGGGACAGAATTTTTGGGACAATGATTTTATTGTGTCTCTAATGCGCTTCCGCCCAGTTTTTGGCATGTCCTGCTTCGGCGACAAGGGGGATTTTCAGCGTTACGACGGGGGCGGGCGCGTTTTCCATAACCTGTTTCACCAATTTTGCCGTTTCCTCGATCTCATGCGAGGGGACTTCAAACACCAATTCGTCATGCACCTGCATAATGAGGCGAGCGCCAAGCTTCGCTTCTTTAAGGGCGGGAACGACGCGGATCATCGCGCGTTTCATAATGTCGGCGGCAGACCCTTGCAAAGGAGCGTTGATAGATTGCCGTTCGGCATAACTGCGGCGCGCGGAATTCTTTTCCTTGATGCCTGAAATATGAATTCGCCGTCCGAACAGCGTTTCGACATAACCATGAGCGCGCGCAAAGTCTTTTGTTTCTTCCATCCAGTCGCGTATTTCGTAAAAGCGATCCAGATAGCTGCGGATAAATTCATTGGCCTCGGAGGGCGATATGCCGATCTGCTTCGACAATCCGAAGCCGCTGATGCCATATATAATGCCGAAATTGATGGCCTTGGCGGCGCGACGCTTGTCGGGAGTCATATCTTTCAGGGGAATGCCGAAAATTTGGGATGCCGTCAGCGCGTGAATGTCTACGCCTTCGCGAAATCCTTCAATTAAAGCGGAAACGCCCGCAACGGCCGCTGCCAGACGCATTTCGATCTGCGAGTAGTCAACGGACATCAGCTCGAAGCCTTCTTCGGCGACAAAAGCGCGGCGAATGGCGCGTCCGTCCTCTGTGCGGATGGGAATGTTTTGCAGGTTCGGATCGGTCGAGGACAGACGGCCCGTCGCCGCGCCAACCATGGAATAGGACGTATGCACGCGTCCCGTTTTGGGGCTTATTTGTTCGGGCAGGGCATCCGTGTAGGTGGATTTGAGCTTCGATACGCTCCGCCAGTCCAGAATTTTGGCGACAATGTCGTGCCCCTGTTCCGCCAAAGGCTCCAAAACGTCCGAGGCGGTGGAATAAGCGCCCGTCTTGCCTTTTGTGCCGCCCGGCAAGCCCATCTCGGCAAACAAAACGTTTCCCAACTGCTGCGGCGATCCGATATTAAATGCATGCCCTGCCAATTTATGAATGTCGGATTCGAGCTTTTGCATGCGTACCGCAAAGCCGTGGCTTTGCTGGCGAAGGATTTCCGGATCAATGCGAACGCCCGTGGTTTCCATAAGCGCGACGACGGGAACAAGCGGCCTTTCGATGCGTTCATAAACGCGCGTGACATGCTGTTGCGCGATCTGGGGTTTCAGGATCAGCCACAGGCGCAACGCAAAATCGGCATCCTCGGCGGCGTATTCGACGGCCTTGTCCAGGGGCACGCGATCAAAGGTAATTCTGTTTTTCCCGGTGCCTGTAACTTCATCGAAGGAGATCATTTTATGCTGGCAATGGAGCAGCGCCAATTCGTCCAGTCCATGCCCGTGAAGACCGGCGGCCAGCGCATAGGAAAGCAACATCGTGTCGTCATAAGGCTCAACAATTAGCCCATGTTGGCCAAGGACTTGCGAGTCAAACTTCAGGTTATGCGCGATCTTGAGCGTGCTTGAGTCTTTCAACAAATCCCGCAAATGCCTGACGACGATTTTGAGGTCGAGCTGCTTCGGCGCCTTGTCCGTGCCGAAGGCAAAGCCGCCGTCGTCGGGGACGGTATGGGGATCAACGTGTCCGACAGGAATGTAACAGGCTTTTCCCGGCGCATAGGCCAGAGATATGCCGACCAGTTTTGTCGTGCATGGAACAAGAGAATCTGTTTCCGTATCAATGGCGACATAGCCTTGCGCGCGCGCAGCGTCGATCCACCATTTCAGGCGGGCCTCAGATTGAATCAGTTCATAGTCGGCTTTCGCGGCGTTGACGGAAGAAAAATCCGTGTCGCGGTGTTCGGCTTTTTCCTCGGCGGGGGAAGGAACGGGCGGCGGTTCGGCTGACGCCGGAGCTGCTCCCAGTTTTGCCAGAAGCGATTTAAAATTCTGCGCGCTGTAAAAGGCTGCCAATTCGGCATGATGATCGCGTTCCCACGTCAGTGCCTCAAGCGGGACGGGCAGAGGAGCCTCGTCATCCAGCGTCACAAGTTTTTTCGAAATCCGGGCAAGCTCGGCATTTTGAATCAACACCTCGCGGCGTTTTGGCTGTTTGATTTTTTCGATGTTCTTCAGAAGATTTTCTACCGTGCCATAGGTGTTGATAAGTTCCGCCGCCGTTTTAACGCCGATGCCGGGAACGCCCGGAATATTATCGGTGCTATCGCCTGCCAAAGCCTGTACTTCGATTACTTTGTCCGGCGCTACGCCAAATTTTTTCATCACGTCGTCGAGTCCGATAGGAGTCGTTTTAAGCGGATCGAACATTTCGACACCGGGGCGTATCAATTGCATCAAATCCTTGTCCGACGACACAATGCGAACCTTAAGCCCCTTGGCTAACGCCGCTTTTGCATAAGCAGCGATCAGATCGTCGGCCTCGTAATTCGGCGCTTCGACGGAAGGCACGCCATAAGCGCGCGTGGCCTCTCTGATCAGCGCAAATTGCGGTACCAGTTCAGGGGGAGGCGGCGGTCTGTGCGCTTTATATTCGGGATAAAAATCGTTGCGGAAGGTTTTGCGTCCGGCGTCGAAGACGACGGCAATGTGCTGAATTTTTGAATCCGCCAGAAGCCGGTTCAGCATCGTGCAATAACCGTACACGGCATTGACGGGCGTGCCGTCCGTTCGCGACATTGGCGGCAGGGCATAGAACGCCCTGAAGATGAATCCCGATCCGTCTATGAGGGTAAGTTTGTTTGGCATCCGAGGCTCAAAGTTAAATACGACGCATTGGCCAGTCTAACTCTCATGATGGGCAGATGGCTACCAGAACAATTTTCTCCGGTATCCCGATACTAATGAAAAAGCTGGGTCAAGGCTCCGACACTCAAAAACATTAATAGCTTTTGAATAATCAAACGCACCTCGGTAAAAAGCGCCGCCGCATTAATCGTGGTAATAAAAGCCAGCCAATAAAAAAGCCCTTGATGTTTTTCGCTCCAGCGCAAAAGCATATTTGCGCAGGATCGAAAAAAAGATACCTTTAAAGCGGCAAACATCAATAAAACGCCAAGAGCAAGCCCAATAACAACATCGCTTGGATAATGAAGCCCGATGTATATGCGGGGCAAAGAAATAACAACAACCGTCCAGAAAAAAGCGAGAGCGCCCAATCGCCTGTTGATTGACCATAAACCGTAAGATAATGCTGCAAAATAAACAGCATGATCGCTGGGAAACGAATTTGCCGTATCAATCCCAAAAGAAATTATCTCTCCCTGAGAATTCCTGATGACCGGAAACTGAAGCCCCAACTCTGTCATGATCGAAAAGGGGCGTGGATGAATAGAGAGACAAGATTGCATCAAACGCGCCAGAACAACGGCAGCTAATGTGCTGAAGAAGACAACTAGAATTGTTTCCCGCGTTTTCCTTAATTCATCTGGGTCTTCAGCGCCGTTTTTGTAAAACCACGCAAACCAAAGAAGGGAAAAAAGGAAAACGCCCTTAACTAAAGCAAGGGCCGATATGCCATAAATTATATGGTTGATAGTGTCAGAAGACCCGGAAAATTGGGTAATAAAACGTTGAATGGGAAGATCAAAAGAAGCAAAGGGCAGAGACATACTCATACTTGGGTACCTCCGACACAGGGCAAAACGAAGCTAACGCTACGACAAAAAACTTATTATAATCAAGCAAAAACAAGCGGTTTCTCTTTTTTTCTTCCGGTGGTTTATAAGCTTAACGTGCCGCCAAAAGATCAAAAAGGGAGGGGCGGAAATCGAGCCGTTTTGAAAACGCGAAAATATCTTTTTTTCTTGGTCCAAAAGACCCCATAACCATGCAGGTTTCGGTTGTTGCTCAAGAAAGCAATAAAAGGATCAATATCTCCTTGACGCTGCGAGCGAAAAAGCATAGAAACCGCCTGCCTTTGCGGAATCGGTGGTGGATCGGTCGGAAGCGGAAACGCCGAAAACTCAGTCCAGACGCGGTTTCGGATGTAGCGAAAGTGATAAATAGCCTGTGGCGGACGAAACGGCTGACTTTGCGAAGAACGCCGAGTCGAGCAGAGTCCCCCGGTGTTAGAGAGGTCTCCCACGCGGAGCGCGTTGAGAAGTTGGCGCCCCGATGTGGGTTTTGTGCATTGTTTTTAGGCTCTATGAGCCGCAGAAGAAGAGGTTTTGGATGCCCACGATTGGTCAATTGATCAGAAGCCCGCGCCGCCCGAACATGCCGCGCGATAAGGTTCCTGCTCTGCAAGAATGCCCCCAGAAGCGCGGCGTCTGCACGCGCGTCTACACGACGACGCCGAAGAAGCCGAACTCGGCTCTGCGTAAAGTCGCGCGCGTTCGCTTGACCAACGGGCACGAAGTCATTTCATACATTCCGGGCGAAGGCCACAACCTTCAGGAACACAGCGTCGTCATGATCCGCGGCGGCCGTGTCAAGGATTTGCCCGGCGTTCGTTATCACATCATTCGCGGCACGTTTGATACGCAGGGTGTGAAGGACCGCAAGCAACGTCGTTCGCTTTACGGCGCCAAGCGTCCAAAGTGAACATTTTCTTACGGCTTGCCTCTTGGCAAGCCTTAGAAAAGGTTCATCCCGGAAAATTTGCGAAGCAAATTTATCCGGGATCCAGGCAATAGAATTGAGAAAATCCCCGCGAAGGCGGAGATCGAGGAAAAAAGTTTAGGGAATATCCGCCAAAGCGGAAACGTGAAGTGAATAAATAAGGTTTGAGGCTTAGAGGAATAAAAACATGGCCCGTCGTCGTCGCGCAGAAAAGCGTCAAGTCCTTCCCGATCCCAAGTTCGGGGAGATTATGATTACGAAGTTTCAGAACGTCCTGATGTATGAAGGCAAGAAGTCCGTTGCCGAACACATCCTGTACGGCGTTTTGGAAAAGATTCAGAAATTCTCCAAGGGCGGCAACGCGCTTGAGATTTTCAAGAACGCCATTGAAAACGTGCGCCCGCACCTCGAAGTCCGCTCGCGTCGCGTCGGCGGCGCCACCTATCAGGTGCCTGTCGAAGTGCGCAAGGAACGCGGCGAAGCTCTCGCGATGCGCTGGATTATTTCGGCGGCGCGCGCGCGCAACGAACACACGATGGAAGACCGTTTGGCCGGAGAAATCCAGGCCGCAGCCAATCAAAACGGCGCCGCCGTCAAGAAGCGCGAAGACACGCATCGCATGGCCGAAGCAAACCGCGCCTTTTCCCATTTCCGTTGGTAAGGATTGTCAAAAATGTCTCGTCAAACCCCCATTGAGAAGTATCGCAACATCGGCATTATGGCGCACATTGATGCCGGCAAGACGACGACGACCGAACGCATTCTCTATTACACCGGCAAGTCCTACAAAATCGGCGAAGTGCACGAAGGCACGGCGACGATGGACTGGAT
>JBAZLX010000090.1:0-7369 GCA_041650075.1 Bdellovibrionales bacterium | reverse complement strand
ATTTTTCGTCCTCATCCCTTTGGTTCTGATCGTCGGGAGATATTGGAAAGCTCTGGCGGCAACCCTTACCGGCGTCGCCGTTTGGGCGGGGCTTTCCGTTGCGGCCTTCGGCCTTGAGCCGTGGTTCGGTTTTATTCGCGGCCTTCCTCTTGCGCGGGGAATGATTCTTGAAAATCAGAAGGATTACTGGCTCAGCAAAATGCATACTGTATTTTCTGCCGTTCGCACGGTTGGCGGTGACATGCAAACGGCTTATGCCGTGCAAACTATCGTTGCCATCGTTGCTGTTCTTGCTCTGATATATATCTGGAATCGCAGAAAGTTGTCTTTGGCTATTCGCGGAAGCTCGCTTTGTGCGGCAATACTTTTGGCGTCTCCGTATTCCTTCGAATACGATTTGGTCTTGCTTGCCATTCCTATCGCTTTGTTGGCGAAAGAGGGGATTGAAAATGGCTTCCTTTCTTTTGAAAAGTTTTTCCTTTTTGTCCTTTGGGTATCGCCCCTCTTTGTCAGAGATTATGGAGGAACGTATGTTCTTCCGTTGACCCCGCTATTATTAATAGGCCTCATGATCCTTTGTTGGCGGAGGATGAAGCAATGTTCCTCCTAATGGCTTTTAAGAACGCCGATTGGCTGGATATCAAACGCGCTGTTGCCTATCCGAGAATTTTCATGCTCGTTTATATTCTTGTTGGCGTGGCCTTTGGAACGGGCGCGATGAAGATTGCATCGCCGGACGGATCGGCTTTTGGATTCGATTTTATGAATGTCTATGCGGCAGGAGTAGCCGTTCACGAAGGGCGTCCGGTCGATGCCTATGACTGGAAAGGACAGGGGGAAAGAGAACGCAGAATTGATGAGTCTTTGAATAAAAATCCCGAAGTCGTTCCCGATACCGGCGCAAAGCCATATTATTATCTTCCGTGGTTATATCCTCCGACCTTCCTGAGCGTAGGGTGGTTGTTTGCGCTTTTGCCTTTTCTTGCTGCCTTGGCGGCGTATTCGGCTGTGGGGTTTCTCGCCTATGGAGCCGTGCTTTATAAAATAATCGCGGAGCGCCACAAGGCGGCGATTTGGGCAACAGCCGCCTTTCCGGGGCTATATGTCAATTTGCTGGCGGGGCAGAACGGCGCGATGACGACGGCGTTGTTGGGCGCAGGGTTGTTGTTCCTCGACAAAACGCCGATAGCCGCCGGAATATTTTTTGGATTGTTATCGTATAAGCCGCATTTGTTTGTGCTTGTTCCGCTTGTCCTCTTCGCGGGACGTTATTGGAAAGCTTTAGCTGCGACGCTAGTCAGCGCAGGCGTTTGCGCGTCGCTTTCCTTGGCGGCTTTTGGTTTAGATTCATGGCTGGCTTTTATTCAAGGCCTTGGATCGGCGCGCTCAGTTTTTCTTGAAAGCGACGGAGCCTTCAGATGGCTTGGCATTATGCATTCGCCTTTTTCAGCGGTTCGCTTGCTTGGCGGCAGTGTGCAAGCGGCCTATGCCGTCCAAACGGGCATCGCGGTCTGCGTCGTCTTTATTCTTTTGTATATCTGGAGCCGCAAGGCGACATCGCTTTCTATACGCGCTAGTGCGTTATGCGGGGTTATACTGTTGGCGTCCCCGTATTCTTTCGGATATGACCAAGTCCTGCTTGCTCTTCCAATAGCCTTTTTGGCCAAAGAGGGGATCGAAAACGGATTTCTTTCTTTCGAAAAGATATTCCTCTTCGCCCTATGGTTGCTGCCCGCATTTGCCAAAGATGGCGGCGAGAATTACGCAGTGCCGCTAACCCCACCGATGCTGATGGGCCTTCTTGCCTTTTCCTGGCTCAGGATGAAGCGCGAGCTTTCGGTGCAGAAATAACAAAAATCAACCCCACCATTGCTGATGGGGTTGATGTATTTCTATCGGAAGAAAATATGGCTTAACGTTGAGGTACACATCTCGCGTGCATAGACTTTTTCAGCCTTTTCAAGGTGATGGGTTTACGCAAAATGATGTTGTTTGCGTCCGTCAGCTTTTCTCCTAAGAAAAGCAGCTCTTCAAAACTTTCCTTGGGGTAGATATGTGGATAAGCGTATCTAACTTTTTCTTCATATCTAATTTTTTCTTCAGGAGTATTATTTTCAGCAACCGATCTGTCGCAAACTTTATTTTTCCCGCGGCAAATCTCGTCCACGATCTTGTGAAAAGGCAGGGAGCTTTGACTTTCCGCCTCTTTGGGGCAAGGATGAGCAAATGCTGTGTAAAGAACAAAATTATTCTCTGCATCCATTGCTACATGAGCGAGGTTATCGCCAATCTGGCATGCGACAAAGGCCGCTACTTCATTTTTAATGACGCCAGCATTGAGCATAACCGTGGGGTTCATGGCGTCGATTGGAATGTCATAGGATTCGATGATATTATTAATCCGGTCGAAAATTTTGCCAGACTGTCTGCTTGATTTTCCAAAAAGTTCTGCGGCGTAAAGTTGAAAGAGGGCCTTTGTTGATTTCTCACCGTACTTGTCTAAAAAATAGCGGTGAAACGGTTGTTTCTTAATAACACTGTATAGGTACAATGACTCAATTTCGATCGGTGACTCCATTTTCTTTTTTGGCGCAGACATATGAACACTCCTTAAAAAGGGCTAAAAAACAGGTATCAAGAACGAGCAACTTCTAGCCCAAAAAAGGCAAACGTCAAAATCTTTCATCAGTTATGGTTAATGGTGGCGCTGAGGTATTTTAATACCGCACAGGCTCGACGAGAATTTGCAAGAACGGCAGATCGACAACCGTCAAAACGCCAAGCATCAGGCAGACAAAAAGGACATAAAGCAGAAAATGCTTTTCTCCGTATAATTTTTCTGGAGCCTGCGCCGCGGAGTTTTTCTTAAGCGCGATCTGCATATACCAGACGAACATGATCGTAATAAACGGCAAGCTTAAGAAATATTCGATCCTGTATTTTATCAGGAAGACGCCGAGGAAGAACGCCGCATTGAGCGCATAGAAAAGCGACGAGAGGAGAAGTTTTTCTTCATTGTAAAACTTGAAAGATTTTCGATAAAGCTCAATGCGTTCGGGGTCGGCAAACTGGCGGTATTCGGAATATCTCTTCATCGCCATAAGAAAAGCGCCGCCCATCCATGTGGCGAGAAGGACGCTCGACGGGGGCAGGGTGTCGCCGATAACGACAAACCATCCCATAAGAAACCGCAATGGATTGTTGACGGCTTCCGATAACACGTCAAGATAAGCGCGGTCTTTGGTTCGTACCGGTTCGACGTTATAGAAAAGCCCCATAACGAGAAAAAGAACGGAAGTCGCCAAAAACATAAAACCGAATTGCAACGCCAGAAAAAGCCCCGACACAACCAGCGCGAGATAAAGAAAAACAACGGGAGTGATTTTTAAATCGCCGCGTGCGCCTGCGCGTTTACATTTCATGGGATGAAACTTGTCGCTGGCGGAGTCGAGGTACTCGTTGATGACGTAGTTGGCGGAGGAAATGAGGCACAGAACCGCGGCGGCGCCCAAGAATTTTAAGGCGTCGAAATGAGCCAGTCCGTCGCCGAGCAAAAGCGCAAGAATAACGCCGGGGATCATAAAGATGTTTTTGATCCAGTGATCCGGTCGCGATATCAGGATGTATTTTTTAAAGGATTCGTTCATAGGAAGAACAAGCTTACATTGTTCTATGAACAAATTCTTACTATTTATTATTTTGAATGAGGAACAAGAAAACCGGCAATTATTTTAGCTTGAGATCCCACCCACCTTGAGGGACGATGTCCTATCAAAGTGCCAACCAATCCGATCGATATATCGGCGACATAGAGAAGTTTTCTCAATGTCTCAACTTTATCAAGTGAATCTTGGAATACTATTGTTCCTGCAATCTCAGTGGCGACTGAAAAAGCGACAAAGAATATAGCCTCTGTCCCAAGATAAAAAACGGCATCCACGCCTTTTAGAGCAACATCGCCGATCGGATGCGATTCCTTCTTAAAAGTTTCTGCCTCCGACTTCTTAAATTCCAGAACCCCGGAACCGGATTGCGGATAATAAGGTTTTCTCGATGGATCCACGCAATATCCCTTCAGAAAATATCTTAAGCAAGTTACCTGTATTTTATCCGGGATTCCTTCGAAAAACTACAGAGGATGTTGTCGTTATTATTTTCATCAAAAAGCGGATATTTAATTTGTCGAATCAATGGGTTGATGACTTCATGGTTTCCGAAGAAAGGGGGCGAAAAGCTCGGATAATCAGCAGATTAACGGCAATTTTACTGTCTTGTGTTAGACTGGACTCGTATTTGAACGAGTAATTCTTAGGACAAGTTTCATCATGCGCCCCTTTTCGTCGGATATAACGCCCGGCAGTCTTCCCTCAGAAGAAATCATCCGCAGTTCGATCAGAAGGCATGAGGAATTCTTTTTAGGATGCGGTGGCAGCACGGAAGTCTTTGGCATTGATCGCTATCCGAATTATGTGGTCAGAGTCCCCCGCGATCTCGATCTTTCGAAAATATCCAAATTCGGCACTCCGAAAATCATTGATGATTCCAAACTGGAAGGCAAAAACTTCGGTCAGATCGTTGCAGAATACGATTGCGGGATAGCCATCGCGTTGAGGCAACGCGGAGATCCCATAGGCGTTCCCTTCGGCTCTGATCGCCGAAAATCGGATGATGAAGCATATGCGGAGAAAATGAAACGTGTCGCAGCGATGCCTCAGGAAGCCTATCGCCAGTTGGTCACGGAGATGAAATTTTTAAACAACGCGGGAAAGCGCATCAATGTGTCGAATTCGAACAAGCTTTTGTTCGACGTAAAGGGCGGCAAATTTAATTTCGTAGATATTGTAGATATGGGCAGAAATGGAAAAAACAATTCTCCGACCGAAATTCTCAGCATGTTATTTAATCGGGCGGAAGAGCCAAAAGTTGAAAGGCAGGGAACCGATGACAAATAAAGACAAACAAACCAAGCCAGGCACACAAGAATCCCTGCAGGCCATTTTGGACAAATTTCTGGCGGCGGCGGAGAAGGTCGGCATCAAGTTTTTGGATGACGGCGCCGATGAGCTGGATGCAAAAACCGAAGAACTTCTGATGGTTGCAGGATATGAAAAAGGGACGCCTAAATGGCTCTCGATAAGAGAAAGAATCCTGAACATAGGGCAAGGCCATAATATGCGTCCCTGTGTCCCCGAAAACGGGCGGTTCATCGCGCCGACAAGGACGATATAAACAAACATACATGCATGAGTTGGACTGAGTGCCGCCTGTTCGGAAGAAAGTCGGAAAGCTTCGCCTTATCTCTTGACACCCACAAAGAACCAAAGTAGAACATTCATGTTTTGTTCTTAATCGGTACGATCCCGGAACAAGGAGATTCCCTTATGCTCACCCGCAAACAAAAAGAGCTGCTGCTTCTCATTCGCGACCGTCTTGCGGCTGATGGCGTTCCTCCCTCGTTTGAGGAAATGAAGGAAGCTCTGGGGCTGAAATCGAAATCGGGAATCCATCGCCTGATCTCGGGGCTTGAGGAACGAGGCTTCATCAAACGTTTGCCGCATCGCGCGCGTGCGCTTGAGATTATTCGTCTTCCCGAAGATTCCGATCCAAAAGTGACGGCGCGTAAGAACCGTTCTGAAGGACGCGGAATTCCTTCCGATATTCAAATGCCTGACATGGCGGCAATAGCGGCGGCGCAAAGCGTCAATCTTCCATTATACGGACGCATCGCAGCGGGAACGCCGATTGAAGCTTTGCGCGATCCGAACGGCAGCGTTGACGTTCCGGCCGGACTTCTTGCAACGAGCAAGGGGCGCGCGGACGTCGGTAGCCATTATGTTCTCGAAATTTCCGGAGACTCGATGATCAATGCTGGTATCCTTGATGGAGACCGCGTTATCATTCGTGCGTGCGACACTGCCGACAACGGTTCTATCGTCGTGGCTCTGATTGACGAACAGGAAGCGACGCTCAAATACTTGAAACGCGAGGGCGCCCAAATTGCTCTTGAACCAGCCAACAATAACTACGAAACGCGACGTCTTCCGGCATCGCGCGTTCGCGTGCAAGGCAAGCTCGTCGGCCTTCTCAGAAATTACTGACCGATTTTTCCATATCTGCATTTTTACTCTGGCGGGAGCATGCCTACCGCGTCATCGCGACAGAGAAGTGTTGTCGTTAATAAGTAATAATATTGCGTTTTTTATATCGTTAATGAACCGAAAGTATTTGACCGAATCATTATGGGTAAGTTACTATTAAAAAACGGTAGTTTTTTTATTTCTAACCCTCATTCAATATAGGGAGATAAAGATGACACCAGCAGCATTAGGGGTTTTTACAAAAGAGCTAATTACTTCAATCGAAGGTCATAAGGGTTCTGCAGTTAAGGTGCGTTCTCCAAATCCCAACGTTCAGAAGATTTCTGTAACGATTCCAGACGGAAATAATGGAAAGTCGACGATGATTCTTGAACTTTATGGGAATCGTGATGTAGCGCCGCAGGTGACTGATTTGGCTATGAAGCTTGGGTTTCCTGTGCGTTTGACTAAATCCACAGCAAATGCTCTTGGTCTTACGATGGCGCAGCAGCATATACTGGTTGCAGACTAGCTTTTACATAAAGCTGTACGGGTCAACGTCAATCAGTAGCCTCAAATTTCTGGGCAGGTTGACGTTTGCTAGCCACCGCCGCAGGGAAGCCGATAGGTTAACGTTGCGTGGAACTTGAATCATCAGGCGATGGCGGTAACGGCCGCGCAATCTGGCAAAAGGCGCTGGAGCGGGGCCAAGGATGCGCATCTCATCGTTCTTCGGAGCCGTATCGGCCAGATGTTGTGTCGCGCGAATAACCTCATTCATATCCACGCCTGAAACCGTCAGGCTCGCAAGCCTCCAGTAAGGGGGCAAACGGTAAGCTTCTCTTTCCTTCAATTCGATATTCATAAAAGCATCTCTGTCGCCTTTGACGATTGCCTTCATCACAGGATGCTCTGGCGCGGTTGTTTGCAGCAAGACGCGTCCTTCATCCTCGCCGCGTCCGCTGCGTCCCGCTATCTGCTGTAAAAGCTGAAACGTGCGTTCCGAGGCGCGAGGATCGCCGCCCGCAAGCCCCAAATCTCCGTCCACAACGCCGACAAAAGTCAAACGCGGAAAGTGATAGCCCTTCGCCATAATTTGCGTGCCGATCAGAACGTCAATTTCGCGCCGCTCCATCCGATCAATAAGCTTTTGCGCGGCTTCGGGGCTTTCCAACGTGTCGCTTGCCATAACGGCAAAGCGAACTTCCGGCAATCTGGTTTTGACTTCTTCTGCAATGCGTTCGACACCGGGGCCGCACGCGGCAAAACGCCCTTCGGCCTCGCATGAGGGG
>JBAZLX010000089.1:0-7419 GCA_041650075.1 Bdellovibrionales bacterium | reverse complement strand
AACCTGTTGACAGGGCTTTCATGCCTGCCGGAGCCTGCCTATCATAGGCAGACTTTATACGAAAGCGGCAGAATAGACGATATGTCCTATTAAAGTGTTAATTTGGGGGCTGTTCTCCCATATAGCAGCACCCTTATTTTGGGCTTTTTTGCACATAAAAGAGAATCACACAACTTGTGTTGCATAGTGTGGGCGGCTTTGCTATCTGATGCGCGGAACTTAAGAATCTTAACTATCTTAGGCTTATTCCCGTGTCAGAAAAAACAACCGCCTTATCCCCCGTTTCAGGCGACAACGCCATTCTTGCAAGCCGTTATATTGACGCGCTTTTCGATCTGGCCGAGCAGGATGGAAAGGTCGATGAGGTCATCGCCGACATGAAGGGACTTCGCAATCTGTGGAGCGAGAGCCCGGAATGGCGCTTTATTGCATCCGATCCGCGCCTGAATCACGAAGCCGTTTGCTCTGTGGCAAAGCAGGTTGCCGAGATTGCCGGAGTCAGCAAAATTACAACGAACTTTCTTATGGTTATCGCGCAGAACCGCCGTCTGAATCTTCTGCCGATGCTTATCGAAAATTTTATGGAAGAAGTTTCTACGCGCCGTGGCGAATTCCGCGCCGATGTGCGTACGGCGAGACCTCTGACGGACGCTCAGCGCCAGAAGCTGGCAAATTTGCTGGCAGCTGCTACGGGCGGGCAAATTCGCATGGAAGTTATTGAAGACCCTTCAATCATCGGCGGGCTTACGGTAAAAATTGGATCTCAATTTGTTGACGCTTCGGTCAAAACGAAGCTTGATCGTTTGGAGCGTACGTTAAGGAGTTCACACGCAACGGCATGACGCTGGTGCGGCATAATAAGGAGCGGCAGGTATGGATATTCGTGTTTCAGAAATTTCGTCGGTTCTCAAACAGCAGATCGCCGGATTTGGCGCCACGACTGAAATTGCCGAAGTCGGACAGGTTTTGTCCATTGGCGACGGCGTCGCGCGCGTATACGGGCTGAACAACGTTCGCGCGGGCGAGATGGTCGAGTTTTCGAGCGGCGTCAAAGGAATGGCGCTCAACCTCGAATCCGATAACGTCGGCGTCGTCGTTTTCGGCGACGATCGCACCATCCGCGAAGGCGATATGGTCAAGCGCACGGGCGCCATTGTCGAAGTTCCCGTCGGTAAGGGTCTTTTGGGGCGCGTCGTTGACGGCCTTGGAAACCCCATTGACGGCAAGGGGCCTTTGCAAAACGTCAAGATGGCGCGCGTCGAAGTCAAGGCGCCGGGCATTATTCCGCGCCGTTCGGTGTCCGAGCCGATGCAAACGGGTCTTAAGGCGCTTGACGCCCTGGTTCCGATCGGCCGCGGCCAACGCGAGCTTATCATCGGCGACCGCCAGACGGGCAAGACGGCCATTATTATTGATACGTTCATCAACCAGAAGCAGGCTAACCAAGGCTCCGACGAATCGAAGAAGCTGTACTGCATTTATGTCGCCATCGGGCAGAAACGCTCGACTGTGGCGCAGATCGTCAAGTCCTTGGAAGAAGCGGGCGCGATGAAGTATTCCATCGTCGTCGCCGCGACGGCATCCGAACCTGCGCCGTTGCAGTTTATCGCTCCGTACACGGGCTGCGCGATGGGCGAATTCTTCCGCGATAACGGCATGCACGCCCTGATCGTTTATGACGACTTGTCAAAGCAGGCGGTCGCTTATCGCCAGATGTCGCTTCTGTTGCGCCGTCCTCCCGGCCGCGAAGCTTATCCGGGCGACGTGTTTTATCTGCACTCGCGCCTTCTGGAACGCGCCGCGAAGCTGAACGAAAAGAACGGCAACGGCTCTTTGACGGCTTTGCCTGTCATCGAAACGCAAGCCGGCGACGTGTCGGCCTATATTCCGACAAACGTGATTTCGATCACCGACGGGCAGATTTTCCTTGAAACGGGTTTGTTCTATAAGGGCGTCCGTCCGGCCATTAACGTCGGCCTTTCGGTCAGCCGCGTCGGTTCTGCGGCGCAGGTCAAGGCGATGAAACAGGTGGCGGGATCAATTAAGCTTGAGCTCGCTCAGTTCCGCGAAATGGAAGCTTTCTCGCAATTCGCATCGGATCTTGACGCTACGACGCAAAAACTGCTCGCTCGCGGCCGCCGTCTGACGGAATTGCTCAAGCAACCGCAATATTCGCCTCTCGCGGTCGAAGAGCAGGTCTGCGTGATTTATTCAGGCGTCAAAGGCTATCTCGACAACGTTAAGGTCGAGGACGTTCAACGTTTCGAACATGGGCTGTTGCAGGAATTGCGCAGCGCCGGCAAGCCTATTCTCGAGGCCATCCGCGCGGATAAGCAAATCAAGCCGGAAACCGAGGAAAAGTTGAAGGTTCTTTTGGGTTCTTACGCGAAGATGTTCGCTAAGTAAGGATTCGGAGCGTTTGTTAATTTATAGGGCGGCGCAAAGGATGCGTCGCCCTTTTTATTTGTTATCCGTCTATATATTCTCTTGTGCGCATATGCGGATTAAGGCATATTACAAGGCATGAAAAAGGTTATCTCCATCCTTTCCGCTATCTCTGAGCCGACTCGCCTGTCGGCCTTGCGCCTGTTGTGGGACGGTGAGGAGCATTGCGTTTGTGAGGTCATGGAAGCATTGGGGACGACGCAATCGCGCACGTCACGTCATATGGGCGTCTTAAAAAAAGCAGGCCTTATTGTAGATCGTCGTGACGCTCAATGGGTGCGTTATCGCCGCAATTCAAACCTTTCAAAGAAAATCATTGCCCTTATTAATGCGGTGTTCGCTCTTGAAAACAGGAAAAGAGGATAAAGCCATGGGATGTAATTGTTGCTGCAACAAACAACCGTTGCCGGATTCTAAAAATACCTACAAGTGGGTCGGCGGGACGGTCTTGGCCGTAATTCTGTGGGTTCTCGCCTATAGCCAGCTTGTTCTGTTTTCCGACGCGGTTGTATCTCTTCTTCCGTTAGAGGAAGAGGGGAGGTTGCGCGAAGCGGTTGCCTTTTTCTTTTACGATGCGCCCAAAGTCTTGCTTTTGCTGGTCGCCGTTGTTTTTGCCATGGGGATTATCCGCAGTTTCTTTTCGCCGGAACGCACGAGAGCCTTTCTGATGGGCAAACACGAAGGGTTAGGCAATATCGCCGCCGCTTGCCTTGGGATTGTGACGCCGTTTTGTTCCTGTTCCGCCGTTCCCATTTTTATCGGGTTTGTTTCGGCGGGCGTGCCGCTTGGGATTACTTTTTCGTTCCTGATAGCTTCTCCGATGATCAACGAGGTGGCGCTCGGCCTTCTGTTCGGCCTTGTGGGATGGAAGATTGCCGTGTCTTATCTTGTTTTCGGCCTTGTTATTTCGATCGTTGCAGGCTGGGTCATCGGACGGCTTCACCTCGAAGGATGGCTTGAAAAATGGGTGCAAGACATTCGTTCGGACAAAGCCACCCCTTCCTCGGAAAAGATGACGGTTTCTCTGCGTCTTAAGGCGGGGTACGATGCCGTTCGCGACATCATCGGCAAAGTATGGGGCTGGATGATTGCCGGTATTGCCGTTGGCGCTTTCATTCATGGTTACGTGCCGGCGGAGCTTCTTGCGTCTCTGATGGGCAATGAGGCGTGGTGGTCGGTTCCGTCCGTCGTACTGATGGGAATCCCCATATATTCAAATGCGGCCGGCATTGTTCCTGTCGTCGAGGCCTTGTTGGAAAAGGGCGCGGCGCTCGGCACCGTGCTTGCCTTTATGATGGCTGTGGTCGCGTTGTCATTGCCGGAAATGATTATCTTGCGGAAAGTGCTGACGGGGAGATTGCTTGCCGTGTTTTTCGGCATTGTCGGATGCGGCATTATTGCCGTCGGCTATCTCTTCAATGCGTTTTTCTGATTAGCTACGCCGATCTGGGCTTTCTTTTTTTCGGCTGTGTCAGCGTTTCGATGTTCTCGGAGCTTTCGATGGTCTCGATAGTTTCGATGCTTTCGACGTATTGATGGCGTTCCATATCGGCTTCAATAATAGCCGTATATTCCGTGACGTGAGGGGGCTCGGGCGGCAAAGCTTTCTCTGGCGCTGCCGCAACGGCGCTCGAAGTCATGGCGAAAGAGCGCAAAGCGCTGTGTGCAGCATCGAGAACCTTAAAAACGGATAGTGCTCCCGATGTAATTAACGAGGATATGCCCATAGCCATCTTCGGCGATGCGGCGGAGCGTTTTTCCGCGCCCTGAGGCAGGGCGGAGGAGGAGAACGGAATTTTACCGGTTCTTTCGACTTGAGCCAGTTTCGGCAAGACTTCGTCAATGCGTCTGACGAGCGTTTCAAGCGCCTGCTTTTTGGTCACTTCGAGAAATGTTCCCGAAACGGGATTGTAAAGCGCAGCGTAATCGCTGGTTTGTCCGTAAACCGAAGCCACCTGCCGCGCTAATTCCGCGCCCAGCATGCCAAGGCGTCCGACATAGGCCTGATACAAAGTCGAACGGATACGCGGCCAAACGGCAGTGCGGTCGTCGGCATCGCACGTGATGCTTTTGGCGCGGCCAAGGCATACGCTGCGCGCCGCCATAAGCTCGCCCCGCAGGGCAGCGGCCAGAGCTTTAATTTCGTCTATTTTGTCGCGGATTCTCTGCGCTTCGAAAGCGCCGATAATGCAAATAGCCGTTGTCAGCATAAGAAGGCCGGATATGAGAATCTGAAAACGTTCAAAAATGCTGATCTCGTTTTTTGCGGCCCACGCTTCGTCTTCTTTTTGCTCTTCAACCTGCTGCGACAAGATGTCGGCGGAAACTTTGGCCTGAGCTTGCACGTTGGCGGCGGTTTTTATCGTTGCCTGTTGTTCGGTAACGGCGGGCTTGTCTTCTTTTTTGGATTCAACTGCGGGAGCCGGAGTTTCCGTTTTTGGCTGAGGATGCGTCAGCGCCGTCGTCGGAATTGCGGCTGGCGCACTTATGGCCGTTGACCACAAGCCGATTTTCTGGTTTTGGGCCGCTTGTTCGGCGGCTGTGTAAAGAGTGACGACTTCCGTTCCGGCAACCGATCCGCGCACCATAACGGCCAGACCGCGCCTTAGAAGCTCAAGAGCCATATCGCTGCCCGATGCGCTGCTGCAAGTTGCAAGCAAGCGTCCGTCGCGGTCTCTATCGCGAATTTTGCATGAAACTATCTGTCCTCCGGCCATGGCGTCGAGTTGCGCGCGCGCCTGCGGGCCGAAGCTGGCGGTTAATTGGGGGGCTGCGATGCCGAAGAGGCGTAGATCTGTCTGTCCTATGCGGAGTTTTTCTCCGTCAATGATCGCTGCCGTTCCTTGTATCTCGCGTGAGGAAGGAATAGACACATGCGGCTCGACAAGGGTTTGACGGCTGACGGGCGTTCGCGGCATGCGATTGGGGGCAGGGGCTTCCTGCGCTATCGCCGCTGTTGCCGAAAGAAATGCAACCAAACAAAGCAAAACAGCTTTAAGTCCATATTTCTTTCCGATTTTCCTGCTGCCCACTTTCAAGCGAAATACCCCTGTTTATATATTTCCTGACGCAGCGGAGAAAGACGGACCGGCGCCTGTGATGCCTTTGGCAACGGCTTGCCCGATCAAATCCATATGCGAAATTTTTTCAATGCGCGCTTTAGCGTCGCGCATTTCAGTGTCGTTCAGGAGATAACTGAAAAGACCGCACGAATCAACAAGTCCGGTTAACATAATATTGCGCGGCGAAGGCACTTCGTCGCTATAAAGAGTGCTTAAAAGACGCGACCTGACGTCGCGTACCTTTGGTTCGTCAACGGTAAGGTGGCGTTGTCCGCCGAACATCCAGAAAAACCCAAAACCGCGACTATGCAAAACGCCACGTTTTTCAAGGCGGTGCATGGCTTTTTCGCGCAACGAAGAGCTTTGTTCGGCAACCTGATGCAACCAATATGTAATGGGATGCGGCGTCAGGACGGGAGCCATTGACATCAATTTAAGAACGGGATCCAGAAGCTCATCGCCGATGGGGGTCGGATCGACGGGGAACATGTCGCGCAGATCGCTATCGACCCGATTGCGTAAGCTCAAATCCATTAGAACAGCGCCAGCAATGGCGCAATTCAGGGCATCGGGATCTAAAGGATGCAACTGCCCGGTCTGCTCGTCGAAAGCCAGAAGCAGGAATTCCTCGAGCAGGGTGAGGGGCGGATTGCTGATCATGGGAACAAGCTACCAAAAGCCGAGGCGCGGGAAAAGAAAGAAATGAGGGCGCACAGGAAAGACTATCTTCTAACCCTGCGCACTCTAAAGAACTTTTCCGACAAGTGCGCCGACTCCGGCTGTGACGGCCATGGCAAAAGCGCCCCAGAAGGTAACGCGAAGCATGGGTTTAATAGAACCGGCTCCTCCCGTTCTTGCTCCCAGAAGGCCAAGAAGCGCAAGAAAGACAAGGGCCGAAACAAAAATGGACGGCACAAGAATATACTGCGGCGCAATCAACAAGGTCAGAATGGGAAGCGATGCGCCGAGGATAAAAGCTGCCGCCGAGGCGAAGGCCGCCTGCAAGGGTCTTGGAGCCGTTGTGTCCGATAGTCCAAGTTCGTCCCGAGCGTGTGCGCCAAGCGCGTCTTTCTTCATGAGTTCAATGGCAACGGTTTGCGCGAGGGGATACTCAAGGCCCCGGTTGACATATATCTGCGCTAATTCTTCGGTTTCAAAGTCCGGATCGTCAATCAGCTCCTGCCTTTCGCGCTCAAGATCGGCAGATTCGATGTCAACTTGCGAGCTTACCGATACATATTCGCCTGCCGCCATGGACATGGCTCCTGCAATCATTCCAGCTACGCCTGCAATGATGACTTCGCTTAAAGACGACGTGGCAGAGGCAACGCCGACGATAAGACTTGCCGTGGAGATGATTCCGTCATTGGCTCCAAGAACGGCGGCGCGCAACCAATTACTGCGTCCGATGCGGTGTTTTTCAGGGTGGGAAGTTGAAAACATTAGCGACACCAACCAAAAAGGAAGCGAAAACAAACTATACCAGAAGACGTTATGCCGGTGGATAGATAATAATTGACAATAGGGCGATAATTTGAGGTTTGGGGTCAGAACCTGATGGTTTTGCGGCGGCGCGGTTTTTTCTAACATTTTGCTTTCCTGCTCAAACATAACCTCATAAAATAATAGGTTCTTACCTTAGTGTACGTTCGGCGACTCAAGCCCGTGACCTTTTATGTTCCTTAAACTTTACCGTTTTCTCACAAATCTTGGTGAACCGCTCGTTCGCGCGTATTTGCGCTTTCGGCTGACTCGAGGCCGCGAAGATGGCGAACGTTTCGCCGAACGTTTCGGTTATCCTTCAAAACCGCGTCCTCGTGGAAAGTTGATCTGGTGCCATGCGGTAAGCGTTGGCGAAGCTTCGTCTTTGTTGCTTCTCATCGAAAAAATTCACGACATTCACCCAGATTAT
>JBAZLX010000088.1:0-7461 GCA_041650075.1 Bdellovibrionales bacterium | reverse complement strand
AGTAAGACAAGACATTTTGTGAAGAAAGAGCCCTTCATGGGTTGCAAAAGTAGCCTTCTTATCAGTTTCTTTCAATCTTTAATTAGCGTTTCCTCCGCAAAACAATAACACTAGTTGATACATATCTGAATCCTCCTCAAAAAAGCCAATCGTTAAAATTGGCTCTTTAGCACCTTTTTCCGCGAGGACTTTCTTTTTTTCTGACCTCCTTATAACCACCTGAAAAATTTATATGATCCTCGATAATTGGACCCCACCTGATCAATTCCTGAAGCACTGAATTGTTCGATTGTTCCAGCGTTGTGTCCACCATTAGATTTTCTTAGCGCGCGCAGCGCGCTTTAGAAAATCTTATGTCCGCCGAAGCCTCCTGGCGAAGGCGGACTGGTTTGGATTAACTTCCGGCAGACCTGCTATTTTGGAGCAATTCCTTATTATCTGTCTGAATTTCGCCCCAGCCGTTTCCCCTTTCCCATTTTAGCCAAGTGCGAAAGCCTAAAAGGGCGACAACATCATAACGGCTCTTACTTAAGTGCAAATTGAACTGATTAAAAGATTCAATTTTTCCGACCCATGGCACGTCAAACATTGTTGGGAGGTCTGCCCCGCCATAAATTATCAGCCAGTTTTTCTGGAGGTTGGGCGGGGGAACGTAAGACAATTTATTTCTTATAACCTTCAGAAGCTCTTCGTCTGACGTTCCTAAACGCCTCCAACATAAATTTGAGTCCCAACTTTTTTTGCACCGAGTTTTACAAACATAAAATTTTTGCAAATATTTTCGGATTATATCAGGCCAGCTTTGATCAACCTGGAAAACCACATCTTTATCAACGATCTGTGCTTTGTTAGCCAAAATTTGATTTATAATTGCTTCAACGAAAGCGGGCGTTTCTTTATTGTTCGGGACAAGCTCGTTTTTTAAGTCAAGAGAAACATCATAATCAAAAATCCAAGAATTTTTTTCGGCTAGATTTAATACATATTCCTGAATCTTCTTCCATGAGGCTTCAACTTCCGTTCTTGTAAACCCAGAAGCATTCTGATCTTTCGCGTGATATTGTGTGACTTCAACACCAATGCAGATCCCATCCTGTTCAACAAATATATCTGGAGGTTCGTTTGTCTTTGGATTTATAGAAGCCGTTCCTTTAATGCCGGTAACTTCGAGATAGCGATCAACAGTCTCTAGTTCTTCTTCTTTTTGAGAGGCTCTGGTCATAAACGCATTATTTGGTCAAAGGGGAATAGCGTCAATCGTTAAAATCAGCCCCTCCCCTTTGACACGGTTTTAGCTTCAGAAATGACGATGTTTTTTGGCTGCTTCTACACGCATAACAACGAAGGGATATAGGACAACCGCCCAACCCCGCCCCTAACCCCTCCCGCAAGGGGAGGGGAAATATGAATGCGCCCCTCGAGGGGGAGGGAAAGGAAGAGGACGCCTCATGAGGGCAAGGAAAAGTATATAAAAACCAAATGGGATTCCGCATAAATTTGCTGCTTTGCGGCAAATTTTGCGGAATGACGATAGGGTTTGGTGCAAGCAATGCCTCCCCTTTATTGTCAGTTTTGCGCGCTTGCGCCGCTATCTTTTGAGAGCGGCGGAGATAAAGGCGTCAAAGAGTTTGTTGCCCGGGTGGTTTTCTCGCCAGAAATTTTCCTGATGCCATTGGCATCCGATCGCAAAGGCTTTGCCTAAGACTTCTATTTCCTCGATCGTTCCGTCGGGGGCTATGGCTCCGGCGACGACAGGATCGCTTATCTTTGCAACCGCTTCGCGGTGTCGTGAATTGACGATAAATTCCGGCTGTCCCGTTATTTGAAATATGCGGGAGTTGGGCGAAAGCGTAACCTTATGTTCTTGCCTGTGCACAGCCTCGTTGACGGAATGCTGCAGTTTGCAACCGTGAATTCCCGCCAATACCTGCATGCCGTGACATGAACCGAAAACGGGCTTATCTCTTTCCAAAAAACCCTTCATGATGGCTATCTCGACAGGCACCCGTTCCGATTTCGGATGCGTTGATCCGGCGCGTGACAAATACCATTCATCGGGCAGCGCAGCAGATCCGCCTACAGCAAAAAAACCGTCGAAGGACTGGATAACCTCAGACACAATTTCAGGAAGATAGGGAATGCCGAAAGGCAAGCCTCCTGCCCGCGATATAGCGCTGAAATAGTCTTTTGAAAGCCCGTAATTTTCGCCGCCGCACGATGTATCTTCATCCATCATCACGGCGATTTTTGGTTGCGACATCGTACGTCCTTTTAAATACCAAGAGTGTTTATAGAGTAGCTTCTCTCTGGTTCAGATTGAAGAATACTCTGTGTTAACCGATTTTTTAGCATAATTTCGACAACACATCGTAAACCCTTAATTAACGCCTCCGAAAGGTATCGGCGGTATAGTGAATGTGTTTTTAAGGCCGATTTTATTCAGGTTGTTTTACTTACGAGATTTTTTATGGCGGTTGATAATATTATTCTTCCTGACGCCCCGGGCGTAGAAATCATAGATCCTTTTTGGTCGCGTCCTGATTTGCACGCGGCGCTTGGCGATTCCGCGCGCGGCATTCTGGAACATCCCAAACTCCAAAACACGGACATACTGTCTATAGGCGAAAGTCCCGCGCTTCTTTCTTTAATCGCAAAAGACGCGCTTGAGGCAAGAGGAAACTCTGTCACCCTTGTTCCTTTTTCCGGATTTCGCTTCACCCAGCAAAATAATAACGACGCCGACGATGAGAAAACGATTAGGCCCTTAGGAAATTTGAAACACCTAAATGCCTATCGCGCTTTTCTTGAGAAAAACGGCGCGTCACCACGACAGATTGTGGAAAAATTTAAAGGGCCTCGCGGAACAAAAACCGCCATCTTTGACATTCCTTCCAGCTATGGAAGCTTGGGCGCGTTCTATCAATTGATGCTGGATTGGGCAAAGGATGAAGGCGTTCTGAAGGATTTCGAACGGGCTACGGAATTGGTTGCCATAACAGAGAGCGAGAGAGTCAGAAAACAGTTACATTTTCCGGCGCACGGGCTGACCAAGGAACCCCTAACGATTGAACCCGGTCAAATCTATTTCAAGCGGCATCCATCCTATCCGGACACGCGCTCCGTTTCCGATATTATGCTTTACCGACCGGGGCGAGATGAGGGAGCGGAAAACGGAGGGTTTAGAATCGTTCCTTACCATTCTTCAACAGGTTGGGATAAAGATCCTGTTCCGATCGAAGCTGACAAGGCCGCAAATGCCGCGCGCGTGCTTGCTTATCTGGCGCCTATCGGACAGGCGTTAAAAGCCGATCAACTTGCGGGCATTCAAAGATACCCTGCAACCATAGCTAACAAGGACAAACTTCCAAAAAGTTTTTACTTTAGCGATGCAAAGCCAGCCACCGCAAGCATCGGCGTGGTTGGAACAGATTCTCCCGAAGAAATTACCGCAAAAAATCTGGGCAAAGATATTGCCCTTGTGGCTTTTGACGGAACCAAAGCTTCTATGGTGCGAATTGCGGTTGGAAAGACTTCTTCGAGCGAGTTGGAAAAAATCGCCGCTGACCTTAGCGTCCTTTTCGATCCCGCCAAAACGACGATTGCGCTGGTCGGCGGACGCTTGTCGCCGCGCAGTGAAATGCTGTCGGATTTAGGCAAAGAAAAACATCAAACGTCGCATTTTGTGGCGGGCGATCTTCGAACAAGCCTGAGAGCAAAGGCTTTTAACGTCAATTTCTCTGACCTTGCTGGCCGACAGGCAAACTTGTCTGCGTCCGTTGATGAGACAGGAAAATTATGCGTTGTAAGTCAGAATCTCGGCGCACCGGATCAGAAAGGTTATTCGGTTGATCTGGAAGAGTGGCTCGTCAGACGGCAAGTTCTTGAACAAAAAGGAGCGCCGGAGGCAAAAGTCAGGGAGTCAGTTTTGCCCCTCATCGGTTCGGAAAGCGCGCCGAAGAATACGGGGGCTGGCGTTGGAACACAATTGCATCAAGGCGCCGGCAAAATCGTCGGGCGTTTTGCACGATTGTTAAGGCCGGGAGTCTAAATAAAACCGAGCGGTCAGTCTTGAATAATTTCAGAGTTCTTTACGGAACAGCTGCTTGATTTTTTTTGCCGGAACAGCCGTGATTTTATGGATTCCGTTCCGAAGAGGCGCTGTAATCGTCGCCTCGACTTTCTTTCTGACCGCATGCGCTGTGCCGTAAAGATACTCGTCAGAAGTAATAATGTAGAATCTACCTTTCATAAATTCGGGATATCCCAAGGCCACTCCCAGGCCGTTAAAGAAGATCCCCATCAAAGTAACCGCAAGACCAGCTTGACCGGCCAAAGTGTTTTTGAGAGCGTAACTGACTATCGGATCCGACGAAAACACCATTGCAATCGTTACGACTTCGACAGCAGCCCCTGCGCCTGCGCAAAACAAGGCTGTTTTGGAAAGCTTCCCATCTTTTTCCAGAAAAAATGGTTTGTATTCGAAATCATATAAGCTTGTCCCTCCGACAAATGCGGGAGCCACAAAGCAAACGGCATGTTTGAGCGCCTCATCTGTCAAAGAAGCGATAAAAGGGCCTGCTGACTGCTTAATGTCTTTGCTGATATGAGCATTACTCATAATATCCCCCGAAAAATGTCGGCCATAAAATATGCCTTTGTTTATGTGACATATCAACGCGCATGTATAGTTAATCCTGAAGTACCTTCTTTTGCCTCCCTTTTTGGCACAGTTTTGGCTTCAGAAATGATGCGGCCAAAACAACGGGATAAATGGGGGCTTCTATGGATACTTCAGGCATTGGCGGACTTGGAACTTCGGACGCTGCGGGGACTAACAGCCAGAAAGCGTTAAGCACAAAAGCGGCCGACGACGCTTATTTTCAAAGCCTCGTGGACTATTTCTTTGAATCGCCCGGCGAACGGATGTTCGACAACTGGCTTTCCGCCCACGGCGTCAGCAAAGAACAGTACGACATGATGACGCCGGAGGAAAAAGAGGCGTTGCAGAAAAAATTTGCCGACGAAATCGAGAGAAAGGCCGAAGAAAAAGCCAGAGCTGCGGCGAAGATTTAAAAGCAGCAAAAAAAGAAAATGGGATTCCGGATAGCCGCTTCGCGGCTTCCGGAATGACAACGGGGTTTTTGGAGAAGGCGGGCCGCAAGGGGAGAGGGAGTAAGAAAGACCACCTCACCCGCCGCGCAAGTGCGCGGCACCCGCGTTATCACAACCAACAACACATATAGCAGAGTCACCTTCGCGCCCCCAAAGGCGGAGAGGGGAAAAGAAATAGAGCGCACGGGGCATTGTTCAGTCCAAAAAAGGCATGGTAGCTTATTTATTCGGAATATCGAATCGTAAGCATATGGAAAATTATGGGCACTGAAATCAAATCTCTCAAACGCAGTTTGAAAGTTATCGGGGCTTTGTTTATCACTCTTTCGGCGACGACCCCCGCCTCTTCCGTTTTCATCATCGCGCCGGGCGTCGTGCAACAGGCCGGAACCGGCGCTTTTTTAAGCTTTGCTATCGCCGCCGTCATCAGCCTTTGCAACGCCTTCGTTTATGCCGAGCTGTCGTCGGCCTATCCTTTGGCAGGCGGCGAATACGCCATGGTCGGGCGCATCCTTGGGCCCTTCGCCGGATTTGTGATCATGGGACTGAACACGATCAATATGATTTTAATTACCGCCGTAATCGCGCTTGGCATCGGGAATTATGTCGGCTTTTTGTTCCCCGGCGTGTCAACCGTCACTTTGGGCATTGCGGTCGTTGCTATCACCACTTTGTTCGGCATCCTGCATATACGCACGAACGCTTTGATTTTGGGGGTATTCCTTCTTATCGAATTGCTGGCCTTGGCGGTTCTGGCGTGGCTTGGCTTCGACAGTATGGTCAATCCTTTCTCTGACTTTATATTTAATCCGGTCAATCTCGACACCGCAGGAAACTTGCAGCCCGCCTCGCTCGGCACAATCGGACTTGCCGTGTCGGTGGCTGTGTTCGCCTATAACGGCTACGGCAATGCCGTCTATTTTGCCGAGGAAACCCATGACGCTCCGCGAAATATCGCCCGCGTAATCTTTTGGGCGCTTGCTATCACCGTCATCGCAGAAACCGTGCCGGTCACGGCGATGCTTCTGGGCTCTTCCGATTTGAAAGCCTTGTTCGGATCATCCAACATGCTGGGCGAGTTTATCACCGAACATGGCGGAAGCACGCTTGGCAAAGCGATCAGCCTTGGCATTGCCGCTGCGATCTTTAACGCCGCCATCGCCTGCATCCTGATGGTCGCCAGAATATTCTACAGCACGGGCCGCGACCGCGTTTGGCCGCATTTCATCAACCGCGCCATGACGGATATTCACAACCGTTTTCATTCTCCGTAGATATCGACCCTTTTGTGCGGCGCTTTGGCCGCTGCTGCCTGCTTTGTCAGCTTGAATCTTCTGCTTGTCATTACCGGCACGGGGATTGTCGTGATCTATGCCGCTTTAAGCCTTGCCGTCATCGTCGGTCGGCACAAAAAGAACACGTCGCACGCGCCTTACCGGATGCCTTTATTTCCCTTATGGCCAGCCATCGGGCTTCTGGCGATGGTTTATGTTTTGTATGCCAACTTCTTGGACGAGGCGATCGGCCGCCCGAGTCTTTGGGCGACCTTCGCAATCATCGTTCTTTCGACCGCTTATTACTTCTTTGTCCTGCGCCGCAAGGGGCAGTGGCAACTGAGGGGGCCGGATTCAAAAGAATTGATGTGAATCTGTTACGCCTGACGGGCGCGGGGCGGATGCCAGCGCTTGCCGCCGGAGCGGTTCTTGAATCTCTTGCGTCTTTGCGCAGGCGCGGACGTTTCCGGCGCAAAAGTCGCCCCTGGATTCATCAGCCTGTGGATGGCTTTCCAGTTCAACTGGTCTCCCGGCGTCACAAAGCTGATGGCCTGACCCGAGGCTCCGGCGCGTGCCGTGCGGCCGATGCGATGGATGAAATCTTCCGGGCATTGCGGAAGATCGTAGTTGATTACCGTTTCGATATGCGGCACGTCGAGGCCGCGCGCGGCGATGTCGGTCGCAACCAGAATGTCGAACTTTTTATCGCGAAAATCCTGCATGACGCGCGTGCGCCTTGATTGGCGCAAGTCGCCGTGGATCGCATCCGCGCTGTAGTCCTGCTTTGAGAGCTGCTTGGCCAGGCGTTCGGTGCCGTGCTTCGTTTTCACGAAAATAATCGTCGAGCCTTTGACCGTATCCAACAGCTTGAGAAGGATCGGGCCTTTTTCGCTGTTTCCCATCTGAACGATTTTTTGTTCGATGTTGGAGGCCGCCACTGTGGTCGAGCCGACCTTGATGCGCTCGGGATTATTGAGATATTTGGCCGCTATTTTGACGATTTCCGGCGGCAAGGTCGCCGAAAACAACATCGTCTGGCGCGGGACCGGCAAATGGGACACGATTTTATCAATCT
>JBAZLX010000087.1:0-7467 GCA_041650075.1 Bdellovibrionales bacterium | reverse complement strand
CTAATCATCTCATCCTCCTGTTTTAAGCAGGCGTGAAGATTCTCATTGCCAAGTCATACTTCATTAACGATTGCCACCTAAAATTACAAGCCGGTTTTTGTCTGTGGATAAAATACTCTTGCATTCCCCGTTGATGGGAATTCTTATACTGGCTCCCATCGACTCAAATCTAGCTGGCGGCGTGGCATGAGAACAAGCAAAGTAGTGATGTTGGTTGCCGTATTGGTGATGGCTTTCGGAACGCAAGACGCCGAAGCGAAGAACCGTCGTCATCATACCTATCACAGGACGTATTCGAACGTTTCGAGAAGTGCGGCCTATGCCGACATCGTGATTGACGCCGAAACGGGGGAGGTCATTCACGAAACGGCCTCCAAGGATTTGCGGTTTCCTGCGTCTTTGACAAAAATGATGACGCTTTATCTGACGTTTCAAGCACTGGATTCGGGGCGTCTCGATCTCGATCAGTATTTATATGTTTCGTACAATGCCGCGCGTCAGTCGCCGTCGAAGTTGGGATTAAGAGCGGGGCAGCGCATCCAGGTCGAAGATGCTATTTTAGGAGTAACGACAGAGTCAGCCAATGACGCCGCCGTCGTTTTGGCGGAGTCTCTCGGCGGGAGCGAAGCGAATTTTGCAAAAATGATGACACGTCAGGCACAGGCGATGGGCATGGCGCGGACAAGGTTCCGTAATGCATCGGGCCTGCCGAATCCTTATCAGGTAACGACGGCACGAGACATGGCGATCTTGGGAGCGGCGCTGATAGATCATTTTCCGGAATATTATCCCTATTTTGGCCGTGAAAGTTTCACCTATGCCGGCGTTCCGCACCGCAACCATAATCATCTGATGGATCGCTACGATGGCATGGATGGAATTAAAACGGGATACATCCATTCTTCGGGATACAATCTTGTCTCTTCCGTCAAACGCGGCGGCACGCGCCTTGTTGCCGTTGTTTTCGGTGGGCGGTCGGCTGTAGCAAGAGATAATCGTATGGCGCGGCTGCTTGATCAAAGCTTTGAAGCGATAGAGGATGACGAACGTCGTCCACTTCAATTTGTAAGTTCGCGGGGCGAGGGCGACAGCGGTGACGAGGAAGTCGGCAACGATGTGGAGTTGTCCGCAAAAGGCACTCAGGTCTCTTCGTCCGAAGATAAGAAAGCCGGTCAACATAAGGTTTCGCATAGCGGTGGAAAGTGGGGCGTGCAAATTGGTGCGTACAGCAGCCCTTCCGTCAGCCGTCAGGTTTTGAATTCGCTTGTCCTGAAAATGCCTAATTTATCGTACCAACCGGAAATGCAGGTTGAGAAAGTCTTGGCTGATGGTTCCGTTGTCTATCGCGCGCGTCTTATGGCTCTTGACGAAAAGACAGCCAGAGGTGTATGCGCACATCTTAACAGGCAGGGCAAGAGTTGTATGACGGTAGAGCCGTAGATTTAACGTTGCCGCTTCCTCGCTCCGCCTTTGCCACGAACGCTATCGTTGGCGGTAATTGCCGCAGAAACCAAAAACATCGCGATTTTTGTCTTATGCTTGCCAACTTTCGGAAATACCTTTAGCTTTAAAAAAACTTTGACCCCAGATATTTTTATGCGTCCGTCCAACCGTTCCGCCGATCAGATGCGTTCCGTTTCTCTTGAACCGGGAGTCTCAAAATATGCCGAAGGCTCGTGCCTTGTAAAATTCGGCGACACGCACGTGCTTTGCACGGCAAGCGTTGACGATAAGGTTCCGTCCTTTTTGCGCAATACGGGGCTTGGCTGGGTTACGGCGGAATACGGGATGTTGCCGCGCGCGACGGCCGAACGTACCGACCGCGAAGCCGCTAAGGGCAAACAATCCGGTCGCACGCAGGAAATCCAGCGTTTGATCGGCCGTAGCCTCAGGGCGGTGACGGACAGAAAAATTCTTGGTGAAATCCAGATCAAAGTTGATTGCGACGTTTTGCAAGCCGATGGTGGAACGCGGACGGCCTCTATTACCGGAGGCTACGTTGCTTTGGGCATGGCGTGCCGTTTTCTGATGAAGACGGGGCGTTTGATGGCCAATCCTCTTGTCACTTCGATCGCTGCGGTTTCTTGCGGGATTTATAAGGGCGAACCTGTTCTCGATCTCGACTATGCCGAAGATTCGACTGCCGATGTTGATTCCAATTTTGTCCTGACGGGAAAGGGCGGCATCGTCGAAATTCAAGGCACGGCGGAGCAAGAGCCTTTTTCGGAAGTGCAGTTCAACGCCCTTTTGCGTCTGGCACAAAAAGGCATTGCCGAACTGACGGCTCTGCAAAGCAAAGCGCTAGACAGCAATCTTCTAACATAGAAGCACATAGTGCTTTTATGTCAGAAGTGAATTGCTGGTCTAAAACGAAAAAAGAGAGCACGATCTTTAACAGAAGATCGTGCTCTGACGTTTTATAAATTACAAAGAAAGAATCGCAAATAAGGGGGCGAACTTATCTCCGAATGCATCTTCGCATCTTTCACGCAGGGCGTCTTCAATGGTTCTGCCGGGAACTGCTTCTTCAAATGAAGGATCCTCCACCACGTTCAAAGAAGAATTTGGTTGAGTGCTAATCTGGGGGAGCAGGACTCCTTCTTTTTGCATAAGGAGGCCCTTTTCCTGCATTTCGGCAAGCACGGCATATTTACTAATAGAGTCTGCAGGGGCTTTTGCGACAACGACATCCGAAACAACTCTTAAAGAGGGCTGACACCGAACTGTAGGAAGATCGCCAATTTCTCCGCAAAGTCTCGCGAACTTAATTTCAATAGCGGTAATATCGTAACCGGATTTTCCAAGGCTAAATGTTTTGGCCATTTTATGTTTTCCTTTTATTTGCAAATTCAATTAACACCAACGAGTAGTCTGTTAATTAGAGAAGCTTTTGTCAAGACGCTAAGGTGCGCAAAAAGCGTCGAGAAGTATGATTAAAGAGCACAAGACTTCTGTTTTTTCAATTCAACAAAACCAACATTTAGGTTAATAACTGCTCCAGCTTTTTGGCGGTATCTGGCAATATTTTTGAGCCGAGGGAAACGAGACCTGGGTGCCTGTTTGTGGGACGCGAAGGGGGCTTAACCTTCATTTTTGGTTTTTTGGTAATATCATCCAGTTTTCTGTAGAGAGAGTCTTCCCTGTTTTTGGCGGGAAGGGCTGCTTGGTCGTCGAATGCCGAACCGTCAATGGAATAGCCCAACCGCCTTTCCATTCTTTGTTTCCATCTAAAAAACCTTCCCGATGGAGGGATGGCCAACCCATACAATTCCACATCAATGCGCTGACCTCCGATAACCAGCGTAACATGGTCCAAAACATCCGGTTTGCATTCGACTGTTTTTGCTAACCCGTTATTTTTGCCGACAGATAAGCTGTCCATAATGTGTTCCGTCTAATATTAATGGGAGAGAAAAACTTTTTATTGCGACCACTTTCCAGGTAATAAAAGGTTAAGTCAAGCGACGACAATGCTTTCTCCTGCCGTAACAAGGTTAAAAGCGTCGGTTTGACTTCGGCTATTTTTCCCATCTCTCTGATTGAAGAATGATTTTGGCGTCGGCCAAAGAATGCTCTTGCGAAAAAGACGTTGCAGTGTCAGAAAGTTTACCTAATCTTCATTCAACGAATCTCCCTACGCTTCGGGTAATAATTTATGTTTTCCAATCTGTTAGGTTTACTCTCTGCCGATATGGGCATTGATCTCGGAACGGCTAATACGCTTGTGTACGTCAAGGGCCGGGGAATCGTGCTGAACGAACCCTCCGTTGTCGCGATTGCGCAGAGCAAGGGCAAGCGTCATGTTCTGGCCGTGGGCGACGAAGCCAAATTGATGTTGGGACGTACGCCTGGAAATATTCAGGCGATCAGGCCGTTGCGTGACGGGGTTATCGCCGACTTCGAAGTTGCGGAAGAAATGATCAAGCATTTTATCCGCAAAGTTCACAACCGCAGAAGTTTTGCCAATCCGCAGATTATCATTTGCGTGCCGTCGGGTTCGACGGCGGTTGAACGCCGCGCTATTCAAGAGTCGGCAGAATCGGCAGGCGCGCGACGCGTGTTCTTGATCGAAGAACCAATGGCCGCCGCTATCGGCGCGGGGCTTCCCGTGACGGAGCCGACGGGCTCGATGGTTGTTGATATCGGCGGAGGCACGACGGAAGTCGCGGTGTTGTCTTTGGGCGGTATAGTCTATTCGCGTTCGGTGCGTGTTGGCGGCGATAAGCTTGACGAAGCGGTTATCAATTACATTCGCCGTTATCACAATCTTCTGATCGGCGAAAGCACGGCAGAGCGCATCAAGAAAGAAATTGGTTCGGCTTGTCCTCCAGAAGACGGTGAAGGGCGCACGTCCGAAATCAAAGGTCGCGATTTAATGAACGGCGTGCCGAAAGAGATCGTCATTACGGAACGCCAGGTGGCCGAAAGTCTAGCCGAGCCTGTCAGTGCGATTTTAGAAGCGGTCAAGGTGGCTCTCGAAAATACGGCTCCCGAACTTGCTGCCGATATCGTGGACAAAGGCATCGTTTTGACGGGGGGAGGGGCGCTGTTGCGCAACCTTGATCTCGTTCTGCGCCACGCGACGGGCTTGCCGGTTTCCGTTGCCGAAGACCCTTTGTCTTGCGTCGCGCTCGGCACAGGGCGCGCTCTAGAAGAAATGAAAACGTTAAAGAGCCTGTTAGTCAACGGATACTAAAATCAGCCGGTTTAAGCCATGAAGCTGATGTGGACGAAAAATCAAAGAGCAAAGCGGGGCTTCAGTTTGGCGGAATTCGCCATTGTTATGGCTGTCGCAGGCACGATTTTCGGTGGGATATGGGTCGTCTCTGCCAGCATGAATGAAAACGCCAAGCAGCAAAAATTCACCGAACTGCTTTCAACGATCGTTGAAAACATTCGGGGTAGCTACACTACCAGACCCTTTTTTGAAAGTACGCTCGTAACGACGATGATGCCTTTGCTTACGTCCATGAATGTTTTTCCCGGCGACTCGGTCAAGAAAAGCGGAACGGTGTCCGTTGTCGTCTCTCCCTTCGGCGAAATGACAAATCCTCAGTATGCGGCAAGCCCTTATAAATCAATCTATGTTTGCGGATGGGCGGATGGGGCGACGACCTCGACCAGATGCATATTGACAGGGGCCGCTACGTCCAACGTTCCTTTGTTTGCCATTGAAGCGATATTATCCCCTGAAGACTGCATCAACGCCGTCATGAGAAACTCGGACCCAGCGGCGCGTCCGGGCCTTGTTGCCGTCTATATTGATGGAGACAAGCAGGCCTTGCCCATGAACCTTCAAAAGGCCACAAGCTCGACAACAGGATGCAAACAGTTAACGGTGAATTACGTTGATTTCGTGTACCGGCTTGCGCCCTGATTAAGGCCTCAAAAATTCAGGAAGAATTTTGCGCCAAGGGCTGTATAATCGCCCTGAAATCCTGATAAAACTCAGGAGACCTTAAACTTAAACGCAAGAAACAAAAAACAGATGATAACGCCCCGCATCGCCTCCGGAACTATGGAACTTCTTCCCCGCGAGCAAAGAATATTTCAGCGAATGTTCGACATCATCCGCGACGGGTTCGAAAAATTCGGCTTTACGCCGATCGAAACGCCGGCCTTCGAATTGAAAGACGTTCTTTTGACTAAATCCGGGGGCGAGACTGAGAAGCAAGTATATTTTGTACAATCAACGGGCGGCATTCAGCAAGGCCACGAAGCCGATCTTGCCCTTCGCTTCGATTTAACGGTTCCTTTGGCGCGTTACGTTGCCGAACACGAACGCGACCTCGCCTTTCCCTTCCGCCGCTATCAGATGCAGCGCGTCTATCGCGGCGAGCGTTCCCAGCGCGGGCGCTGGCGCGAGTTTTATCAGTGCGATATTGACGTGATCGGCAAAGACAAGCTCAGCCCGGCCTATGACGCAGAATTGCCCGCGATGATCGTACAGATTTTCGAAGAACTGAAAATCGGCGATTTCACGATACATTTCAGCAACCGGAAAATTCTGCGAGGGCTTCTGTCTGGTTCCGGCGTTACCGACGGCGATAAGCAAACACTCATTCTGCGCGAGATAGACAAACTCAACAAAATAGGCATCGCCAAAGTCAAAGAGGCCATAGTGACTTTGGGTCTTTCCGCAAAAGCCGCCGACGATTTGCTGCATTTGGTGACGCATAAAGGAACGAAAAGCGACATCCTGTCATCCCTGAAAGCGTTGCCGCTTACCGATCTTGTCTTTAAACAGGGCGTGGAAGAAATCGCCTCTATGGTTGCTTCGCTGCAGGCTTTGGGCGTGTCCGATAAACGAACGGTACTCGATCTGTCTATCGCGCGCGGCCTCGATTACTACACGGGAACGGTCTACGAAACGCTTATTGACGCGCATCCCGAATTCGGCAGCGTTTGTTCGGGCGGGCGTTATGACGACCTTGCAGGGCATTACACAAAGTCGGTGCTTCCCGGCGTCGGAATATCCATTGGGTTGACGCGCCTTTTCGATCTCTTGCGGTCGAGCAATCAATTGTTTGCTCCTCCGCCTGCGGCGGAAGTGCTGATCGCACAACTTGATCCTGCGCTTGATGGGGTATATCTGGCACTTGCGACCGAATTGCGCGCTGAAGGCTTGCGCGTCGAAACGTGGCTCGAGCCCTCTAAACTCGATAAGCAAATCAAATACGCCGACAAGACGGGCGTTCCGGTTGTGGTGCTTATAGGAAGCGACGAAAAAGCCAAAGGCTCCGTTCTTGTGAAAGACATGATCGCCAAAAAGCAGACCGAGATACCGCGAGCCGACGTTGTTAAAAAACTTCGCGACGTTCTGGGGGTATAGGTGTCGCGGCGGTCAAAACACAAACGGTCGAAGAAGAAAAACGCTGTGTCTCGGCAGGATTTCCAAAATCTTAGCGAAGAAACGCTTGTGACGCCTGTTGCCGAGTCCGTTCCGGGCAATGTGCCTGTGCCTGAAACCAAGCTAGAGGCCGAACCGCCGTTGGAGCCGGAAACGAAGTTAAATCCGGAACCGGAACTCGATCTGGAGCAGGAACTGGATCCCCAAAAAAAAGCAAAGCCTGAACCAAAGACCGACGCGGAACCTGAAAAAAAATCAGAACCGAAACCGGAGCTTCCGTCGAAACCGGTATCCAAACGTAAATCAGCTTCCAAAAAGCGGAAGAAGAAAAAACAAAAATGGCCGGGCTGGATCATGCCTACGGCCATTATCCTGTTCATTTGCGTAATCGTGGAATTTCTCGTTTTGCATGAAGTCAACACGTCGGAATTCCAGGCCGCCGCGCTATCGTCAATCGGGCGCAATATTTCTTTTGAAATGCAGCCGGGCGAAAACCCGCACATGCGCTACCCCAAATCCGGCCCCTACAACGAAAGGCTGGGATATAGCTTTATCCCGTTTTATATAAAGGCGTTGCAGGGTGACGGGTTCGTCGTAACGGCACAAGCGCAGACGTC
>JBAZLX010000086.1:0-7504 GCA_041650075.1 Bdellovibrionales bacterium | reverse complement strand
GCGCAGGCCGAAAGCGCGGGCAAGTCCCAGAGCGTCGTCCCAGCGGCGTTGCGCCTCCGAGACAAGAGCCAAATCCGGGCAGTTTTTAAGAGGCAAAGGCGCGGGCAGAACCGACAGTTTTTCATAATCGTTGCCGTCGCCGTAAACGGCGCGGCGGTGATTGCGCAACGAACGCATCACAAGCTCGCGATTGGCCGAAAACGCGTCGCTCATGCCGCGCAGGGCGGCCATTTCAGCCGACGTTGCCGTGCATTCCGCCGTGATAAGAGCCGCAAGCGAAGCCGCCATGGCGCGCGCCGCGTCGCTGTCGTAAGGCAGGCCAAGCGCCATAAGAAGGGGCGCAAGATTGGCAATGCCGACCGTTACGTCGTGCCGGTCGTGCAGGTCGAGCAGAATAGTCAGCATCCGCGCGGCTTGGCGAAGGGCGTCAATATTGACGCGTCCGTCGTTGTGGCGCAGCGCCATAACGTCAATCGCGGCGCGGGCGGGATTGGGGGTTGCCGAATGCCAGTCCGAAGCGATGTCCGAAAAACGCAAGGGAGCGGACACGGCATCCTTGCCGTGAACGGCGAAAAGCTTTTTCCATAGTTTTGCCGACGACGCTTCCTTGGTCTTGCCGATCAGGGCGTCAATAGAGGCATTGGTAATCTCCGGCGCCGCTGCCGACGCGGGATGTTCGGCCTTGGGCGTTTCATCAAGGCCGTAAGCCCACGACAATCCCCACGATGCGACGACTTCCGGCGTTATAGCAATGTGGCGTTGCATCAGGGCGAAACGCATTTCGTCATAAAAGGCGCACGCGTGCTTTTCGGATGTGAAAAGGTCGAGCTTCCATGCTTTGGCCGCAGCCGAGGCGACAATGCGGTTGATAATATCGCGTAAATCCGCTTCCGTTTCGAGCCGAGGGTTTTGCGACGGGCTTCTGTGCCTCCACAGCCAGCTCGGAACCGTATTTTCCTCGTTGGCGCGCAAATCGGCAGGAACACCCGCGTGCGCAGCCTCGGCCATGACGGAAACGGCTTCCTCGCTCCATGTCGACGGAGACGCGAGGGCAGGAGACCCCTCATCGCCGAACATTTCGCTCGACTGAAAGGGAATAGACTGAAACGCGTCGTCCATTCCGCGCGTAAAGGTGCGCGCAAAGGGGAGCAAAAACTCATGTTTTTTGACGACATTGGTCATGCGAAGGGGCCGCCGGAAAAGTTATCCACAAGATACAGTAGAATTGTATGCTTTATGACACAAAATATGGTGGGCATAAAGAAAAAGTTACTCACAGGGCAGGGCGATCCGGCGCCGCGCCAGGAACAGCACCCAAGGAAAGAAAAAATTTTGCAAAATCACGGATTTCCGCGACCCATTTTCCTGTTCTCAATTATTTGAGCTGTGTTTATAACGGACGTACGTCATTCGAATCTTTTCTTGAACGCCCTTATGTCCGCACCCGAATCCTTTTCCTTCATCCGCCGCCTGTCGCAGATCGGCACATTGCTGAAGACATTGTTCTTCGGCAAAGAGGTCGGGCACGACACGTTCGGCAACCGCTATTTTCTCGAGCGCGGCAAGCCGCGTCCTTCGAACGGCAGCCGCGTCAGGCAAAAACGTTGGGTATTGTATAAGGGCGAGCCGGAGCCTTCGAAAATTCCGCCCGAATGGCACATCTGGCTTCATTACACGGCCGACGCGCCGCTATCGGATAACGTGCGCAAGCCTTGGCAGACAAAGCACGAGCCTAATAAAACAGGAACTAAGGAGGCATGGTTGCCTCCATCCATGAGAGGCGAAGATCGTCCCGCCGCAACGGGGGACTATCAAGCCTGGAAACCACAAGGATGAGGAACGGTTATGGGACATAATGTATTCGAGACAATTCTTGGAGCCGTCGTGTTGGCGATGGCGGGGCTGTTCTTGGCTTTTGCCTACACAAGCGCCGATCTCAATAAGGTCAGCGGCTATAAAATTACGGCCAATTTCCCGATGGTTGACGGCGTCAAGGAAGGAACGGACGTCAAGATCAACGGAGTCAAAGTCGGCTCCATCGAAGGGCTTAAACTGATTACGGAACCCGGCGCGAGCCAATACCTCGTTTCGGTGTCGATGACTCTCGACCGTTCGATACAACTTCCGACGGACACGATTGCGATGGTGGCGTCCGAAAGCCTGCTTGGCGGAAAATACCTGTCGCTCGAGCCCGGCGTTGACGAAACGATCATCAAAACGGACGGAACGGGACGCCTGACCCGCACGCAAGCGCCGATGCGCCTTGACGACCTTATCGGTCAGCTGATTTACAGCAACAAACGCACCGATGCGCCTCCTGCGGCAGCTCCCGCCGCGCCGACGGCGACACCGTAATATGAATACGCGGTATTTATTCGCGCTCGGCGTCGGCCTCATGGCCTTGTTTCCGGTGTCCGCCTATGCCGTCGTGCCGACGCAGGAACAGCCCTATGCCGTCGTGCGTGCGCTCGACAAGATGACGGCGCGCGTCGAAGAAATTACGCTTCCCGTGGGCAAGGCCGTTTCCTTTATGACTCTCAACATCACGGCCAAGACGTGCAAAACGACGCTGCCTGAAGAAACGCCGCCTGAATCTTCCGCCTATCTCGATGTTACCGAAAGCAAGGGCGAAGCCAAGGAAACACCTGTATTTAAAGGCTGGATGTTTGCCTCCAGCCCGGCTTTATCGGCGATGGAGCACCCGATTTACGACATCTGGGTGATAGGCTGCAGGGACAAGACGTCTTCGAGCAATTCGTCCCAATGAGGATAATGTGAAAACGGCGACGTGTGCGCCTTGATCGCGTCCTCGAGCATCTGAAGATAAACCGCGCGCACGATTTCGAACGCGCCGAAGCGTTCCAGATGCGGCGTCTTGAATTGAGTGTCGAGAAGCCTGTACTTGTGCTTGCGTAAAAGGCCGACCAGATAGACGAGGGCGATTTTGCTTGCGTCCGTTTCGCGGCTGAACATGCTTTCGCCGAAGAAAGCGCCGCCCAACGATACGCCGTACAGGCCGCCGACAAGTTTTCTGTCTTTCCACACTTCGATGGAATGGGCATTGCCGCAATAATAAAGCGACGTATAAAGCTTCTGAATTTCCGGATTGATCCAGGTTGTCTGGCGTCCGTCGCCGGGCTCGGCGCATCCCGCGATGACGTCGCGGAACGCGCGGTTCAGAGTAATCTGATAGGGATTTTTTTTCATGGTGCGGAGCAGTCGCCGCGGAACATGAAAACGTTTGTCGAGAGGAATAACGCCTCTCATCGGAGGATCGAACCAATGCAGTTCTTTTGACGATGCGCTTTCGGCCATGGGGAAAATACCGACGGCATAAGCGCGTAAAAGAATGGAAGGCGTTAAATAAGGCAAAAACCGATTAGACATATGATTATACAAGGGCTTCGAAACGCTTCTGTCAATAGAATCGCCGCACTTTCGGCGACTGTCTACGACGGCATGCGTGCTTGTTTGGGAATGAGCAATCGTGTAGGTTGTAGGCGACGAAATTGCCACCACGGTCGGTCAACTTTTTAACCCTAAGGAGCCAACTATGACAGAATGCACATCAGGAAGTTGCAGCCTCAATTCTTCAGGGGGAACGCAATCTTCTTCCGGCGGCACGTGTTCGTGCGGATGCGGAGCGGGCTGCAAATGCGGCTGCGCCATCGGCAAATGCGAAGGCAAGGTCTGCGAATTTTTCCCGCTTGCGATTGTCGCGCATCAGGAGCTTCTGAAAGAGAAAATGAAGAAGGTCTTTGAAGCCAAGATCGGCAGGAAGATGGATCAAGTCGCCGAAGTCGTCGCCAACGCCGCGCTTGTCTATTTGAAGGACAAGATGACCGAAAAGCAGCTCAGCGAGCAGTACGAAAAGAAAATAGCGGATATTTTCAACGGTTAGGTTATGATCGCTTCGCCTTGAAGCTTTTCCGCTTCAAGGCGAAGCGTGAATCGCAGGTCCCAAATATACGCTAAGCATTTAAGAGGAATTATGCGCGTTATATTTTTAGCTATTATTGCTTTGTTATTATGCGCGGTTTCCGCACAAGCTGCCTCATTGATCGGGACTGCGTGCCCGACAGTGGGGCAGACGAAAATGGATAACGACAATGTCAATCTTGTCGCGTGTCTTCGAACGAGCACATCCGATAGCGCGTTGATTTGGAAATCAATGACGACAAATACGGTATCTTGTTCTTCAGGTATGGCGGTAACAAGTATCTCAAACGGCATTCCTGCTTGCTCGGCAGTAACGTCATCTTCGTCAATAAAGGCCTATGCTTGCCCAACTATTGGTGCTGGCGGTTCTTATAATGAACCCTTGTCGGGTTCAGATCCTTACGGCTACGGTGGGACTTCCATCCCTTGCCGCAGGTCAACTATCCAATCTTCAACCTGCAACGGACAGATCAGCACGGTGCCGACGTGTTCTCTCAGTATCGCATGTAGTAGCCCTAGTTTTACATACGGAACCGTTGGCGTAGGTGTAAGCATCAGCTGTAGTCAGCTGTGAATACCAAAAAGAGCTTTATTCCCCGTCGAGATAATTCTCGAGCCAGTGAATGTCATAGTCGCCGTTAATGAAATCGTGCTCCGCGATCAAGCGGCGGTGCAAAGGCAGCGTCGTGTCAATGCCGCCGATGACAAATTCTTCCAACGCGCGCCGCAAGCGCAACAGGCATTCGTTGCGGTTTGTGCCGTGAACGATCAGCTTGGCGATCAGGCTGTCGTAATGCGGCGGCACGCGATAGCCGTCGTAAAGCGCGCTGTCCACGCGCACGCCAAGCCCGCCGGGCGGATGATAGCCCGCGATCTTGCCGGGCGACGGCGTAAACGTTTCCGGATTTTCGGCGCTGATGCGGCATTCGATGGCGTGGCCGTTGATGATGATGTCTTCCTGCTTGTACGAAAGCGGCAACCCCGCCGCGACGCGGATTTGTTCGCGCGCCAGATCGATGCCGGTGACCATTTCTGTAACCGTGTGCTCGATTTGCAGGCGCGTGTTCATTTCGATGAAATAGAACTTACCTTTTTCGTATAAAAATTCGATGGTGCCCGCGCCGCGGTATCCGATGCGGCGGACGACTTCTGCCGCGCGTTCGCCGATAAAACTGCGCTCGGCGGCATTCAGTCCGGGAGAGGGCGCTTCTTCGATAACTTTCTGATGGCGGCGCTGGATCGAGCAGTCGCGGTCATAGAAATGAATGGCGTTGCCGTGCGTATCGCCCAGCAATTGCACTTCGATATGGCGCGGCCTCTGGAGGTATTTCTCCATATACACTTCGTCGTTGCCGAAGGAAGCCAGCGCCTCGCTCTTCGCAAGAGTATAGGCTTCTTCCAGCTCTTCGGCTTTTTCCGCGACTTTCATGCCTTTGCCGCCGCCGCCCGCCGAAGCCTTGATAAGGACGGGATAGCCGATTTCTTCGGCGGTTCTTTTGGCGTCGTCGAAATCCTTCAATGCGCCGTCCGAGCCAGGAACGGTCGGCACGCCCAAATCCTTGACCGTTTTCTTGGCCGTGACCTTGTCGCCCATCAGGCGGATATGTTCCGGCGTGGGGCCGATAAACACAAAGCCGTGCTGTTCGACCATCTCGGCGAAGGAAGCGTTTTCGGCCAAAAAGCCGATGCCGGGATGAATAGCGTCCGCGCCCGTAATCGTCGCGGCGGTCAAAATGGCGGGAATGTTCAGATAGCTGAGCTTCGACGGCGGAGGGCCGATGCAAACGCTTTCATCCGCCAGGCGCACGTGCATGGCGTCGGCGTCTGCCGTCGAATGGACGGCGACGGTGCGTATCCCCATTTCGCGGCAGGCGCGATGAATGCGTAAGGCCGTTTCTCCGCGATTGGCGATGAGGATTTTTTCGAACACGTCTGTTTCCTATTCGATAACGAGGAGAGTATCGCCGTATTCGACGGGCTTGGCGTCTTCGACGAGGATCAAGCCGACAGTTCCGGCTCTGGGAGCCTTGATCGGATTCATGACCTTCATCGCTTCGATGATAAGAAGCGTGTCGCCTTCCTTGACTTTGCTTCCAACCTTGATGAACGGCGCGGCGCCGGGCGATGAGGCCATATAAACGGTTCCGACCATGGGCGACGTGATAGGAGTGCCCGTGGGCTCCTTTTTCGCGGGCGGCTCGGCGGCGACCGGTGCAGCGGCAGGCGCCTGCGGCACGACGTGCACGGCGTTTCCTTGTTGGCCGACGCAACGAATTCTGGTCGAGCCTTGGGCGTACTCGATCTCGCTAAGCCCCGTCTCTTCGAGAAGCTTCGCAAGCTTGCGGATTGCCGGAATATCAATATCGAACTTATCTGTTTTGGGCATTTGATGACCCGTCCTTTAATAATTTAGCGACGGTGTTCATAGCATAGGCATAGCCGTCAACGCCACACCCGCAAATAACGGCTTTGGCGGCTCTTGAAACGTAAGAATGGTGCCTAAACTCTTCTCGCGCATGGATATTTGTGATGTGCACCTCGACAACCGGAAGCTCGGTTAAGGTTAAGGCCTCCATGATAGCCACCGACGTATGGCTGAAAGCGGCGGCATTAATGATGATCGCGGCATGGGTTTCGCGGGCGCTTTGGATCAATTCGATCATCTCTTCTTCCGAATTGCTTTGTTTGCAATCGGCCTTGAGACCCAGGTCGGCCGCCGTCTTGACGCACAGGGCTTCGACGTCTTTCAACGTTTGATGGCCGTAGAGAGCGGGCTCGCGAACGCCAAGCATGTTGAGGTTCGGGCCGTTGAGTACCAGAACAGGTTTTGCCATGGTTACCCCCCTTGTTTGGATGGAAAGAAAATATTTCTAGGGCTTCGATGCTTTTTTGCGCGCTTCGTCAACGTGATACTTCAATTGATCGGTCTGCAAGACGCCGGAATACGACGTATCGTTGATGATGAAGAAGGGCGTTCCTTCGGCGCCGATGTCTTGCCCCAACTGAATGCTGGCTTTGATCGCGTTTTCGATCGAGGGATCGGCCATGTCTTTTTTCAGCTTGGCGACGTCGAGGCCGACTTCTCCGGCAACCTTATAAATAACGTCGTTCGACAGGCGCTCTTTTTTCATCATAAGGGCGCGGTGGAAGGTCTGAAACTTTCCTTGCTTGACGCTGGCCAAGCCCGCCTTGGCGGCTTCGTGCGATACCTCTCCGAGGACGGGATAATTTTTATAGATGAAGCGAACGTCCTTATCGTTATTCAAAAGAGCTTCGACGGACTCTTCTCCCATTTTGCAGTAGCCGCAGCCGTAGTCAAAAAACTCGACGACAGAGACCTTGCCTTTCGGATTGCCGCCGACGGGCGTCGCGGGGTCGTTAAAAATCCGGTCTTTTTCGCTGACGAGTTTTTCTTTCGTTTTGGCTTCGGCGGCGTCGCGGCGGCGCTGGTCGAGCTTGCGCAGGCCTTCCGCCATGACATCGGGGTTTTTATCAACCAGATAGTCCTTAATGATGCTTTCGATTTCCGCGCGCTGGGCATCGGAAAAGGCATTTGCCGCCGATC
>JBAZLX010000085.1:0-7592 GCA_041650075.1 Bdellovibrionales bacterium | reverse complement strand
TTGTCCCAATTGCCCGAGTGCATGGCCGCTTCAAGTTCGGCAAAATCGATGCTGGCGATTATCATGCGGGCGGAGTGAAGGCCGCCGAGCCGGAGGGCTGTTTCCTCATTAATATAACGATAGTATTCAACAGTCGAAGACCAGCTTGTTCCGCCAATTAATCCGATGGTTTTCATCTTTTTCTCCTTCTTGAATTATTCTTGCAAAATGATACAATTTTATCAATTGTTCTATTGTTACTCGAACAATGTTGAAATGTATGACGAACAATCCCTATAGGCTCGGCTGGATACCCGTTCTGACGGAAGGCAAAAGAAACGTTTCCTTTGCTATCGCCCAAGCGCTGGCCGACGATATTAAAACCGGAAGGCTGAAGGCGGGAGAGCGACTGCCGCCGCAACGATTGCTGGCCTATACCCTTGGGCTCAATCCCGGCACCGTTCATAAGGCTTACAAGCTCGCGACGGCCAAAGGGCTGATTACGGGCGAAGTCGGGCGGGGAAGTTTTGTCAAAAGCTCCGCCGAAAAAAACCTGTCGTGGCCGAACGAAAATCCTTACGAAAGAACGATAGATTTTTGCGACAACTATCCGTGCCCCGTCCGGAATCCGGCGGCAATCCGAAAACGGCTGGCGGAACTGAGCGCCTCCCCCCTTCTTCAACAATTGCTCCAATACCAACAGAACAGCGCCCTGATGAACCATAAAGTCACGGGCGCTTCGTGGCTTTCGCGCTTTGGCATCCGAACGGAACCCGAAAACGTCATCATCGCAAGCGGCGCGTTGCATGCGGGGTTTATCAGTCTGCTTACGTTGAGCCGTCCCGGAGACCTTATCCTGACCGAAGAATTTACGTCCCAGGCCATCAAGGGCGCGGCAAGCCGCCTGAAGCTCAGGCTTAAGGGGATCAAGATGGACGGGCACGGAATCATTCCCGAACATCTTGAGGAGTTATTGAAAAAGGAAAGAGTGTCGCTGGCCTATCTGGTGCCGACGCTCCATAACCCCACGGCGACGCTTTTGCCGCTCGCACGCCGCAAAAAAGTTGCCGCGCTTCTGGCAAAGTACGGCGTGCCTTTGATCGAGGACGATATTTTTGCGCCTCTTCTTGAAACGCCCCTGCCCCCGATTTCTTCTTTTCTGCCGGAGTCGAGTTTTTATATCGCGGGCCTTTCGAAAGCCGTTGCGCCCGCGCTCCGCCTTGCTTTTCTTAAAGTGCCCAAGAAATTTTATCACGAAACGATGGGCAACCTGCGCATCACGACGTGGCTTGCTTCGCCTTTGCTTATGGAGCTTGCGGCGAAACTGATCTCTTGTGGCGACGCCGACAGGCTTATCAAGGAACAAAAAGCGGAAATACGAAAACGCCACGAGATGCTTAAAGAGACTTTCCGCGGATTCGACTGCTCAAGCCACGCAGACGCCCTGCACGCATGGGTGGCTTTGCCCGAACCTTGGCGGGCTGCTTCTTTTAGGGATGTTCTTGCCAAAAAAGAGGTTCTTGTTTTGTCCGCCGATTCTTTTGCGGCCGAGAGAAGCAATTCGACCCACGCGATCAGGATATGCCTTGGAACGCCGCCTCAGCGCGCGAAGGTCGCCGAAGGCCTTCAAATCATCAGGGATTCTCTTATTAACTAAGTCAAAAATTTCTTTCTCGTTATGCGTTTGTTTTTTTCCCGCTTTCTATGGTAACGAACAAGGCACACGGAAGGATAGCATTTATGGCAATGATCATTCCTCTTGAGAAGCCGTATAGAAGGGACGATTTGTCCCCTCTCGACGTTATGTCGGAAATGCTGTCCGACGATATTTCGTCCGTCAATCAAATCATTCTGCAACGCATGGACAGCCACGTGGATATTATTCCTCGGCTGGCCGGGCATATCATCGCGTCGGGCGGCAAACGCATGCGCCCTTTGCTGACCCTCGCCTGCGCGAGGCTGTGCGGCTACGAAGGAATGCGCCACAGGAAGCTTGCGGCCTGCGTCGAATTTATTCACACCGCCACGCTTCTGCACGACGACGTCGTTGACGAAAGCGCGCTGCGCCGCGGCTTGCCTTCCGCCAATATTCTGTTCGGCAATCAGGCCAGCGTTCTGGTCGGCGATTTTCTGTTGAGCCGCGCCTTCGAGCTGATGGTCGAGGACGGCTCTCTCGACGTTCTGAAAATCCTGTCGCGCACGTCATCCGTCGTCGCGGAGGGCGAGGTTTTGCAGTTGATGACGACCAACGACAGCGCCACCAGCGAGCAAGCCTACCTGGAAATCATTCGCGACAAGACGGCGGAGCTTTTTGCCTCCGCCTGCCGCATCGGCGCCATCGTGGCCGAACGCTCTGCTTCCGAAGAAGAGGCTTTGCGCACGTTCGGCCTTAACCTCGGCATCGCGTTCCAGATCGTGGACGACGTTCTGGATTATTCCGCCAACGAAGAACGCCTTGGAAAGACCGTGGGCAACGATTTCCGCGAAGGCAAGATTACGCTGCCCGCCATTCTTGCCATTCATCGCGGCAACGATGCCGAGCACGCTTTCTGGAAGCGCACGCTCGACGAACATTCGCAGCGCGACGGCGATTTTGCCCATGCGCAGGATCTTATTCATCTTCACGACGCCTTGAGCGACTCTATCGAACGCGCGCGGCATTATGCCGACATCGCGCGGGATTCTTTGGGCTTGTTTTCGACTTCTCCGATGAAGCGCGCGCTGCTGGATGTCGTGGACTTCACGATCGAGCGGGAATTCTAAAAAAAAGATACTTGCATCTGCGTTTAGGGTGTGTCCTCAATTAAGTAAGCTTGAGGCGAAAATTATGATTTTTTTGATTTTTGTGCGGAGCGTACTCTCGCGGTACGTGAGCAACAAAAATCAAAAAAAGCGCAATTTGCAGCCCAAGATCGCTTAATTGAGGACACACTTATGCGCCTTGCGCTATATGAACCCGACATGCCGCCCAATACCGGTACGATGATGAGACTGTGCGCCTGCTTCGGCGTCGGCATGGATATTATCGAACCTTGCGGCTTTCCGCTTGACGACGCGAAACTTAAACGCGCGGCGATGGATTACATTGACCACCTTGACCTTGCGCGTCATAGGTCGTGGAAGGATTTCGAGGCGCAGCTTGGAAACCGGCGGCTTGTTCTGCTGACAACCAAGGGCGCTGTCTCTTACACCGACTTTTCTTACACCTCCGACGACATCCTTCTGGTGGGACGCGAAAGCGCAGGCGTACCCGCGTATGTTCACGATCGCGCCGATGCCCGCGTGGTTATTCCGATACGCCCGCCTTTGCGTTCGCTCAATGTTGCTATCAGCGCTGCTATCGTTTTGAGCGAAGCGCTTAGGCGAAGCGCTTAGGCAAACCGCTTAGATCCGGGCCTTTATTGCTTATTAACTTATTGATAACTATGACTTAAGATTGTTCGCCACAAAGACGGGGCATTGTTCATTTATTGCGTAATATCCTCTTGTTTTTCATGGAAAAACAAATTGGCTGTTCATCTTTTCTTAAGTCCTGTCAACTATTCTGGCGCGACGTGAACCTCGAGGTTCAAATCATCCCTTTAAGGAGGACATGCTATGCGTAGTTTAGTTTCTCGTCTGATGAAAAGCGAAAAAGGCGCCACGGCCATTGAATACGGCCTGATTGCCGCCCTGATCGCCGTTGTCATCATCACCGCGCTCGTAACCCTGGGCTCAAGACTGAGCGCCACGTTCGACTCGGTTGCGACAAGCCTATAGTCCTTTCCGAAATCCGGATTGGGAAGAGGTGCCGACCTTTTGTGTCGGCATCTCTTTTTTTATGCGGATTTACGGAGAACTATTTCAAAAAAAGAACGAATTTGGAAATACTTTGTTTACATAATATCCGCTTGTTTTTTATAGGAAAACCCTGCATATTGTTCATCCTTCCTTAAACGTTATCGCCTATCCTTATGCTTATCCGAAATGTGTGGATTTCAATCGTTCCAAAAAGGAGGATTGCCATGCGTTACTTAGTTTCTCGTCTGATGAAGGGCGAAGAAGGCGCCACGGCCATTGAATATGGCCTGATCGCCGCGCTTATCTCGGTCGTCATTATCACTGCGCTGACGACCTTGGGATCTCGCTTGAGCGCCACATTCGACTCGGTTGCAACGTCGCTTTAGGCTTTTTCGTTGTCAGGGGGGGGGGAGATGTCGGCAAAACGCTGGCATCTCTTTCGGGACGGTGTGTTCTGAAGAATATACCTAGGGGTTGTGTCTAGAGTCGAAAATAATCGTTTCCCTAGAGTCGTTTTTTCCGTAGCATTTTCCCGTGGCATCGAGTCGGTCGTTTTGAGTGCGTAACGTTTCGATTCATGGCTCTTTAACTATACCGTGCGCATAGTTAACGCGTTATGTTGAGATATCGCCTGAAGTTCTAGAGGGTGACTCTGATGATGTTAACCTTAACTGCTCTTCATCTGGCAGTTCTGATTTTTGCTGCCGTCCTTTTTGCGACGGCTGCCTTTAGCGATGTGCGTTCGTATCGAATCCCCAACCCCGTTTGCGGTCTTCTCTTGCTCTTGTTCCCCTTCTATGTCGCGTCCTCGCCAAGCCCCGTTGACTGGAGGCAGAACATCGTTGTGTTCGGCGCTGCCGCTTTGATCGGCGTCGTCCTGTTCCTTTGCAACATGATGGGCGCGGGCGATATCAAGCTTCTGTCGGTCGCGAGCCTTTGGGCAGGCCCGCACCTGATTGCTTTGTTCCTTCTCGTCACGGCTTTTGCGGGAGGCGTCGAGTCTCTCGCCCTTGTCGCCGTCAGAGGCTCGAAGATTCCGAAATCCGAGAGAATGCAGAAACTCGCCAAAACAAAAATACCTTACGGCGTCGCCATTGCAACCGGCGGCGTAACCATGTTGGGCGCCATGGCGCGTCCGCTTCTGATGTCAGATTGAGGGGTCATCCATGCCTTCACGAAAAGTCACCTTGCTCCTTGCCGCCGGCGTTATCGCGCTTGGAACCGTTTTTGCCCTGCAAAGCCTCATGAACCCGGAAGCCACGCCGGAAAAGAAAGCGGCCGTGCAGTCTACCGAAGTCATCGTTGCCGCCCGCGATCTGCCCACCGGAACCGTCTTGAAGGAATCAGACCTGAAGTGGGCCCCGTGGGTTGCGACCGCCGATACGAGCTTTTTGCTTGTCAAAGGCAAGGCCACTATTCCCAGCTTTGTCGGCGCCGTCGTGCGTGACGGCTTCCGCGCAAACGATCCTATTACGGCGTCGCGCATCGCCCATTCGCGCGATCAGGGCTTTTTGGCCGCCGTTCTGACGCCCGGCATGCGCGCCATGTCAATTTCCTTATCGCCCAACGCGCAGGTGGCCGGCTTTATTTTCCCGGGCGACCGCGTTGACGTCATCCTGACGCACAGCTTCAGCCGCAAGGACATTCCGGCAATGACCGAACGCCGTATCAGCGAAACGATTTTACAGAACATTCGCGTTCTTGCGCTCGACCAACGCAGCGACAACCAATCGAACGATCCGAAGGTCGCCCAGCTGGCGACCCTTGAAGTCAGCAAAAAGGACGCCGAAAAACTGGCCATGGCCATTGACATGGCGGACACCAAAGGCGGCGGCAAAGCCTCGTTGATGCTCGCGCTTCGCAGCCTTGCCGTGGAAGAGACAACCGAAGGCGGCGTCAAAATCACTGAAGAAGACAAACAAACGCCGACATGGGACAGCGACGTGAGCCGTTCCTATCCGTCCGTGAACGGAGACGACGGGTTGATCCACCGCGTGCAGGTCATGCGCGGCAAAACCACAACCGAAAACACTTTCGAACGGCAAAGGTAGTCCGATGAAAACCTTTATCCTCACCCTTCTGTCGCTTGTCCTTTTGGCCGCCTCGCCTGCTCTGGCGGAACCACGGACTTTATCCCTTACGATTGACCACGGCGTGCCCTTGACGCTCGAAAGCCCCGCCTCTTCGGTCTTTGTCGCAAACCCCGATATTGCCGACGTGCAAGTGTTGTCGCCGACCCAGATCATGCTTTTCGGCAAACGCACGGGCGAGACGTCGTTTATGGCCACCGACAACAGAGGGTTGGTTTTGGCGGAACGCACGCTTGTCGTTTCGCAGGATTTGTCGGCTTTGCGCGAAGAGATCAGGTATGCCATCCCCGGCAACGACATCACCGTCAAATCCGTGCCGAGCGGCATTATTCTGACCGGCACCGCCCGTGACGCGGCCTCGGTCGCCGATGCTTATAAAATCTCCATGCGCTATTTGCCCGAAGGCGGCGACATCATCAATCGCGTTCAGGTTACGGGCAGCAATCAGATTCATATTCGCGTCCGCTTTGCCGAAGTGCAGCGGAACATTGACAATTCGTTGGGATTCAACTGGCAGACCTTGCTTACTGCCGGCAGCAATCTGACCGTCGGATTTGCCACCGGTAACGGGATTAATATGGTGGGAACCGGCGTGTTTAACTCGGGCACCGCCAACAATACCGGCCTTTTCCCGCGCCCCAACAACACGTCGCTGGGCGTTCCCAACGCCGTTCTTGGCGCAGCGGGCACTATCGGCGACTTAAGCATTGACGGCATGATTGACGCCATGGCGCAGGAAGGCATGCTGAGCATTTTAGCCGAACCTAATTTGACCGCCATGTCCGGCGAGACCGCCAACTTCCTGGCAGGCGGCGAATTCCCCATTCCGGTTCCGCAGGATAACGGCGCCATCGGCATTCAGTTCCGGTCTTACGGTATTTCCCTTTCCTTCACGCCGACCGTCCTGAGCGGCGACCGCATCAGCCTGCACGTCCGCCCCGAAGTCAGCGAGCTGACGGAAGCGGGCTCTATTACCCTTAGCAACATCGCGATTCCGGCTTTGACGTCGCGCAAGGCGGAAACTACCGTCGAGGTTGCGAGCGGCGAAAGCTTCGCCATCGCCGGATTGATGAACAACAGCCAAGCTCAGACCATCAACAAGTTTCCGATGCTGGGCGATTTGCCCGTTATCGGCGCTTTGTTCCGTTCCGATCACTTTGTCAACGGCCAGACCGAGCTTGTCGTCATCATCACGCCTTATATCGTCAAGCCGTCAAAGAAACAGCTGGCTTTGCCGACGGACGGCTATTCGCCGCCGTCAGAGAGAGACCGCTATACCAAACTGCGTTATAGCAGCAGCGATCCCAAGGCTCGTCCTGTGAGCGGCGAACCCGTCGGCGCGATGAAGGTTCCTTCTGCAACGCCGCCTGCGGCGGAAAAAGCCGAGGCTGCGCCGGAAGCGACGTCCAACCTGATGACAAAGTCTCAGGCCGAAGCTGCCGCCGCGGCTCAGGAAAAAAAGCCTGCGACAACCAACCTTAAGGTAAAGGCTCCGGCTGAGGCGAAGAAGAAGGCCGCTCCGGCAAAGGCTGCAACGGCAAAAACGGCTGCACCGGCTCCAAAAGCTTCTGCACCGGCTGAAGCCGCGCCTGTCGAGGAAACAACCGAGAAGGTTGCGCCTTCGATCAACAACCTTACGCCTAAATCTCAAGTCGAGCCTAAAAAGGTAGCTCCGGCTCCCGCCCCGGCTCCGGTTGCGGCTCCTGCCCCCAAGGCAGCGCCGGTTCAGGCCGTGACGGAGAA
>JBAZLX010000084.1:0-7756 GCA_041650075.1 Bdellovibrionales bacterium | reverse complement strand
TCCTGCACCCAAGCTGCCGCGCGCCGATGTCGTTCTGATCAATCCGGGCAAGGGATTGGCGACCCCCGCTGTTTATAAGGAATTCCGCGAAGGGGGATATAAGTTTTCGCCCCTCTCGCGCTTTGAGAATTCGCCTGCCTCCGTCGAAGAGCTGGTTGAAGAGCTGAAAAAACGCGGCAACGATCTTTATGCGCCGGCGCTTAAATTGATGCCGGAAATCGCGGATATCGTTTCCGTTCTGGAAGCGTCGGGCGAATGCCTGCTGGCGCGCATGTCGGGCAGCGGCGCCTCGTGTTTCGGCATATATAAAGACACCGTGGCGGCGAAATCCGCCGCGGCTCAGATCAGGGCGCAGCGCGTCAGATGGTGGGTCGAAACCGGCATTATCAACGAATAATTTTTGCTTTTTAGAGCGAGAAACTAAATTAACCAAAAAATTTTGAGCCTGTTTGGGCATATAATTGGCGACTGCAGAAAACATAGCTGCTTTCGAAAAGGCATTATTATTTATTATAAGGAATACATCAAATGGCCTCCGTTCGTAATTATACTTCTTTAGACCCCAAATATTATATGCCGGTTTTGAGCGATCTCCCGGCTCTTCCTGAACAGGCGCGCGCCTATGAAGACGTTCTATCCGTGCAAAAAAATATCATGGGAAGTACGGTTTTCGGCTGGACCCTGGAGCGGGCGAAGGCTTTAAAACCCGACGCGTCGCAACAGTTTGTTTGTATCGCTGTGGGCGGCGACGGGGTGCATGAAATGGCCTTGGCGAGATACGGTTTCGATGCGGTGGTTGTGGGAAACGCGTCTGTAAAAAACACGGTCGATCTTAGAAACGAATATTTATATGCCGAGAACGAGGAAGTCAGAACGGATGAATATCTGTTCGCCAAAGGCGGGATGAACGGAACCATGGATTTTTGTGAAGCCGGCATCCGCAATATAGACAGCGCCTTTTTAGAAAATGTTTGTATGGGACGAGAACTGAAGGTTGTCATGGTGCATGATAATGCCTTTCGGCAGTTGGATAAAGATGCGCTCGCTCGCTTTTTCAAGGCTGTTGCTAATGTGGCCTCGGAGAGGGCTGTTCTTTCTATTTCCTTTGAGCCTTCTGAAGAAGGAGTAAGCACCAACGAGACTCCCATTTTCAATCATAGACCAAGAATTATCATCAATATGGCGCACGAAGCAAATTTCATCTTCGCGCACAAGGCTTCAAATATGTCGGCGGGACAAGAGGTTGTCGAGGGTCTGGCTTTCCGTTTAAGACAAGGGCATAGCGCTCCGCGTATCTGACGCCGGATGAGGGCAAATCCGATCAAATAAAATGACCCCCTCACCTGCAAAAACCGAGAGCTTACTTTGTAAGCTCAGGTTTTTGCTTCCTCTCCCGCAGGGGGAGAGGAAAGATAGAGAGCATTTTTGATTCCGAGAAACAGGAAAATATTCTAGCCTTTGCCTGCCAGCGCTACGACTCCCGGCAGTTTTTTGCCTTCCATCCATTCGAGGAATGCGCCGCCTGCCGTCGAAACGTAGCTGAGATCGTCCATCACGCCTGCGTGGGCGAGGGCGGAGACTGTATCGCCGCCTCCTGCCACCGAAAGAATATAGCCTTCCTTCGTGAGCTTCGAGACGATTTTGGCCACTGCCGTTGTGGCTTGATCGAACGGCGGCGTTTCGAACGCGCCCAGAGGGCCATTCCATATAACCGTCTTACAGTTCTGCAGCGCGTTGCCGATTTCCTTGACCGACTGGGGCCCTATATCGAGGATCATGCCGTCTACCGGAATTCTATCCAGCGCGACCGTTTTTGTGGCGACGTTCGCTTTTAGCTCTGCCGCGACGACGACATCTTTGGGCAGAATGATATGGCACGTGCGCGCCGCTGCTCTTGTGGCGATGCCGCGCGCTGTGTTCAACATATCGGGCTCATGCAACGATTTGCCGACATTGACGCCCTTTGCCGCGAGGAACGTATTCGCCATGCCGCCGCCGAGGATCAGGTAATCGACTCTCAAGATAAGATTTTGAAGCAGATCAAGCTTGGTCGAAACTTTGGAGCCGCCGACTATGGCGGCGACAGGGTGAACCGGCGTGCCCAGAGCTTTGTCGAGCGCTTCGAGTTCCGCCTGCATCAGGCGTCCCGCCGCGCGGGGCATAAACTTTGCCATGCCCTCGGTCGAGGCGTGCGCGCGATGCGCCGCCGAGAAAGCGTCGTTAACATAGGCATTGCCGAGCGCGGCCAGCTGTCCGGCGAAAACGGGGTCGTTTTTTTCTTCGCCTTCGTAAAAACGCGTATTTTCGAGAACGAGGACGTCCCCGAAAGGAAGCTTCGCGATGGCGTCGGAGGCAATTTTGCCCACACAGTCTTCGGCGAAGGCGACCGGCCGTCCCCAGATTTTTTCAAGCGCCGCCGCGACGGGGCGGAGGCTGTATTTTTCGTTTTTCTTGCCGTCGGGACGCCCCAGATGCGACAGGATGACGATTTTGGCTTTCACTTTCGACAAATCGGTCAGCGTTGGGATGAGGCGCTCAAGCCGCGTCGTGTCCGTGACACTTCCGTCTTTCATCGGCACGTTGAGGTCGGCACGGAGAAGAACGGTTTTACCGCTGAAGTTAATTCTGTCGAGCGTGAGAAAATTGGGCATCAAAGAGTCTCCAACAATGGATAATTTTTAGCAAAAACGGCGTGGCGGCAAGATAGCAATATCACGTTAAGCGCACAATATAGGCATTTAATTCAGAACATCAGGCTTTTGAGGAACAGTGTTGCCCACATATGCCTGTAAAGTTTCAAGTATATCTTTCGGCATGTTCTCCGAGAGCCGAAATGATAGTTTGCCGCCTGCGCCGAAGGTCAAGGTTAGTACGGCTGTTTTTGTGGTTTTGTCAAAACCCAACTCCCACCACTTTACGTGAAAAGCAGATTTAATATTTGGGTCAATTTTTAGAATATCATCACTCTGTTTTTGTGAAAGCGCGGCCATATCCACGAAGTTCAAAAATTGATCACGAGGAATGGCAAGAATAAGATCATTGCCGTTAGCTTGAACAAATTTTAGGAGCATTTTTTGACCATCTTCTGTAACCATAGCCCCAGAAATTTCATTGATTGGAATTGCGAGTATATTTGTCATTTTTCTATACCCCATTAGTAATATTGTGTCGTAATGCACGAGAGTGCGCTGGTAATATGTCGGATTCATAGCGGGAACAAAAGAAGCAAAACCCAAGCCAGTCTCATGCTTTGAAATATCAGGCTTTTCAGCCGTTATCGGCTTTCTATTTTTAGGCTTTCTTCGCCTTGGTGGGCTTTTTGGACGCGGGTTTGGCGGCTGGTTTTTCTTTCGCCTCTTTAGCCGCCTTTTTGCCTTTGAAGCCTTTGCTCGGGCCTTTGGCGATTTTGGCCGCGATAATCTCAAGCGCCTGCGTCAATGTCAGATTTTCAGGATCATACGACTTTGTGACGGTCGCCATCACCTTGCCCCACTTGACGTAGGGGCCAAAGCGCCCGCTGTTGAGCGTCACCGGCTTTTTGTCGTCGGGATGTTCGCCCAAGACTTTGCCAGCCTGCTTTGGCTGGCCGAAGCGGCCTTTGCTCGGCTCGGCCAGCAACACAACCGCGCGGTTGAGGCCGACGTTAAGGACATCGTCGCCCTCGGCAAGGCTTTTGTACTGCGAGCCCATCTTGATGTAAGGCCCGAAGCGTCCGATGCCCGCCGTAATCAGGACGTTCGTTTCGGGATGCTTGCCTACCTCGCGCGGCAGGGCGAGATAACGCAGCGCCGTGTCGAGATTGATTAAATTCGGGTCTACGCCCTTGGGCAACGTCGCGCGTTTGGGCTTCGGCGCGTCGTCTTTTTTCTTTTTCTTCTTTTTCTTGCCGTCAGCCGGAATTTCTTCGGGCGGCGGGGCGGCCATTGGAAGAGGACCGAGCTGAACATAGGCTCCGTACGGCCCGACGCGCGCCGAGACCGGCAACTTCGTTTCCGGATCGAGGCCAAGCTCGCGTGGTCCCGACATTTGCGGTTGATCGCCGCTGCCGTTGGCTACTGACAACGCCCGCGTATTGCGGCAGGTCGGATAGTTTGAGCAGCCAAGGAAAGCCCCGAATTTGCCAAGCCGCAGTCCCATGCGTCCCGTTTTGCAGGAAGGGCAAAGGCGCGGGTCGCTGCCGTCGGCGTTCGGCGGGAAGAAGTGGGGGCCAAGGACGTTGTCGAGCGCGTCAATAACGTCGGAAATTTTTAAATCCTTCGTATTGCCGATGGCTTTCGAAAAACCCGTCCAGAATTCGCGCAAGACCTTTTTCCATGCGAGCTTGCCGCCGGAAATATCGTCGAGCTTGGCTTCGAGATCCGCTGTAAAGTCGTATTCGACGTATTCCTTGAAATAATTTTCGAGGAACGTCGTGACGATGCGGCCCCGGTCTTCGGGGATGAAGCGTTTCTTGTCGAGCCGAACGTAATCGCGATCCTGAAGAACCTGCATGATGCTGGCATATGTCGATGGACGGCCAATGCCCAATTCTTCGAGCTTTTTCACGAGGGAGGCTTCGCTGTAACGCGGCGGCGGTTGCGTGAAATGCTGCTCGGGCTTGATTTCCTTTTTGGAGAGGGGGTCTTTCTCCGTCATCTGGGGCAGGCGGACATTGCCGTAGCCGTCGTCGTCCGGCTTTTTGTCGTCGTCGTCGCTTTCCTGATAAACCTTGAACCAGCCGTCGAATACGACGACGGAACCCGTCGCGCGGAAAGCGCCCTTATTATCGTTACCGACAATGTCTACGGAAACCTGATCGAGGACGGCGCTCGCCATCTGGCAGGCCATCGTGCGCTGCCAGATAAGCGTATAGAGCGCGAGTTGCTCTTTATCGAGGCGCTTGGCCACGTGTTCGGGACGGCGGCGCATGTCGGTGGGACGAATGGCTTCGTGCGCTTCCTGCGCGTTCTTGGCCGTGGATTTGTACATGCGCGGACTGTCAGCGACATAAGACGCGCCGAAATCCTCTTTAATCATGTCGCGGGCGGACATGACGGCATCGGTGGATAAAGTGACGCTGTCTGTACGCATATAGGTGATGAGACCGACAAGCTCGCCGCCGATGTCAACGCCTTCGTACAAATGCTGCGCCGTGCGCATCGTTCGGGTTGCCCCCATGCCGAGCTTGCGCGAGGCTTCCTGCTGCAGCGTCGAGGTCGTGAAAGGCGGATAGGGATTGCGTCGCGACTGCTTTTTCTCGACAACGCCGACCGTGTAGGTCAGTTGATTGAGAAGCGATAAAGCGGCTTGCGCGTCGGCGCTCGTTTGAAGCGCGAATTTGTCGAGCTTTTTGCCGTTCAGATGCGTCAGATGCGCCGGAACGCTTTGGTTGGAGGCCGTGACGAAGGTCGCTTCGATCGTCCAGAATTCCTGCGCCTTGAATTTTTCGATTTCGGATTCGCGCTCGCAGATCAAACGCAAAGCGACGGATTGCACGCGTCCCGCCGATTTCGAGCCGGGCAATTTGCGCCACAGAACGGGAGAGAGCGAAAAGCCGACGAGATAATCGAGCGCGCGGCGCGCCATGTAGGCGTCAACCAAGTCTCCGTCAATTTCGCGGGGATGCTCAATCGCATCCGTCACCGTCTTTTTGGTGATCTCGTTAAACGTCACGCGCTTGATCGGCGTTTTTTTATCCAACCCTTTCGCGCGCAAGATTTCGAGAATGTGCCAGGCAATCGCTTCTCCTTCGCGGTCAGGATCGCTTGCCAGATAGACGGCGTCCGCCGATTTGACGGCCTTGGTGATCTCGTTCACGGGTTTGTCCGCGCGGTCACCCAGTTCCCAGTCCATCGCGAAGTCTTCGTCCGGGCGCACGGAGCCGTCCTTGGGCGGCAAATCCCTGATGTGTCCGTAAGAGGCAAGGACAGTGAAATCACTGCCCAGATACTTATTTATAGTCTTCGCTTTAGCCGGCGATTCTACGATTACGAGTTTATGAGACACGACGATCCTATCAAAACGACTTTGTTTCCAACTTGTCTTTCAACTAAGCCCGCGAGCTCTAAATCCAAGAGAACGGTAAGAACGACAGACGGGGATAGGTGACACTGTCGCGCCAGTTCGTCAACCGAAACCGGCGAAGGGCTTAGATTCTCTAGGATTTTTGACCTTGCCTGAGACACCGCGGCTTCGTCAATCGGGCAGGAAGAGGCGCAAAAGTCGTTCGCGGGGGGCTCGGAGAGCAGGCGGGGCGGGGTATGGATATGGCTCAAAACGTCCCCGGCTCTTTCAACCAATATGGCGCCTTGGCGGATCAGATCGTTCGTTCCCGTCGCGCGCGGGTCGAGCGGCGAGCCGGGTACGGCAAATACTTCGCGTCCCTGATCGAGCGCCATTTTGGCCGTGATGAGCGAGCCGGATTGCAGAGCCGCTTCGACGACGATGACGCCGAGGCTTAAGCCGGAGATCAAGCGGTTCCGTCTCGGGAAGAGCTTGGAAAACGGTTCAAGCCCCCAAGGCATATCGGAGAGGATGCAGCCCCTTTCGACAAGCGTATCGTACAAATCCTGATTTTCCTTCGGGTATACGACATCAACGCCTCCCGCCAATACGGCAACTGTGCCTGTGGCAAGGCTTGCCCGATGCGCTGCCGCGTCTATGCCTCGCGCCATGCCGGAGACAACGACGATGTCGTTTTGTCCCAATCCCTGCGCGAGGCTTTCCGCCATTTTACGCCCGTTAAGCGACGCGTTGCGCGCGCCGACGATGCCAATGCAGCGTTTGTGCATGAGGTCGACATTGCCTCGAACCGTGATGAGCGGCGGCGCGTCTTCGATGGCGGCCAGACTTTCGGGATAATCCGGCTCGCACCACGCAATGAGCGCGGCCCCATTTTTTTCGATGTTCGCAATTTCATCTTCAATCAGATTTTTGGACGGAAGCTTGAAATCCTTTTTGCCGCCGCGTCGCGCCATTAAGGGTAACGCTTCCAATGCCGCTCGCGCCGACCCGAAACGCCTTAAAAGCTGCCGGAATGTGATGGGCCCTACGTTCTCTGTCCGCGCAAGGCGCAATGTGTCTCTTTTTTCAGCCTCGTTGAGGGGGCGGCGCGTCATTTCTCAGCTGTCCAATCTTCGGTTCTGTGTGGTTGATGAGGCGGCGGATGTTCTCGCGGTGCTTGAAGAAAACCAAAACGAGGAGAACAAGGGAAAAGGGCACAAGATCAACGCGTCCAAAAACCGTAAAAAACACAGGAACTGAAGCCGAGACAATCAACGTTGCCAATGAGGAGATACGCAAAAAGATGACGACAGGAAGCCAAAGGACGAAGACGGCCAGCCCTGTCGGCCAGTTAAGGGCTGCGATGACGCCGATGCTGGTGGCAACGCCTTTGCCGCCTTTAAACCGGAGCCAAAGAGGGAACATATGCCCAAGGACTGCGGCCAGCGCCGCCACTTCGACAAGGCCGGGAAAATAGGCGGCGACAAATAAGACGGCGGCGACGCCTTTGAGGGCATCCAAAAGCAAGGTCAGGGCCGCGAGCGTTTTGTTGCCCGTCCGGAGCACGTTCGTCGCGCCGATGTTGCCGGAGCCGATGGCGCGTATGTCTCCGAGCCCAGCCAGACGCGTCAGCACAAGCCCAAAGGGAATGCTGCCGAGGACATAGGCAAAAAAGGATACGGCGAAGAGTGAAAAGAAAATCATGTTTTCTCCTGGGACATCAAGAGATCAATAACGGCCATGCGCACGGCAACGCCCATTTCGACTTGTTCGA
>JBAZLX010000083.1:0-7822 GCA_041650075.1 Bdellovibrionales bacterium | reverse complement strand
CGGCTGCATCAACATTCATGGATCTCTTCTTCCGCGGTGGCGCGGCGCAGCTCCCATCCAGCGCGCGCTTTTGGCCGGAGACAAAGAAACAGGAATCACGGTCATGCAGATGGACGACGGGCTTGATACGGGCTCAATGCTGCTTAAAGAAAGCGTCGCGATTACGGATAAAACAACCGCAGAAAGCCTGCACGACGCGATGGCCGATATCGGGGCACGCCTCATTGTGCGCACGCTTGCCGATCTGTCGGAAGGAAAATTGAGCCCCATCCCACAGCCCGAAGAAGGGGCAACCTATGCCGCTAAACTGACGCGCGACGACGGCAAGATTGACTGGGCTAAACCCGCCGCCGATATTGAAAGGCAAATCCGCGCTCTTTCGCCGTGGCCCGGCTGCTATTTTACATTGAATAATGAAAACATAAAAGTTCTGAAGGCAACGATTGTCGCTGACAAAGGGGGAGGCGCCGGAACGTTACTCGACGATAAATTCACTGTCGCTTGCGGCAAGCAAGCTTTGCAGCTTGATCAGGTTCAACGCGCAGGAAAGAATACAACGGATGGAGCTTCGTTGCTGCGAGGACTTAGATTTCCGGTTGGAAACAAGCTATGACCAGATGGAAATTGACGATCGAGTACGACGGCACAGCCTATTCCGGCTGGCAAAAGCAGTCCAATGCCCCTTCCGTCCAACAAACGCTTGAAGAAGCCATTCAAAAGTTTTCAAGCGAAGAGGCCTCGTTGTTTGTCGCCGGACGTACAGACGCAGGTGTTCATGCGCATGCCCAGGTAGCGCATGTTGATTTGAAAAAGGAGACAAACGGCAACGTCGTTCGCGACGCTGTCAATTTTTACCTGCGTCCGCACAAAATCGCGATCCTGAATGCAGAAGCCGCTGATGAAACGTTTCATGCCCGGCTTAGCGCGATGCGGCGCAGCTATCGCTATCGCATCGTCAATCGCCGCGCGCCTTTGACCTTTCAATCTTTGTACGCATGGCATGTCATCAATCCTCTCGATATTGAAGCGATGCAACGCGCCGCCGATATTCTTATCGGCAAACACGATTTTTCGACTTTTCGCGCGAGTAACTGTCAGGCTAATTCACCTCTCAGAACATTGGATAAGCTCGAAGTGACGCGCGAAGGCGAAGACGTCTTTATTCTCTCAGAAGCGCGATCCTTCCTTTATCATCAAGTGCGCAATATGGTCGGCACTCTCAGTCTCGTCGGAACGGGACATTGGTCGGTTGAAAATTTCCGCACCGCCTTTGCCGCTTGCGACAGAACAAAAGGAGGTCCCACCGCTCCGGCCGAAGGATTATACTTCTGGGGCGTGACTTATCCCCAGAAATGACGATTTATCCACAGGTAATTTTATTGCTTGTTTTGACATACATGCGCAACCCATAATAAAAGAGAGTTCCAGCACGCTCGTGTTTTCAAAACGTTACATAGTTAATTTCCATGAAGCCGCGGCTTCTCCCTTACCTCATACTTCTTCTATTACCCCTAGTTATCATACAGGGGTGTTCGCCATCGGCTGAGCTTCTGACAACAGATGCGATTGACCCTATGGGCAATCATAGCCGTGAAGATTATCTCGCCCTAAGAGATCGTGCGCCGCCATTAACCGGCAAAGCAGACAAGAAAAACGCAGGCATCCCCCCTATTCCAAGATTACCCGGCGAAGACGACGACGCGCAGCCACTCAATTCTCCTCTTCATAAACTCGTCAGCGTTTCCGTTACCGATAGCGTTCCCGTTCGCGACGTGCTGATGGAGCTCGTGCGCAAAACAGGGGCGAACCTCGAACTCGATCCGCGCGTACAAGGCAGCGTTATCATCACGGCCAATAACCAACCGTTCGAAAAGGTGCTGAAACGTATTTGTACCCTCGCAAACCTGCGGTACATCGCCGACGGCTCTTTCATCCGCATCAAACCGGACGAACCCTATCAAAAATCCTATCGCTTGGATTATCTGAGCTTGGCAAGACGCGCCACAAGCGACACGTCGGTTGCCACAAACGTTTTTGATGTGGATGTCAGCACCGGCAGTTCTTCGGGAACGACGAACAGAGGCAACCAGTCCTCCACCGAGAACAATTCAACATCCAAAGTTTCCGGCACGTCTGACGCCAACTTTTGGGAAGAAACTGAAAAATCTATTGCACAAATTTTGGGAGCCGGCGGAAAAAAGACAGACGGTAAAATCAATTACAGTATGAACAGACAAGCGGGCATCGTCACCATTTTCGGCAATCAACGGCAACATGACTCTATCGCCGCCTTTTTTGCCGAATTGCGTAAAAAAGCCTCAGCGCAGGTTTTGATTGATGCGAGGATTATCGAAGTTGAGCTTAACGAATCCTATGAATCGGGCATTGACTGGGCCGGCGTTTTCAAAAACAACCTTTCGCTCGGAAACACGGTCAGCGTTTCGTCGGATTTCGGTACCGACACGGCCATGGGCGCAAATGGCTATTTTACCGCAAGCGTTGTGGGCGCAAACTTCGGCGGTCTTATCAATCTGGTTCAGACCTTCGGAACAACGCGTGTGCTGTCAGCTCCCCGCATCACCGTTTTGAACAATCAGACCGCCGTCATGAAGGTTGCCACCAATAAGGTCTATTTCGTCACTCAGGCTCAATTTACGACAACGACAAATGCCAACGGCGCTTCCATTACCACCAATCCCGTTTATACAAGCACCCCTCGAACGGTTCCCGTCGGCCTAATTATGACTGTGCAACCGTCCATTGACGCCAAAAGCAACCGCGTGACGATGACGCTCCGCCCGACCATTTCGCGCGTCGTCGAAGAAGTGAACGACCCTTCAATCGGCCTAAACGCTGCCGTTGCCGGCGTAACAAGTTCCGTCGAGTCAAAAATTCCCGTTCTTGCCGTACGCGAAATGGATTCCGTCATTCAGCTCAATTCCGGCGAAATTGCCGTCATGGGCGGATTGATGCAGGACAGTTCGATCAACGAGGATCAAGGCGTGCCGGGCCTCGCCGACATCGCCTATATCGGTCAGCTTTTCAAATCCCGCGACAATCAGGCAAAAACCACCGAATTGGTCATCTTGCTGCGAGCGACAATCGCCGATCAGCCTGAGCCGGATGCCGCAGATGACGGTCTTTATCAAACCTATAGCCGCGATCCCCGTTCGGTAAGAATGCCTCACGCAACCGCTGTTTCATTGCCGGACGAAGACTCTGAAAACGCCGAAGATACCGACCCCGATTTACCCTCATAAACGGAGATAAACCATGAAAAGGAATAGTACTTATAATGCAGGTTTTACGCTTGTCGAACTTTCTATCGTCCTTGTCATCATCGGCCTGATAATCGGGGGTGTGTTGTCGGGCAAACAGATTATGCTCAACGCGCAAATTACAAACGCCGTCAATGCCCTTCAGGCATATCAAGCCCAATTCCAGACCTACGTGCAAAATTATGGGGCGATGCCCGGCGATGACGCCAAAGCAAAGGAACGTTTTTCAAGCGCCAATGTTCCCGCAAACACTACTACCAGCGATGGAACTCTTGATGAAACCTTCGATAGCACGTCAGACACGGCGGAAACCCGCTTGCTCTGGGCCGATTTGCGCGCCGCAGGACTCGTTAAGGGCGCGGGCAGCGACGTTACACAACCAGCCAATTCATTTGGCGGCATTTTCGGCTTCCAGCATGGCGCTTTCAGCGGAACCGGCGCTTTTACAACCAACGTTGTGTGTCTTAGCAGCGTGCCGGGCGACGCCGCCATGTCCATCGACTCTCGTCTCGACGACGGCGTCAGCAACACGGGATCAATATCGTCAATGGTTTCGACGGGCGAAGTTGGCGAAGCTGAAAACGGCACCCCCGCCACTACGTACGACGCAGCCAAGACTTACACGACGTGCGCAAAGATGTAGCCTTCGGGAAAGCTTTTATGATGCGGTCGGGAAAAGCGGCACAGCGCCCTTTATGCTCTTTTAAGGCTCATTCCTCCGGCTTTACGCTTGCAGAAATGGCCATTGTTCTGGTCATTATGGGGCTTGTGATATTGACTGTTTTTCCGGCACTAACCTCCCTGAGACAGTCCGGTCAACAGGCTCTGACACAAAGCAATTTGCGCAGCCTGATGACAGCTACTGCCGCTTTCGTTCAGTCAAACGGCTGCCTGCCATGTCCTGCGATCCCGGGCGGAACAAAAGCGAACTTTGGAAAAGTTAGCACATCAACCAATTCCGGCTGCGGAGCATGCACTGCCGCGCAAGGCATTCCCCCCTTTGCCTCGCTTGGCGTTCCGCCCTCAACAGCGCGCGACGGATGGGGACATTGGATTACAATGCGCGTTGACACGGGGCTGACAAATCCGACACCGACCGTTGTTCCTCCGACAGCGCCGTGCACGGAAGCCGATGTGACAAGCGGTTATTGCATCTCATCGCAAATCGGATTTGCCGTAAAGGGCTTATGCAAAAAAGGAACAGCGTCTTCGACCGTCAAAGTGACAACTATTATGCCAAGCGAAAAGGGAGCAACGCAAAACGCTGCCGTTATTTTTGTGAGTCACGGACAAGCGGGCTACGGCTCTTATGCCGCAACTCCTGCAAAGAACGGGAACCCTCTTCCTTTTCCTTCAAACTATCTCGAATGCAGCGCCTATGGCGGATTCGCCCGATGCAACGCTAACGACGACGTGCAGTTCTACGATGCGCCAATTGTTATCGGCGATACGGATCCCTATGACGACGTCCTTGCCTATGCCGATCGTAATACTTTGGTCAGCATGCTCGGCAGCGGCGCATGCGCCTCGACCTGGGGAGGAACCCCATGAATAAAATCCTCCCCTTGCGCAAGCCGCGAGGCACTGGCGGCAATCTCCGCCTTGGCGAACGACTTCTACACATCGGCGAAGTTACTAAAGACCAGATTCAGATTGCCCTGCACGAACAACGCCGCAGCAAGGAACGCCTGGGGGACATTCTGGTCAGGCTTGGCTTTCTAAGCGACAAAGTGCTGGCAAGCACGCTGGCGATACATACCGGTCACGATCGCGTTGATCTTAAAACCATCGCGATCAATCCAGATGTCTTAAGCCGAGTACCCCGTGCCGTCGCCGAAAGATGTCGCGCCGTCCCCCTCTCTTTCGACGGCGACGTATTGCGCCTTGCCGTTGTCGATCCGTTGGATATTGGCGTAACGGACGAAGTGCGCCGTTATTTTCCCCGTCCGATTGAAATCGTCCAGTTAATCGCATCGGAAACGGATATTGCCGAAGCGCTGGAAACTTATACGCAAACGGACACCTGTTTTGACGATATTCTAAAGGAATTGGAAGGCGTCGCCGTTTCTTATGAGCAAAACTCGGAAGCATGGCAGCATCCGATCGTGCGCCTCGTCAACACAATCCTTACGGATGCCGTGCGCGAAGGCGCTTCCGACGTTCATCTTGAACCTGAAAATTCTTTTGTGCGCATCCGCGTCCGGATTGACGGCGTGCTCCGCCAAAAACACGCCCTTCATTTCTCGCACTGGGCGCCGCTATCGCACCGATTGAAAATCATGGCCGGTATGAACATCGCCGACACGCGAAGCATGCAAGACGGTCGTTTTCATATGCAAGTGAGCGGCGCGAAGATTGATTTCCGCATGGCCGTTATGCCGACAATTCAGGGCGAAAATATCGTCATTCGCATTCTCGACCACAGACGCGCTTTATTGTCACTGGACATGCTGGGCTACGAAGCGGCAAACCTCAAAAAAATGGAACTTATTCTCGAACGTCCGGAGGGAATCGTTCTTGTTACGGGGCCAACGGGAAGCGGCAAAACGACAACGTTATATGCGATGCTCAAACGCCTTTCTAACGTGAACGTCAATATTATGACGCTCGAAGAACCTGTCGAGTATCAATTTGAGATGATACGTCAAACCGCCGTTCAGGAACAACAAGGATTGGGTTTTGCCGAAGGCGTGCGCGGCATTTTGCGTCAGGCTCCCGATATTATCTTTATCGGAGAAGTGCGCGACAACGATACCGCGCGCATGGCCCTTCGCGCCGCAATGACGGGACATCAGGTGTTTTCGACTTTACATTGCAACGATTCCTTCGGCGCCCTGCCGCGCCTTAACGATCTCGGTCTTTCCTCTCGCGCCATGACCGGCAACATTATCGGCATCGTTGCGCAAAGATTAATCAGAAGACTGTGCCCCAAATGCAAGCGCGCACGCCTTGCCACACCGGAAGAAATGAAAATCCTGGGCACTGCTTGCATTGCACCCGTCGAAATTTCCATGCCCGGTTTTTGCGAAGCACAGGCATCTATGGATAGCCCCCCGATGATTTCGGAAGCTACAGGATGTGAGCATTGCGATCATACGGGCTATCGTGGGCGCGCCGCCGTTACGGAAGTGCTTCGCATCACGCCGGAAATGGACGAACTCATTGCAGCGGAGGCCCCTCTTACGGCCCTGCGCCGACAGGCACAAAAGGAAGGTTTTGTATCCATGGCTGAGGATGGTATCGCCAAAGTCCTGCGTCACGAAACGAGCCTTGATGAACTGCGTCGCAACGTTGATATGACGAGGCGCCTGTAAATGCCAGCTTATGCATACCGCGCCGTTTACGCTTCCGGTCGAATCTCTTGCGGCGAGATGACGGCTTCCAATGAAAATGAGCTTGGGCACTATCTGAAGGAATCTGGCCTTGAGTTAATTGACGCTCGGGAAAAGAAAGAAAATATATTTCGACCTTCTTTTTTGAAGAAAAGAATCTCCCCACGCGTTCTGGCAGATTTTTGCTCACGGCTTCACGATTTATTGAAAGCAGGAATTGCGTTTCCGGATGCGCTGCGCGACGCCAGAACCTTTGCAGGCCCTTCCGATCTTGCCGATGCTTTGGTTCAAATATCTCAGGCTATCGCCAACGGCAAAGGAATAGCGTCGTCCTTTGCCTTATACCCGTCCCTTTTTCCGCCTTTATTTACCGCCATCATAGGCGCGGGAGAAAAAAGCGGCGATATGTCCGTCACTTTCGATTACCTTTCCCGCTATGCCAAAAATCACGCCGACGCGCAGGAGCGCATGCGACGTGCCTTGCGTTATCCATTTTTCATGTTTTTGGTCGCAGGCGGAGCCACCGCCTTTATGATGACGATGGTTATCCCCCAAGTTATACAATTTTTGAATAGTCTTGGCGGACAGCTCCCTCTAGCAACACGGCTACTAATAGCAGCCTCAACCTTTTTTGTGGATTATGGGGCGATCTTTCTTGCAAGCCTTGTCGGCCTAGGACTGCTTGTCGTTTTTCTAAGAAAAACAATCCCGTCTTTCGGGATCGCTTACGATAGCGTGCGTCTGCACCTTCCTGTAATCGGCAATATCATAGCTAAAACAGAGATCGCCAGGTTTACTTACAGCTTTTACATCCTCTTTCGGAACGGTTGCGACATGGCAGCCTGTTTTCGTCAAGCCGGGGAAACCCTGAATAACCTCGCGTTACGCGCAGGGGTCGAGAAAGCCGAACAACGCGTTATGGACGGCGCGTCCCTCTCGCTTGCGCTTCAAGACGTCTTTCCACCGTTTGTCGTCGAAATCCTTCGCACCGGCGAACGCAGCGGAAATCTGGAAAAGAGCCTCAACGACATCGTGATTGCCTACGACCGAGAAGCGACGAATGCCGTGAACACATTTATTGGCCTTCTTGAACCCTGTTTAACGCTTATCGTCGGAGCCCTTTTGGCCTGGACGGTTCTTGCGACACTTGGCCCTCTTTACGGCAGTTTATCGGTGCTGGGAGGACAAATGTGAAGAAGCTTTTGTCATTTC
>JBAZLX010000082.1:0-7855 GCA_041650075.1 Bdellovibrionales bacterium | reverse complement strand
AACGGGAACCGTCACCATAGAAACGGCCGACGGTGAGGTAGACGTCTTTATTCCCTTTATCGGCTGCGGAAGAGGCCCTGGACAATTTGGCGGCGCCATCAGGAAACCGGAACCGAATTAATGAGGACTTTTCGTGATACCTGAAAGAAATACTGTTCTTGCGACAAGACAAACGCGCCTCGGAAAAATTCGCAGCCTTAAGCGGGAAAACGCCACCGTTGTCGCAACGTTGCCGGAAGACAGGGTTAATTTGGATATTGAGGATTTCCCTACCCATCCCCGCCCCGGGGATGTTCTTCGCCCTGATCTAAATTTTCTCAGGCTTCAGCATAGCCAAGCCCCGGCTCCAAGCGGGGGAAGAACAAAACGTTGTTTCGATGCCTTCCAAAGACCGGTGCCTTGCGGGCAAAAACGTTCGGCTCAAGGCCGGTTTGCGCCGTATGTTCAATAATTGCTTCGCCTTGCCTTCCTCCATGCTATAATTCACCCATGATCATCGGCATCGGAAGCGATCTGGCAAATATCGAGCGTATCCGCGCGACGCTTGAAAAACATGGGGCCCATTTTGTGCAACGTGTTTTTGCGCCTGCCGAACGGACTAAAGCCTCGAAAAAAGCCGATGCCGCCGCTTCTTACGCCAAACGCTTTGCGGCCAAGGAAGCCTGCGCCAAAGCGTTGGGAACCGGCATAGGCCATAACGCCGCTTTCCGCGAAATGTGCGTTGTCAATCTGTCGTCAGGAAAACCAACGATGGTTCTTTCGGGAAACGCTCTCAAGCGCCTGAAAAAAATAACGCCCAAAGGCGCAAAAGCCGTCATTCACTTAAGCCTCAGCGACGACAAGCCTTTTGCACAAGCCGTTGTCATTATCGAAGCGTTACCTGTGGGCTAGACCCCAAACAAGGGCGCGGGATCTTCGCCTCGCGCGATCGCTTCGCCGATGGACGAAAAGACCTTTACGACGCCGTCATAAACGGGCTTTTTAAACGGCACGATCAAGGTTGGCGTTTCTTGTATAGAAACCCATTTCCACGCAATAAACTCGGGTCTTTCGGGTTCGTCTTTGCCGGACAAATCAATCTCGCCGTCCTGACCCAAAAAGCGCAAGGCGAACCATTGCTGTTCCTGCCCGCGATATTTGCCTCTAAAAACGGCGCCGTCGTGCCCGACGCGGCGGTTTTGCAACCAATCGGGAAATTCATAGCGCAAAACATCCGGCGCTTTTGCAATAATGCGGGCGTTATCGGTGCCTATTTCTTCTTTCATCTCGCGAAAAACGGCATGACTGGGTTCTTCGTCTTTTTGCACGCCGCCCTGCGGCATTTGCCATGCGCCGCGTTTATCCCGGCGTTCGGCAATCAGCACCAACCCTTGCGAATTAAAAAGACATATACCGACGCTACGGCGATAGGGAAGTTTTTGCGTATCAACAACAGGGATCATCCTAAAAGACCTTTTGCGAAGCCCGCCATAGTGCGACGACGCAGTTTTCCACCAGAGCCGACGTAATGCAAGAGGTCTATTGAACCATGGCAGTAAGAGGAGCCAAGGCGATTCCATGCTCCGGCAGCGTTTTTGCCCATGCCTGCAATTGATTGATCATAACGGGGGTTGCCGTCGTAATGCCTACGGCGCGCCCTGTTTGACGAGCCGTCTTCTCCAAATTCTCAAGCGCCGCGGCAATGGCGGCAGGATCCAGATCAACGTCAAGGCGTTGCGTCACCGTTGCCACGGGAACGCCGGCATCGCGCGCCATTTCCGTCACGACACCGTGGGGAACGACGCGCGAATCCAAAACCATCAGGCCGCGTTTGCGAAGCTCTTGTACGATTAATCCGAAGCGGGTCGGATCGGACGTAAAGCGAGAGCCAAAAGTCGTCGTCACGCCGACATAACCCGTCGCTTTTCGCAACGCCGACTGAAGCCGTCCGATGTTTTCGCTGCTGGACAGGTTTGTCAAAAGCGTGCCCGCGCCGGGGTCGCTGCGCGGATAATCAAAGGGCTCAACGGGAACCTGAATTAAAATTTCATGCCCGTCCTGCCTGGCGCGCGTCCCCCACGCCGCAACGACGGGGCCTTGGGAATTAAACGATAAAGTTACGGTCGGCGGCGTCTGCGCGATGGCCTGATCCGTAATGGCTCGCGACAATCCCAAATCCACAATCACGATGGCGACCCGGGGCCGCCTGTCGGCAGAATTGAAAGGACGCGCATAAACCTGCCAGGGGCGGGCGCCGTCTTCAGCGATACGCGGCAAGCTCCCCTCGGCCGTATCTTCGGTTACGCGGCTTTCAGGCGCGGGGATCAGCTTGATGCTGCGGTCGTTTTGGTCGTTAAGCGCGGGCGCATTAATGTCCGATTCAACTTTTCGATAGCCAGGCATCCATTTTTCGGCATCGGCCATGCCTGTCGGCAACGGCGTCGGCGTAACGCTTTTATGCCGGACGTTATAGCCATGAATGAAAGCCGGAGGCAAAACGAGGATAGCGAATATGATGGCCGTTACGAAAAGCTTCAGGTTGCGCGGGTATAGCGCAAGAAACGTTTCGCGGCGCGGAGGCAGCACAAAAGCTGATGTAGCGGGATTGGACATAAAAAGGAGCGAATCTGGATGGAGAGTCAGACTCTAAAACATTTTTCATATATGCAAAGTCTTTTTAACTCACAGCCCCGCCCGTAAAAAGACGACGTAAAAACATGGGGAAAACGCGGATTCTAAGCCTAGTTAGTAAGGCTTCTCAGGGGCGCCGGAATGCGGCCCCCGCGCGCTATAAAATCATCGGATTTAAAGCGGCTGACGGCCATAACGGGGCAATACCCCAAAAGACCCCCGAATTCGACCCTGTCGCCGACTTTTTTGCCCGGAACGGGGATCAACCTTACGGCAGTCGTCTTGTTGTTGATCATGCCGATAGCGGCTTCGTCCGCAATAATGGCCGAAATTGTCTCGGCGGAAGTGTCCCCCGGTATAGCGATCATGTCGAGCCCGACCGAGCAAACGCATGTCATAGCTTCAAGCTTTTCGAGCGTCAGACTGCCGCATTCGGCAGCGGCGATCATACCGGCATCTTCGCTGACGGGAATAAACGCCCCGCTAAGGCCGCCTACGTGTTGGGCGGCCATAAGCCCGCCCTTTTTCACGGCGTCGTTAAGCAGCGCAAGAGCGGCTGTCGTACCGGGAGCGCCGCAGCTTTCGATTCCCATTTCTTCAAGAATATGCGCCACGCTGTCTCCGATTGCGGGGGTCGGAGCCAAAGACAAATCAATGATCCCCATCGTGACGCCAAGGCGCTTTGAGGCCTCCCGCGCAACAAGTTGGCCGATGCGCGTAATTTTAAAAGCCGTGCGCTTGACGGTTTCCGCAACAATATCAAGGGACTGTCCTTTTACGTCTTCAAGAGCGCGCTTGACGACGCCGGGGCCGCTAACGCCGATGTTGATCGCGGAAGAGCCCTCGCCGACGCCATGAAAAGCGCCCGCCATAAAGGGATTGTCCTGCACGGCATTCGCAAAAATCACGAGCTTCGCGCACCCGATAGCATCTCGATCGGCGGTCAGATTGGCGGTTTGCTTGACGATGGAGCCCATCTTGCGCACGGCATCCATGTTGATGCCTGATTTGGTCGTGCCGATATTGACCGACGAACACACACGCTCCGTTCGTGCCAAAGCCTCCGGTATGGAATTGATAAGGCGCGTATCGCCTTCTGTTTCATGCTTGTCAACAAGCGCCGAAAAACCGCCGATAAAATTGATGCCGAGCTCTTTGGCCGCCCTGTCCATCGCTTCGGCAACAGGCACATAACTATCGGCGCGGCAGCTTTCGGCAACGACGGCTACGGGCGTCACGGAAACGCGTTTGTTGATAATGGGCACGCCGAACTCGGCTTCGATGTCCTCGCCTACGCGTACAAGGTCTTTTGCCGTCTGTGTAATTTTGTCGTAAACGTTGTCACAGAAAACCTTAATGTCGGGATGGCTGCATCCGCGCAAAGAAATGCCCATCGTAATGGTGCGGACATCGAGCTTGTTTTGCGCGATCATCCGGTTGGTTTCAAAAATTTCATCAATGAGTAACATCGTTTTTCCCGATCAAATCCGGTGCATGACGTTGAAAATGTCTTCGCTCTGGGCTTTGATCTCGACGCCGATTTCCTTACCGACGTTGTCCAGCCTTTTCTGTAAATCCTTCAGCGATATTTTGGCCGCGCCCATATCGGCGATCATGACCATGTTAAAAAAGCCGTGCATGATGTTCTGGTTGATGTCCAGAACGTTGACGTTGACCTCGGCCATAGCGGTGCTGACCTTGGCGACAATGCCGACGCGGTCTTGGCCTATAATAGTGACGACGATCTTCATGCCGAATCCTTTAAATGCGCGAGAAAAACAGATTTCCCGCTTCTAACACACTTTTTTGGGATCATCCACTTCGCGTCAGACGGTCGTATCAACTGGAGCCGCTGAAGGAGCTCCCTTCGCCACAGCGACCGAAGCCTCGCGAAGGAGGCGGTCATGAATCATATATCCGGCCTGTATAACCTGCACGATTGTTCCGGCGGGCTTATCCGGCGCGTCTATTTCCATCATGACGCGGTGGAAATGGGGATCGAAGACCTGCCCCAAAGGATCGATTTTCTTAATGCCGAAACGCTCAAGCGTCGCCAAAAGCTGTCGTTCGGTCGCATCAATGCCGACGATAAGGTTTTTAACGACCGGGTCGGAATGTTCTGTGGGTGCCGCTTCGAGCGCGCGGTGGAAATTGTCCGAAATGACAAGGATTTCCTTGGCAAAGCCGGAGATAGCGTATTTTGAGGTTTCTTCGCGGTCTTTTTGGGCGCGGCGGCGCGTATTTTCGGCATCCGCCATCTCGCGCAAAACGCGGTCCTTCATTTCCGCGAGCTGTTTTTCCAAATCGGCGATATGTTCTTCCAAAGAAGGAACGGGAAGAGCTACAATTTTATCCTCAGCCGTATCGGGCGCCGGATTTTCTGTTTTTTCAGCGTTTTCATCGCTTTGGGACTGCGGGTCTGTCATTTTGGGCTTTTTCATTCCTTCTTGTAACCATGAAAAGTGCATAGGGGCAAGATCGGTCTTTTTTGGGGAAATTCAAGAGGGATTCCAAAGCGCTTACAGGACGTGTTAGGAATAGGGCTATGTCCATACGCCAAAAACTCATCTCTTCCCAAAGCGAAACCCTGAAAGGCGATCTGTCGCCCCCCGGGGATAAAAGCATCTCTCATAGAAGCATTATGCTGGGAGGGCTTGCGGAAGGCACGACGACTATTCACGGCCTTTTGGAAGGCGAGGATGTTTTAAGCACCGTCGCCGCGCTGCGCGCAATGGGGGCAAAAATTGAAAAGGACGCCCAGAATGTCTGGCGCGTCACGGGCGTCGGATCGAAAGGGCTGCAAGCGCCGAAGCAAATTCTCGATGTCGGAAACAGCGGAACGTCCGCGCGCCTGCTTATGGGGCTTGTCGCGGGAAACAATTTTTCGGCGCAATTCGACGGCGACGCCTCCTTGCGAAAAAGACCGATGAAGCGCGTGATCAAGCCTTTATCCCTCATGGGCGCGCGTTTTGAAAGCACCGACTATAAATTGCCGCTGACTGTAACAGGAGCCGCCAACCCAACGGCTATTTCGTATACGCTGCCCGTTGCCTCGGCCCAGGTGAAATCGGCGATTCTTCTGGCGGGACTTGGCGCGGACGGCGTCACGACGGTCATCGAAAATGTGCCGACGCGCGATCACTCTGAAAATATGTTGCGCGGGTTCGGAGCAAAAATTTCCGTCACCAAGCGCGATGACGGCGCGGACATTATTTCTCTGACGGGCAAGCCCCGTCTCGTCGCGCAGAACATCAACGTTCCCGCCGATCCCAGTTCGGCCGCCTTTCCTCTCGTCGCCGCGCTTTTAAGTCCCGGCGCGCGCGTGACCTTGCGGCACGTCGGGGTCAATCCTCGCCGCACTGGATTGCTATCGGCGCTTCGCGGCATGGGCGCAAATATTGACGTTAAAAATCAAAGGGTTGAGGGTGGCGAGTCTGTTGCCGACCTGATCGTCTCCGGCTCCGAATTATCCGGTATCGAAGTAGGAGAAGCTTTTGTGCCGAGCATGATTGACGAATACCCGATCCTCTCCATCGCTGCGGCCTGCGCCAAGGGAGCGACACGCATGCGCGGCCTTGGCGAACTGCGCGTCAAGGAAAGCGACCGCCTGAGTCTCATGGCGCAAGGACTGACGCAATGCGGCGTCGAAGCGATTATCGAGGGAGACGACTTGATCGTTTACGGAACGGGCAACCCTCCGCGCGGCGGAGCGACCGTCGAAACGGCAATGGACCATCGCATTGCCATGAGCTTCCTTGTCCTCGGAATGTGCACCCGCGAGCCTGTCGGCATTGACGACGGAAGCTTTATCGCGACGAGTTTTCCGAATTTTGTTTCTACTATGAATAATTTAGGCGCAAAAATATCATCGTAGTCTTTTCTTGACCGACTCGATCTCTCCCTCCATCCTTAATGCATGACCTTGTTTTCACCTGACCCGCCGCCTCCTTTCGAAGAGGAGTTTTCTCTCACGCGCGCTCTGGCGTCTTGGGTATCCGTTCTTTTTATCGTTTTTACTCTGGTGCCCGTGTTGGGCGTTTCCGCATTGTTTATTTCAGGCCCCTTAACGGAACCCAAAACTATCGTCATCGCGCGCGGCACATCGGTTGCCGAAATCGGAAAACAGTTGGAACATGAAAATGCCGTTCATATGGCATTTGTTTTCCGGATTGCTGCGCGGCTCGTGGGGCCTCTAAAGGCCGGGGAATACGCCCTGCCCGCCGAATCAAGCGCTTTCGAGATCGCCTCGATTATGAACAGGGGCCTTTCCGTTCCCAGAATGTTCACGGCGGCAGAGGGGCTAACCTCTTCAGAAATCGTAGCTTTATTGAACAACGACCCTGTTTTGACCGGCGCCATTTTGGACGTTCCTGCGGAAGGAACGCTGCTGCCGGAAACCTATCGTTACAGCTACGGCGACAGCCGCGCCGGAATCCTTGCGCGGATGCAAACGGCGATGCGCGAAAAAATAAACGAGTTATGGGCAAAGCGCGAAGATGGGTTGCCTTTATACTCTCCTAACGACGCCGTTGTTCTGGCCTCGATTGTCGAAAAAGAAACGGCTAAGGCCAGCGAACGCTCGCGCATCGCCGGTGTCTTTTTCAATCGTTTGCGCAAAAATATGCGGCTTCAGTCCGACCCGACGGTTATTTACGCGCTCACCAACGGACAAAGAGAACTCGACCGCGCTTTAACGCATAACGATCTCGCCTTTGTTTCGCCGATGAACACCTATACGAGCGACGGCCTTCCGCCAAAACCTATCTGCAACCCGGGGCACGATGCGCTTGAAGCCGTTATGCGCCCCGAACATCATGATTTTCTTTACTTTGTCGCCGACGGCAGAGGCGGCCATGCTTTTGCCCCCGATCTGGTAACGCATAATAGAAACGTTGCCCTTTGGCGCCGTACGACGGAAAACGCCGCAATAAAACCATGACACAGGTAGCATCCAATCTTGCCGCCGCGCGCGAACGCCTTAAGGGCGCTACGCTAATCGCCGTCACAAAAACCCAAAGCATCGAATCCATACGCGAAGCCCTCGCTGCAGGACAACGGGTGTTCGGCGAAAATCGCGTGCAGGAAGCCGCCGGCAAATATATCCCGTTGCGTCAGGAATTCCCCGACATCGAGCTACACCTCATAGGCCCCCTGCAAACCAATAAGGCCAAAGACGCCGTTGAATTGTTTGATGTTATTCAAACGCTTGACCGTCCGGAGCTTGCCGAAGCCCTGACAAAAGCAA
>JBAZLX010000081.1:0-7944 GCA_041650075.1 Bdellovibrionales bacterium | reverse complement strand
GTGTCGGTGTCAGAAGGGCGTCTCCGAGATTTTTCGTCGCATCGAACGGCGCGGGTTTATCATAAGATAATTTTTCCTGCGCGACGACTTTTCTCACCAAAGAAAACCCGTTGCTATGGATACCGCTTGATGCGATGCCCAAAACGACGTCGCCCGCCTTGATGTCTTTGCGCGGCAGGATGCGATCCCGTTCGACGGCGCCGACGGCGAATCCGGCCAGATCGTAATCGCCCTTGCCGTACATTCCGGGCATTTCGGCGGTTTCTCCGCCGACCAAAGCGCATGCGGACTGCTTGCAGCCTTCGGCAACGCCTTCGATGACCTTTTTAGCCGCCGCAACGTCCAGTTTTCCCGTCGCGAAGTAATCGAGAAACAAAAGAGGCTCGGCTCCCTGCACGATCAGGTCGTTGACGCACATGGCGACCAGATCGATCCCGACCGTGTCGTGCTTGTTGGCGTCAATGGCGATTTTAAGTTTTGTGCCGACGCCATCCGTCGTACTGACAAGAATAGGATCGCGGAAGCCTGCGGCTTTAAGATCAAAAAGAGCGCCAAACCCCCCCAATCCCGCATCTGCGCCAATTCTCGCCGTAGCCTTGGCGATGGGCTTGATGGCGTCAACGAGGGCGTCTCCGGCGTCAATATCTACGCCAGCCGCTGCATATGCGCTTTTGGAAGAGGGAAGGTGGGTTTCTGAATTCGACATTTTTAAAATCAAAAGCATGGGTTTAAGGGCAGAAAAGGGGTAACATAAAAACAGATTCGACAAAATCATATTCCGAAGATTAATCTCCGCCCGATGCCACCCCGTTTGAGAGCTTGTTCTTCCATGCGTTTTACCTTTTTCACCTTACTGTTCCTGATTCTCGGCTTTACGGCTGTGTCGGCCCAACCTGCCGAGGAAAGCCCTTCTGTAACGGTTAATGAAGGCGAATCCCAAATGGAAACGTTGGTTTCGGAAGACCTTCCAACCATTACCGAGCCCTATACCATTACTAACGTTAATGCCGATGTGACGGCGGATACTGCCGCTCATGCCAGAGATAAGGCTCTTATGCAGGCGCAACGCGAGGCTTATAAAAGGCTTTGCGCTCGGTTTAAGGCTCCGAACAATTCGGATAAACTTAGCGACGATGACATAGCCGCCCTTGTTCAGAGTTTTGAGGTGCAACGCGAGCGCGTATCTGCCGTGCGGTATATAGGCGTGTATACAATCCGTTTCAATCCATCGGCCGTGCAAGGCGTGGTATCGGCGCCCGAGCTGCCGTCCGTTGAGGAAGCCCCTCAGCCGCAGACGCCTGTTTCGCATATAGCGGTGTCCGTTCAAACTGATTCCTTGATGATCTGGATGCAGTATAAGCGAAGACTTATGGCTATTCCGCAAGTGTCTAAATTGGATGTGCTCAATCTTGGACGCGGCCTTATCCGCGTCGATCTGTCGTATGTAGGCTTGCTGGAAGACCTCAAGCAGGCTGCAATGGAAAGAGGGCTAGTTCTTCGCCAGAACGAAAGAGGCGTTTTTGAGCTCTTTGACAGCAGTACGGTATCCCGATGAAGATTTTTACAAGCCATAAACCGCCTCAGCGCGTGGCATGGTATATCGTGAAAATGTATGCCGGAAAGCTCGTGGCCGGTAAAACGGACGAAGGGAAAATTTGCCGCATTGCGTTTTTGCATGGGAAAAAGGCCGCCGACATCATTACCTTATGGCAAAAAGAATGGCCGAATACGGAGTTTTATCGAAAACAAAACCTGGCAATCCCTTCGAAGGAATTTGCCGAAAAAAAGGTGTTGTTGGTCGGCACTGCTTTTCAATGTAAGGTCTGGAAGGCGATGACAAAAATACCTTTCGGACAAACGCGAACCTATGGCGCGCTTGCGCGCCGCATAGGAAAACCAGAGGCAAGCAGAGCCGTTGGGCAAGCTTGCGGAGCCAATCCCGTGCCGTTTCTTATTCCGTGTCACAGGGTTGTTGCGGCAGACGGCCTTGGAGGATTCTCCGGCGGGCTGGATATAAAGAAGATGTTGTTGAATAAAGAGAAGGCTTCTCTCTAATATAATGCCGATTTTTGGGTTAGCCTTATGTCGAAGAAAACTAATGTGGGAAGAAATAACGGCGGGCTGGGCGATATTGCCTCGCGGCGCCGCAAGGCCGTCCGTGTTAAAGCGATAAAGCAACGTAGCGAGTCCTCGCGTCAATGGCTTCAACGCCACCTCAACGATCCTTACGTCGCCGCCGCTCAGAAAGAAGGCTATCGCTCGCGCTCTGCTTTCAAGTTGCTGCAGCTCGATGAAAAATTCAAACTTCTTAGGCGAGGCATGCGCGTTGTCGATCTGGGAGCCGCCCCCGGAGGATGGTCTCAGGTTGCGATCAGCGCGATAGGTGGGAAGGGGGGTAAGCTTGTTGCCCTCGATATTCTGCCGATGGAGCCGATTAAAGGCGTCGATTTTTTGCAGATGGATTTTATGGCCGACGACGCGCCGGAAAAATTGAAAGCTCTTTTGGGAGGTCAAGCCGATCTGGTTATGAGCGATATGGCTCCCAACACAACCGGGCACGCGGGAACGGACCATATCCGGATTATGGCTTTAGCCGAAATGGCGGCGCAGTTTGCGCTCGAAAACCTTGCGCCGGGAGGAGCCTTCGTATGCAAGTTTTTTCAAGGTGGAGCTGAACGCGATATTATGAATATGTTGAGAAGCCATTTTACAAAAACGCGTCATGCCAAACCGGCGGCGAGCCGCGCGGAATCTTCGGAAACGTATTTTGTCGCTGAAGGATTCAAGAAGTGAAGAATAAGCTAAAACCCCTTTTTGTCTTCGGGTTGCTTCTTGTTTTTATGCCCCTTCAAAAGCTTCAGGCGCAGGAAGACGGGACACAAATTGCCTTTATTCGCGATGCGGAGATTGAAAATTACCTGCACAACCTTGCCGTGCCGATATACCGTGCCGCCGATATGAATCCCGAAAGTGTGACAATATCTATTGTTCGAAGCGGTGCCGTGAACGCTTTTGTTGCCGAAGGAATGAACGAGTTCTTCTATACCGGCCTTTTGCAATTGACCGACAATCCGGAACAACTTGCCGGAGTCATCGCCCACGAAACCGGCCATATTGCTGGAGGCCACCTTATTCGCGGCAAGGAGGAGATGCGTAATGCGTCTGCTGAAGCCATGTTGGGAACCATTCTTGCGACGATGGCTGGGGCGGCCAGCGGCAATGCAGGTGTTGTGGCGGGCGGTATTGCGGGCAGCATGCAAGTGGCGGAACGCAATTTTCTGAGTTTCAGTCGTGCGCAGGAATCTTCGGCCGACGCGGCGGCCCTAAGGTTTCTTGATCGCGCGGGAATTTCGGCGCGCGGCATGTCGGAGTTCCTTCGTAAGCTCGAAGGACAGGATCTTTTGCCCAAAGACAGGCAGGCCGAATATGTGCGCACCCATCCCTTGACGCAGGATCGTATAGACCTTGTGCAAAGGCATTATGAGGCTTCGCCGATTAAGTCCGCCAAGGTGGAAAGCAAATTTTATGCGATGCACGAAAGGATGAAAGCTAAGCTTCAAGGCTTTTTACAGCCAGAGACAGCTTTATTACGTTATGCTGACGGCGATCCGCGCCTTCCCGCGCAATATGCGCGGGCCATTGCGCTTTATCGCACAGGGCAGCAGGAGCGTGCGTTGGTGTTGACGGATGGGCTTATCAGACAGGAACCTCAAAATCCGTTTTTTTATGAACTGAAAGCGCAAATTCAATTCGAAAACGGGCGCGTCGAGGAAGCCATAACCAATTATAAATCCGCCGTCGAGCTTTTGCCGTCTTCGGCTCTGTTACAACAAGCTTATGGCCATGCTTTGCTTGAGGGCAAGGACAAGAGGAAGGAAAAATCGCGCCTTGATCTTGCTATTCAGCATTTGCTGGAAGCCAATCGTTTGGAAGAACGCATGCCTGTAACATGGCGTTTTTTGGCCGCCGCTTGGGGACGCAAGGCCGAAATGACCAAAGAACCACGTTATGAATCAATGGCCGTTTATGCTTTGGCCGAAGAAGCGGTGGCTCAGGGCAATGAAAAGACAGCAAGCAGGTTGGCAGATCGCGCAATGAAGGGGTTGCCAAAAGGTTCCGCCTATTGGTTGCGCGCGCAGGACATTAAACTTTCCACGACGTTTGACGAGGAAGATAACGAAAAGAAAGAGAAAAAAGGACGTTAATTTGAAGGGAATTCCCCTACACAAACAAGATTTCGTATGATAGTAAAACGCCTCTCGTTGGGGGATCGTCTAGCGGTAGGACAACAGACTCTGACTCTGTTTACCGTGGTTCGAATCCACGTCCCCCAGCCATTAGATTATCTTACTGAGCGTAGCGAGGTTTAGAAAATCTTATGCCCGCCGAAACCTTAGCGCAGGGGGCTGGGTGTTTCTTTTCAATGGAGCTTTTGTTTTGTCTCATAGCGGCGATCGGAACAATTGCTGAAAAAATAATCAATCGCTCGACCAATCCAAAAAGTTATCCACAGGCGCACGCATAGGAATGCCAAAATTCACGATCGAATCGAAAACAGAATTATTACGCGAATCGCAATAATTAGATTTACGAAACGACCAAAAGACACTAGAGAAGAGTCTCCTTCCTGAGAATCGTTCTTCTCTTACATCTTCTATCGAAAACATCTCACCTCTTTTTTCATGGAGCACCTTCATGCGTAAAATGTCGAAATCTCATCTGTGTATAGCCGCATCCGTGTTGGCTCTCGCCGTAGGCGTTGGCGTTCCTGCCCACGCGCAAGAAAGCTCCACTGCGCTGCAGGCTATGCAAGAGCAGATCAACACATTGCAAAAACAACTCGCTCAGATTCAAGCCGCACAAGCCAAGGCGGAAAAAGCGACAAAAGTTGCAGCGCCCAAAAAGGCAGCTCCTTCGAATGTTGTCACGGTAGATGATAAAGGCGCTTTCGTTCTTCCCGGAACGGGAACGACGATTAAGCTCGGCGGTTTTATCAAGGCGAGCGTGGTTCATGACTTGTCGGCACGCCCGACCTTAGCTTCGACGCAAGATTCGACGACAACGGATGGAACAAGCTTCAATACCATTCCGACAAGCGCAGATACCGGCAATCTGGCCGGACGCCGCAGTAATACGACCCGTTTTACGGCGCGCGAAACCCGCCTTAACCTGACGACCAAGACGCCGACGTCATATGGTCCTTTTGAGACCGTTATTGAAATGGATTTCTACGGGGCAGGCGGCACGGCTACGGCAACCAACTCCTATAACCCGCGCCTTCGTAGAGCCTACGGTTCTTTCTATGGCTTCCTTGTCGGACAGGAATGGACGACTTTTGCGGATTTGCAGACGAAGCCGGAAACTTTCGACGTCAACGGACCTGCTGCTCAGCCCGCAATACGTCAGCCTATGATACGCTATACGCATGACTTCAAGGATGGCAACGTGCTGGCCGTAGCTCTTGAAAATCCGGAAACGGATATCGGAGCCGCAGGTGCGACGACGCCAACAACGATCAATAATTATCCGGACATGATTCTGTCGTGGAAATATTCATCTGATTGGGGTCACATCGCAGCCCGCGCTTTGGGGCGTAACCTGGCCATTGACAGCATTCCTGCTGCGGCGAAGTATGAACAAAACAAGTGGGGATATGGTCTCGCCGCATCCGGAAAATGGAAGCCCTTCCGTGCCGAGTCCGGTGCCTTCAGCAAAGATAACATTCTTTTCATGGTTGAGGGAGGAAGAGGTATTGGCCGGTATTTGGCTGAAGCTGCCAACTTGGCTGCCGTCACGGATGCCAATACGGATATGTATCTTCTGAATTCGTGGGGCGGCAATGTTACGTACCAGCACTTCTGGACGGATGCTTTGCGTTCGTCGTTTGTGTATGGCTACGCCTATACGGAGCAAAAATCCTTTATGGATGCGAATGCCCAGAAGAGCGCAGATTCGGTTCATGCTAACCTGATCTGGTCTCCGGTCCCTGCCTTTGACGTTGGCCTTGAATACATCTGGGGCCATCGTGTGGTTCACAACAACGCGCAGGGTTATATGAACCGCCTTCAGGCAACAGCGATCTATCGTTTCTAGGCTGGTTAAGAATGGGGAGAAGGGCTTTATGCCCTTTTCCCCATATCTTTTCGGCGAGCTCAGCTGAAGCTCGCCATTTTTTATAACATATTGAAAAATATATTTTTTGTGCAGATTTTGTGCAGCAATTATGAAGGCCTTCTTCATAATTTACTTGAATTATCTCCAGCAACCTGTAAAAGGTTAACAAGAAATTAACCAAGACTAAGGTTTTGCCATGAACGGGAATGCAAACGAATCCGTTGTCATTAAGAAATACGCCAATAGGCGTCTTTATAACACGGCGACCAGCACCTATGTGACGCTTGGAAACCTTGCGGAAATGGTCAAGGCTGGCACCGAATTCAACGTCTATGATGCCAAGAGCAACGAAGACATTACACGCTCTGTGCTCGCGCAAATCATCGTTGAGGAAGAAGGCAAGACCGGTCAAAATCTTCTGCCGATCAGTTTCTTACGCCGTCTCATCAGTTTTTATGGCGACAATATGCAGTGGCTTGTGCCGAAGTATCTTGAACACAGTTTGCAGTCTTTGACGAAGAACCAGGAACAGATCCGCGATTATTTCCAGAAGACTTTCGGCAGCATGTTTCCGTTCAACAGCACGCTCGAGCAGATGAGCAAGCAGAACATGGCAATGTTCGAAAATACGATGCAAATGTTTTCTCCGTTCGGCGTTATGGGGCTGAAGGGCGAGAAAAAAGAAGAAAAATCTTGTGCAGCGGCGCCATGCACCGTTGTGGAAAAACCGCTTGAAATGCCAGTGGAAAAACCGGTTGTGAGCGCGTGTGCAGCGAGACCTGTCGTTTCCGAAGTGCAAATTAAGGCTGAGGAAGAAGTTAAAGAACCGGAAATTGAACCTGCTCCGGCTCCTGTCAGTGAAGAGAAAAAAAAACTTACAGCCGTGCCAACGCCGGAAACCACCAAGGCTGCAACTCAAAAAGCCGCTTCCAGCGAAGATGTGCAAAATAAGATAGCGGCGCTTCAACGTCAGCTGTCCGAGTTGGCAAGGAACAAGGCGTAAGAGAAAAACCGACGGCTTATGCCGCCGTCTGAGGCGTTGTTTTCTTATGCCGCTGGTTGTTTTCGCTTTTCTTTAAGGATTTTCTCTGTTTGGCAGTCCCTTGCTTCGGGGGTGCTGCCCTATCCCTTTGCCGTCTCACGACATTTTAAGTAATTCATTAGGTATTTCTTCATAGAATTTTATCTAACATAATGGGTCTAGCAACGAAGATGCCTTCAACGTGTATACCTAAGCTCTGATGTTTGATTTTTTTGATGATACTATTGCGACGCTGATGACGTCTTTGCGTCAGCCGATCGAGTCGTTCATCCAGTTGGAAACGGCTGACGATGACATCACGCTTGTCGCTAGCGACGGATCGTTGGTTAGCATCGTTAAGCAGTTTGGTGCCCGTCAAATCATAGGCGATGCCGAATATCAGTGGATTATCGATCAGGCGACCATGAAGCTCGGGTCGCGGTTTGATCGTCCCGGCTATGCGATGCAAGTCTATTTTATGCGCGATCCTTCCATGGCGGGACAGGATATTGACGAAGTCATCAATAACAATCGCGCCGCTATGCGTGCGTCGGAGCTTGAGCTCAACGACCTTCTTGACGAACGCCGCCGCCATTTGGCGAATTATATGGCGCATGAAGAAATCTATTTCGTTCTATGGACGCGCCCCTCAGTGCTGACCAAGACGGAGCTTGAGGCGACAATTAAGCAAAGAGGAACGAAGAAGTGGGTAAAGGCTCCTGACGCGCAATATCCTATGCAGGCGCTTGAGGCTCTTAGAACGCGGCACAAGAGCTATGTCTCGTCGGTTGCCAGCTCGCTCGAAGAAG
>JBAZLX010000080.1:0-7999 GCA_041650075.1 Bdellovibrionales bacterium | reverse complement strand
TTGTCATTTCCACGCATCATTCTTTCAATCGGCGATGACGGCATTGTTATCGTTCCTCACGATATTCCCAACACGGCCCCTTTCTTTGTTTCCGCGAATGACGCGTTTGCGTCCCAGGAAATAACCGATTTTGTGGCCCTTTATCCGCAAGCGCGGATTACACTGCTTGTAGATACCTTGTCTCAGGATTACCGTTGCGCCGATCTGCCGCCCATAAATTTTTTTGATCGGACAAAATTGATCCGCCGCAGACTTGAACAAACATTCCCTTCGGCGCGCATCACAGCGAGTCTGCATTTTAAAAATTCGCCGCATCGCGCTTTAATGATTGGCCTACACGAAAGCAATTCCGTTTTTGCATGGGCAGACCGGCTGCGGAAAAGATTGCCCGATATTGCCCTTTTGCCTGTTGAGGGAACGCGCCTTATGGCTCAACTCATGCCGGAAGCCAAAGACGGCTGGGCCATGATGATCAGCCGTCAACAGTCCGGCGGATACAGGCAGATTGTCACATTTAAAAACGATTTGGTGTTTACGCGCCTAACCCCATTGCCGCCTGCAAACGACGGGGGCAGCGAAACGACCATTATCGCGCGCGACATCAAGGCCAGTCTGGATTACCTGACGCGCCACGGCCTGCGGGAGCCAAAGGAGCTTTCCGTTCTTCTGCTGATGCCTAACGACATCCATGAGGCATCGGCTCTTAAAAATTTGTTCTTGGGAACGATTCGTTCGTTGCCGCCGGCTCATGCCGCGCGTCTTCTTGCGTTATCTCCCCTTCTCTCGAACGGCGATTATTCGGCGGATATTCTTTTTGCTGTTCATTTTCTGAATGCCTTCCGCCCCCGCCTGTCCTTAATGTTGCCCGACGAGAAAAAACAATGGCTGACAAAGTATATTCGGTTATGGGGAACCCGCACAGCCTATGCTTGCCTGACAGCAGCCGGCATCTTAACTCTCTGGCGCGCAGGAGACCTCTCAGCAACGTTATATCAAACGCAAAAGTCAGCGCTCCAACTGGTAAAAACACGATATGTTTTGGCCGAGAAGCATGCTCTCGCGGCCCCCTTAACAGAACCTCTGGGACGCATGAGGCAGGCTTTAGAATTGAGGCACATCTACGAAAAACCGACGCTTACCCCGTGGCAAGGGTTGAATCAACTGGCAAGCGGCCTCGACGAGGATTCAAAAATCGTCAAACTGGAGTGGAGAAACAACTCGGACACCGTTCCGGAAAGACTAATCGTCAGCCTGCATACAGAAAGCGAGGTTCCACCGAAAGACCGCTCAGAAACCGTTGCTGCCTTCACGCGCGTTGTTCAAAATATTTCGCAGTCGGCACCCGATTATATCGTAACGGGGGTTAAACCGCCCTATCCTTCATTGCCCGACGAATCCGTCACGGCAGCCCCGATCCTGAGCAAAACGCCTATCGGCGAAATAATTATGGAAAGGAAATCGCCATGAGATTCGATTTTCGTTCTCATAAAGGTTGGATAGGTCTCATGGTCTTGGCCATCCTTGTCGGCGCAGGCAATGCCCCCCTCCTTGGCGCCGCTGAAAAGAAAGCCGCCCAAAAACTGGTTTCTTTAAAAAAAGAAAATGAAAAAGCCGTCGCCGCTCTACGCCAGATGGAAGAAGATCTTGCTACCGTAGAAAAGATGAAGACGGTCATTGACGACAACGCGGCAAAGAAATACCTGGCTCCGGTTGACAGATTGGACGCTGCCCAAATTCTTGAGAGACGCGCCGCGGAAGCGGGATTAACACGGTTTACCTATACATTGTCGCCGGAGAAAAAAGCGTCTTTCGATATGGTAGGCATAAGCAAGCACGATCTCGCAACAAGCCAATGGACTGTAACGGCAGACGCCCCCTCTGACGTTGACGTTTATGCTTTCCTAGACGCAATCAGCCACACTCTACCCGGTCGCATAACGGTGCATCAGATATCGTTGCAACGCATTACAGAGGAAGGCGATCCTATAAGCTTCGCAAACATACGTTTTGCAGCCAACGGAGAATGGCTCTCGAACGGCGCAAGCCCGAACCCGGCGGAGGGGAAATGATAAAGCAGTATCTTCTCATCCTTTTGTCCTTGCTATGGATTACCCCTGCCTACGCGCTTGAAAGCAGCGTTCCCCAAGTCTCGCTGTTTTTAACGCCCCAAGAAACGTTCGAAGCCTCCATGTTGGCGCGGCGCCTTCCTCCCGAAAGGAAAGGAGAAATCCATTTGGGCGCCGTTCTCTATTATGGTCAGGACGACTGGACGCTGTGGCTACAGGGACAAAAATGGACGCCGGAAACGATACGCAGCGATATACGCATTCTCGAGGTGACGGCTAACGACGTTCGCCTGTCCATACGTGAAGAACACGGTACAGACGAAAAGATTATAACGTTAAAGCCAAACCAATCTTTCGAGATTGCGACCGGAAAAATTATTGGATCGCCGTAGGATCAAGATACGCCAGGCGACGGCGAATACTTTCAATATCGAGTTTTTTTGGCAACGTCTTATCGTGATTATCGTAGGCTTGCAGAACCTGCTTATATAGAAGCGACGCCCCCACACTATCGGATAAACGGTCATGCATAATGGCCAGTTCCAGCCGGTAACGCATATTGAAAGGCCGGCTCTCAACGGCAAGACGCTGATACTCAATCGCCTGCTTTATATCCCCCTGACGCATAAGCGCCTGCGCCGTCGCGTTATAATCTCCCGCACCATCTTCAACCGTTACATCAAGAACGGGCGGTAAGGCATTCTGCTGAATAGGAACAACCGAACTCTCCTCTCTGTCAAATTGAAGCGCGGGAGCGTTCGTTCCAAGCACAATGTCGAAGGGTTCTGATTGAATCCCGGCTAACGCGGCGATTTCATCAAGCGCCGGCATTTGAATCATTGCGCCAAAAAATCCTGACGAAAAAACGAAAACCGCCACTATCGTCGCGGCCGAAATTCTTTTTCCATTCCATTTAGATGGCTTGTACACAACATTCGGCGTTTTTTTCACCGAGGTCGGCCGATAATCGTTGGCTGGAGTTCGCCGTTTTCTAGCAGTTTTCATATGTGGACTCTAAAAAATAATTGCGTCGCAGCATAACTTTTGCATGACGTACCGAATATGGGGTTCAACCATAGATGCCGGTTTTATCTGTTTTATCAATTGGTAACTCCAGTTCCTTTATCTCCCAAGGAACCATTTGTCAAACGCGCACCTCCGACGGGGCAGTAACCAGCGTTTTGCCCTTCTTTCTTCAGGTTGTAATATGTGGCGAATCCCGTCTATCTTTGCTACCTAAGACCCCGCCTCCACACGTATCCTTTCTGGGTGTTTTTATGCTCTCCTCCGATACGCCCCTGCTTCTGGTCGACGATGACGTCGCCATGCGAGACTCTACAGTCAAGCTTCTTAGCGAAGCCGGATACAAGAATATTCACGTTGCCAACAACGGCAAAGAGGCCTTGGAAAAAATTAAGGCCGTGGTGAAGACCGACAATATGTATAAGATCATCATGCTTGATTGGAATATGCCCGAAATGGACGGTCTTTCGTTTTTAAAAGTCTGCCGCGGAGACCTCGCACTCAAAGACGTCGCGATTATCATGATGACCTCCAACACCGATCAAAAAAGCCTTATTCTCGCCCTCGGCAGCGGCGCAACGACGTTTTTGCCAAAGCCGGTATCCGCCGAAACTCTTCTTAGAAAAGTTGAGCAAATCGGAAATTGGATTAACGCGTAATCAATTCCTCAGCGCTTTTCCGGTCTTGAGCATGTGCTCAATGCGCGCGATTGTTTCCGGCAAGCGTCCAAGCTTCATAAATTCGCGATTTTCAAGCTCCAGCAATTGGGCTTCGGTCACAATTGCATCCGCATCGCCCTCTCCTCCGCATAACACCGTCGCCAACGACTTCTGCACCACAACATCGTGCGGCAAAATTTTGCCTTCGGCACGCTTGTCTTCGATAATTTTATGAAGAGCCTTGCACCCTGCCAGTCCCGGCAAATTTAACTTGAGCGGTTCCGGAGGCGTATAATTCTCGGCCATTTTTAGAAGACGCTGTTTGGCATCAAATAAAAGGCGATCGCGATTCATCGTTATACCGTCCGTCTCCCTCAAAAAAGCTAGATCGCGGGCATCGAATGCAGATTTTGATTTTCTGGCCTGACTGATCGTTTCAAACAACCTAAAGACCGTCGCAAAGGGATCGTCCGAGGCTCTCTTCGCGACAATAGCGCGCCCTAACATTTGCGTGCACCCGCCCCACCCGGGAATAACCCCGATAAGAGCCTCGACAAGCCCCATATAAGTTTCCGCATGAGCCTGAATTGCCGAACAATGAAGCGAGATTTCGCACGCCCCTCCCAACACCAGCCCGGCAGGCGCCGAAACCGTCGGAAACCGGGCAAAACGAAGCGCGTGAAAAACGTCCTGTCCGCAGCGAAGCAGGTTCGAAAGATCGGAAAATCTTGATGTCGTGATTTGAAAAAGAATTTTTTTCAGATCCGCCCCGGCCGAGAACATGTGACCTTCGTTGTATATTATAAGGCCTTTGTGCTTGCCGCCGCTTTCTTCAACTTGCGCAATAGTATCCTTTAATAAAGAAAGGGTGCTGTCATCAATTGTGTTCATCTTTGTGTGGAATTCGAAACACAGAACGCCATCGCCGATATCCCATACATTCGCAACTTTGTTCCTGGCTACCGGAGAAGACGCATATCTAATATCGTCCAAAAGCAGAATGCCCTCTGGCCGAACCATGGGTTTGTATTTATCTTGAGAAACAAGATGTTCCATATTGCCGTTTCTGACGCGGTAGAAGGAACAACAATCCGCCGCTTTCTGCAACAATTCGGGCACGGCGCGACCTTCGACCTTCAGTTTATCGGCCAACCATTTGGCGCCGAGTTTGTCTATCAGCTCGAACGGTCCCCACCTCCAATTGAACCCCAGACATATTGCCGCATCGACCGCCGCAATATCGTCGGCAATTTGAGGCGCATGTTCTGCCGCATAGGCCAGAAAACGCGACAAAACGTTCCATGCAAACTTCCCGATTTTATCGGGAGCGTCACACAGTGCGCGAAGGTTGTCCCCCGCAGCCAAAATTGTCTCAAGTTTTGCTTTTCTAGATTCCCTGTACTCGCCCTTCACAAGATCGATTGCTTCAACAACCACTCCGGTTTCCGTTTTTACATGACGATAAAATCCGCCTTTGCTTTCTTTGCTTTTACGCCCCGTATATCCGCCCGCGATCATTTTCTCGATCAGGGGATGTCTGACGTTAGCCGTGCAAAACGGATCGCCGGAAGACAACGTAGACAGAAAGCTCTCAACAATTTGGGGCATTAAATCGAGACCAATGAGGTCGTACTGGCCAAAAATGCCCGTTTTAGGCATTCCTGCAGAAGCGCTGAATACGGCGTCGGCCTCTTCTACCGAAAGGCCCAGATCAAACGCAGCGTTAACGCCGCATTGCAGGAAATACAAACCCAAGCGGTTGGCAATGAATCCTGGCACATCCTTGCATCTAACGACGCCCTTTCCCAAAGCGCGATCGCAAAAATCCTCGATGGTTTGCACAGCCTCAGGCGACGTTTTTTTGCCAACCACCAGCTCCATCAGACGCATCGTTCGCGGCGGATTAAAAAAATGAGTGATCAGAAAATCGCGTGCAAATTTTTCAGTCTGTCCATTGACCAGTATTTGAAGCGGGATGGTTGATGTGTTTGACGACACAATCGAACCTTCCTTGCGCACAACGTCGATTTTTCTATAGAGATCGGATTTTACCCTGGGATTTTCCAGTACAACTTCAATAATCCAGTCGGCATCCGAACATTTATCCAAATCGTCTTCCAGGTTGCCTGGTGTAATCAACTTTGCATTTTCTGGGTGCATAAACGGGGAAGGTTCCGCCCTTTGCATTTTTGCCAAAGCCTCTTTGGCAAGAACGCTACGGTCCGGCATGTTTCTGGGCACTATATCGAGAAGAAGGACGGAAAGCCCTGCGTTTGTCATATGCGCCGCAATTTGGCTTCCCATATCGCCGGAGCCGACAACAGCAACTTTTTTAATTTTATAGTCGGGCATTTTTGAAAAAACTCCCGGGTTAAGAGCTTAAAACATAGTGTTATTACTCTGGCCTTCGTGCTAAAGGAAAAACGGTAGCTTATTATCGCTCTTTTGAAAATGAGAATCGACCATGAAAAAGTTTAACGTTGCCGTTGTTGGCGCAACAGGCGTTGTAGGGCGGGAAATGTTGCAGGTTCTGGCGCAAAGAAAGTTCCCAATATCGGATGTCGTCGCCCTTGCCTCAAAGAACTCCGAAGGCAACGAAGTCAGCTTTGGCGAGGACGATGTCCTCAAGATTCACGATCTGTCCAAATTCGATTTTAAGGATACCGATATTTGCCTTTCGTCCGCAGGATCCAAAGTATCCGAAGAATTCGCCCCGCGCGCCGGAAAGGCCGGCTGTGTCGTTATCGATAACACCTCCTTCTTCCGCATGGACAAGGACGTTCCTCTCGTGGTTCCCGAAGTCAATCCGGAAGCCATCGCGGGATATACAAAACGCAACATCATCGCCAATCCGAATTGCTCGACCATCCAGATGCTGGTCGCGCTGAAACCCTTGCATGATCTGGCCACAATTAAACGGATTGTCGTCGCCACATATCAATCGGTATCCGGCGCAGGCAAAGACGCCATGGACGAACTTTTTACGCAGTCCCGCGCGCTCTTCGTCAACGATGAAATCAAGAGCGAAATCTTCGACAAGCAGATTGCCTTCAATGTCATTCCGCACATTGACGTTTTCAAAGAAGATGGTTCGACCAAAGAAGAATGGAAAATGGTCGTCGAGACGCAAAAAATCCTCGATCCCTCAATCAAGGTTTCTGCGACATGCGTCCGCGTGCCGGTATTCATTTGCCATGCCGAAGCCGTCAATGTCGAATTTGAAAAACCGATCAGCGCCGCCGAGGCTCGCGCCGCCCTGAAAAAAGCAAAAGGCATCACCGTCATTGACCGCCCCAACGAAGGCGCTTTTATCACCCCCGTCGAATGCACGGGCGAAGATGATGTTTTTGTCAGCCGAATCCGCAAGGACACATCGGTCGAAAACGGCCTCAACATGTGGATTGTGGCAGACAACCTGCGCAAAGGCGCGGCTTTAAACGCCGTTCAGATCGCCGAAATTTTGGCTCAAAAATACTTAAAGTAAGCTAAAATAAATGGTTAATACGCCATTGACTTGCCTTGCGAATCGAAAATACGCGTGATAGCGTCCACACTGTTGTTCGTCTTGTTTTCCATTTCGAAACCAGAGAGAAAGAAGCTATGAAAGAAAAAATCGCTTATCAGGCGTCGGTGCTTTTTAGTATCGTTGCCTTTATCCTGTTGGTAGTGAACATCTCGCTCGCCAACGCGAACCGTTCCCTGCAAAACGACCTGTCGAAGCGCCAGGCGGATATTATGCAAGGGCAATCGCTTTCTCAGCTTAATCAGGCGCTGGTCAGACAGATCGCTGAATTTTCGCTGAAATACGACGATGCTCAGTTACGTAATGTGCTGACGGAGCAAGGCATCACCTTGAACGGTGAAGCCGCCGCAAACGCAAAATCCAAGAATTAAGGAGAGATAACACATGTTTGAAAACTACACACCGTCGCGGCTTCTTTTGCCCGTTTTCCTTCTTTCTATAGCTTTTGCTGGCTTTCTTCTTTTCCAGACGACGCTTCTTGTTACCGATCGCGGAGCCCTTCATGTGGCGTACAGCGAACAAAGCAAGACGCTGGAGCAAGTCGAAAAGGTCAAGACACAAGCCAGCGCTCTTATCAAGGGCGTGCTGACGCTTTCGCAAAAAGGCAACAAGAATGCGAAAGTCATTGTCGGCGACCTGAAAAAGGCCGGCGTCAATTTCGAGGATGAGAAGAATCCTCTGGCGCCCGCCGGCACGGCGGCTCCCACGGCTGGCAATGCGGCAGCTCC
>JBAZLX010000079.1:0-8012 GCA_041650075.1 Bdellovibrionales bacterium | reverse complement strand
TCCGGATTGTCGGAAGCGAATTTGCTCAGATCGGACAGAACGCGCTTTGTCACGCCCTGCCTGATTTTGGCGAGCATAGGATTGTTTTGCAGCATTTCGCGGCTGATATTGAGCGGCAGATCTTCGCTGTCCACGACGCCGCGTAAAAAGCGCAGCCACGGCGGCACAAGGCCTTCGGCGCGGTCGGTGATGAAGACGCGCTTGACGTAAAGCTTGACGGCATGTTCGCGCTTGGGGTCGAACAAATCGAACGGACGCGTGCCCGGCACGAAAAGCAGGGACGTGTATTCGATCTTGCCTTCGGCGCGCCAATGCATCGTCAAAGCCGCCTCGTCGAAAGCATGAGCGACGTGATGATAAAATTCCTTGTACTGGTCGGCGGTGATTTCGTTCTTGGATCGCATCCACAAAGCGCTGGCGCGATTGGCGGGCTTTTCCCCGCCGTCCAGAAATATCGGAATGGCGATATGATCGGAATATTTGGAAATGATCGCCTTCAGGCGTTCGGCGTTCAGATACTCGTCCTCGCCCTGTTTTAAATAGACGACGACTTCGGTGCCGCAACTTTCCTTATCGCCTTCTTCGATCGTGAACTCGCCGCGCCCGTCGGACTCCCACGTCCAGCTTTCGGAGCTTCCGGCTTTGCGCGAATTGACCTCGACGGCCTGCGCGACCATGAAAGCGGCATAAAACCCGACGCCGAATTGCCCGATCTGGGTGATACCGGCCTTATCCTTTTCCTTAAGCTGCTCTAAAAAGGCGGACGTGCCGGAACGGGCGATAGTGCCGAGATTTTCGACCAGCTCGTCCCGCGTCATGCCGATGCCGTTATCGGCGACCGTAACGGTGCGGGCTTTTTTGTCTATCGTGACGGTAATCTTGAAATCGGGGGCGCCCTCGATTAATTCGGGGCGGGTGATGGCCTCATAGCGCAATTTGTCGCAGGCATCCGAGGCGTTCGAGATAAGTTCGCGCAAAAACACCTCTTTGTCGCTGTAAAGCGAATGGACGACGATATCGAGCAAACGGCTGACTTCGGCTCGGAAATGCATGTGTTCTGCGGGCATAAGATGATTCCTTTGGCTTATATATAAGGAAGATAGGGCAAAATATGGGGGTTATTGCCCGATTTGCCAAGATGTGAATACCTATTTATTTGCGGGAACAGAAAGGGTATATGAACCAGCCCGCCTTTGCTGTTTCAACCACAAGGACGGGTTAGGTATAAAATTTTGAGTTTTTTCGGAAGGGTGGCCGAGTGCCCGCGAGCGTAGGCGAGCAACCCTTGCTTCAACCACGAGGCAGAAAGCGGTCGTACATTTTTGGTTTTGCGGAGAGGTGGCCGAGTGGTTGAAGGCGCTCGCCTGGAAAGCGGGTAAACGGATAAAACCGTTTCGTGGGTTCGAATCCCATCCTCTCCGCCAATTATCAACCCAAACAGAGATTCTCTCTGTTTGGCCTTGCGGAGTAAAAAGCCTGTGTTCGCGCCGTTCTTCGTGTTTGCAACCGGACTCGCGGCAACACTTACACCCCCCAAAACACCGTTTTTGAACCCTCTCTGGGCCGTTTCTCTCTGTGGCAACCGGACTTTTGGAGAAAAGTCCGGTTCCTAATCCGTCAATGACTTAGCTCCTATTTCACAAAACGAAGAAATGGGGTGCGAATGATAAATGAGCATTTCGATAGCTTATAATCATATCTTTGAGAAAGGCCTCATTTAAGCCTTTTCTGAAGCCTTCGTTTCACCAACAGATCCTGTTTGTGTGGAGAATTGTTTTAAGAGCCGCTTTTTCCTCTTGCTTGGGCTGCGCTTCACATTTCTATAAATTTCCTGAAGGTCTTGTGCGATAATTCCCCTGATCTTTTTTCGGACACCCGCTAGCTGTCGGATTATACCACTCTCAAATTTGTTCGCTTTACTCATAATTTCATCGCAGCGCCTTGCGTAGCTCCAAAATGTCCAGTTCTCGTATTCCTCCGCTTTTTCTTGAAAATCTTCAATCTTAAGGAACCGTTCGATAACGGTGTTGGCAGTAATATATGGGCGAAGTTGCTCAACACTTTTATCGGGATATCTTCTAATGAACTCTTGGATAATTAAACGTGTCCGCCCAACCAATTTGCGATAGAAGCCTGATACTGTTGGATTGCGGAGAAGCACGCGTTGTCCATCAAAGGAAAAACCGAGGTACTCAAAGGGCTTCCTTTTGAAATCTTTATCGCTAACAGATGGGGGCTTAACAGGCTCATAGGTAACAAGATCACCCCTTTTGTCGAAGACACCACAACATGTTTTCTCGTCTTTAATCTTTAGCATGTCTCCGGCTTTAGACAGGGCTGTGTTCACAAAAGAACTGTAACTTTGGATTATGTTGCCTGAATTGGTACTGCCCTTGGTGGGAATAATCAGAACAATGTCATCAGAGTACCGTTTATAGGTGCCTCCCATGCTTTTTACCCACGTGTTTATCTCAATATCAAAATTCAATAAGGCCAAGTTGGCAAGTAGGTCAGAAATCGGCGAGCCTTGGGGTATCCCAAATGGGTTCTTATTTTTGTTTGCTAAAGGCGCGATCTTTTCTCGAAAGACAGAAGGGGAACATAGTTGAACTTGTCTATGATCGCTAGGCCTTGGTACGATTTCAAGGGCTTTGTCGAGGTCAACTACGGAATAATTGGTTATGCCTTTGAACACCTTAAGATGGTCTTTTGGTAGAGTGGAAACACCCAACAAATTACACCACAGCGCATACAATTTTGAGTGGTCAATGTGTTCAAAAAAGCCGCTGATATCTAACGCTAAGGCCAAACATGGGGCAACGTCTTGAATCGCGCAGAAAACATCGCAGGCATGATGAATGTTGCATTTGCCCGACTGAGGACGATCCGGCACGGGGATTTTTCTATAGGCTATTGCAACTTCGTCTATTCCTGCGGTTCTGAGCCGCTCTTCATAATTTGGGAGTAGCAATTTGCGATAGGCCTGAAATATGGCCGAGTCTCTCCGAGACGCATAACGAATATCTCGTTCTTTTGTTTTGCGTGGTTTTCCTTGGCGTTTTTCTTTGGGGGGGCTGAAACGATCAATCTTCTTTGTGTATCCAAGAAACGGGTAGAAAGCATTTTTGGCAACGGCTTCGGGATCGTTAACAATCCTGAGAATTTCCCGTTCTTTCAAAAACGCATCAAAGTGGAGATATGTTTTTTGTTCTATCTTTTCAATCATTTAAGCCTGAGAGGGGGTGAGCACTCGCATGACCTTGCGATTCGCACTCACCCCACACATGTGTTATCGAACGTGTTACTAGTTCTATCGGTCAAGATATCGGATTGTGTTATGCTCTATGCGCCGCGTTGTTACGCGATGCCGGAGCGCAACCGCTCATGTTCAGTTTCGAGGAGATATTCCAGATGCTTTGCACCCAGTTCGCTCTCGCCACTTCGCACTTTGCGCTTGCTGTTCTTAACACTTAACTCCACGGTCACAAGAACCAGGATGAAATGTAGGTAGGAAGTGCATAAAAGAATTTCAAGGGGCAAAAAATAGTTTTTTCGTTTTTTATTAGACCGGCTTATCTGCTTCGTTCTGTTATCATTTTCCCTGCTCATTCCAAAGCTCCGTCTTGGCCATGCCGCAGAGCTGTTGCAACGTCAAATACCTCGGCTGAGTGTTTTTGAGGATGGCGTCGATGATGCTTGGCGCAAGAAGTGTCAGGGACAGTTGTTTCTGTACATAGGCGTCGTTCAGCTTGTTCTTTCGAGCGAGATCCGTAATCCCGTCATATTCTCCACCCTCTATTTTTTGCCGCCAGAGGAAGGCGCGGACGATGGCGCGTTGCATGGTGGTTTGTTTGGGTTCTGGCCGCTTTGTGGGGACAGTTTCACCGTCCGGGCCAATAAGGTATTTCCGGCCTGCGTAGCGGAAGGGTTTAAGCGGCAAGTGAATGACTATCGTCTCGGCTTCCATTTTGCTCTCCTGCGATCCATTGGGTTAGTCCGTTCTTTTTGAGAAACAGCTTCACGCCATCGAGGTTGACCTCGATATGGTCGACCAGTTCGGCCAGCACTTTTCGCTGTTCGAGAATATAAAGCTGGTTCCAAAGCGCGTCGAAGTTTTGAAGCTTTTGGCGGACCATCGCTTCGCACGTGGTGGCATCGAGTGCGGCCAGTCCTTCGTTTCTTTTCTCCAGATGCTTGGCAATGGCGGCGATTAGTTCCGGCGCGGAGAATGCGGCTTGGATTTGGTACAGAACGGCGGCTTCCAATTCGCCTGCCGAGATGGAACGAATCTGGCAGCCTTCGCGCCCCTCTTTTATGGCGCGGATGCAAATGTAATAGCGGTAGAAAACACCGTTAGGCCTCCTGCTGCTGGAAGACGGCGTCATGGCCGAGTGGCAGCAGCCACAGCGTACAAGGCCTTTAAGAATGGCGGGAACCTCCGTCCTGTTGGCGTTGGCGCGCAAACCACAGCTGACGCTCGTTATCTTTTGGGCCTTCTCCCACAGGATCGGATCGATGATGGCCTTGTGCTCGCCCGGATACGCAATGCCTTTATGAACCGCCTCGCCGATATAGACGCGGTTTCTAATAATGCGGGCAATGTATTGGACTGAAAGCGCACTGCCTTTGTGGAACTTGCCGTCTTGGGTCACCCAAGATTTTGCCGTGATCTTGGCTTTCCGCAATTCGCGCACAACATGGATGTTCGAGCCTGTGGAAACAAATAGCTCAAAAATGGTGCGGACGATCTTTGCCTCTTCGGGATTGACGACGAGTTTCCGGTTTTTCACATCATAGCCGATGGGCGGCGCCCCGCCCATCCAGATGCCTTTTTTGCGGCTGGCTGCAAATTTGTCGCGGATACGCTCGCCGATCACCTCGCGCTCGAACTGCGCGAAGGACAAAAGGACATTGAGCGTCAAGCGGCCCATCGACGTTGTTGTGTTGAAAGACTGCGTGATGCTGACAAAAGTGATTTTATTCCGGTCGAACACCTCGACCAGTTTAGCAAAGTCCATCAATGAACGGGAAAGACGGTCGATCTTGTAAACGACGATGATGTCAATGCCGCCTTTTTCTATATCGGCCAGAAGGCGTTGCAACGCCGGACGTTCCAGCGTGCCGCCAGAAAAACCGCCATCGTCGTACTGTGTAGGAATAAGGCTCCAACCTTCGGCCTTTTGACTGGTGACATAGGCTTCGCAGGCCTCGCGCTGGGCATCGAGGCTGTTGAATTCCATGTCGAGGCCTTCCTCGGAGGATTTGCGCGTGTAGATAACGCAACGAACGCGCGGTTTCTCAGCCATTGTCGCGCTCCTTCTTTCTTAGACCAAAGAATATAAGACCGTTCCAATGGGTTCCTGTGATGCGCTGGGCGATGGTCGAGAGTGATCCCCATTTCCGACCGCAGAACTCGAAGCCATCTTGCAATATGATCACTTCGTATCTTTCGCCTTGCCATTCGCGGACAAGTCGCGTGCCCGCCACAGGAAGCTTCACCGGAAGCGTTTTTCTTTTGACCTTCTTGCCATCGGCCTCGGCCACTAAGTCCTGAAGGCGTTTGGCGGTGTCGGCAGGCAAGCCGCCATAGGTTAGCTCCTGAATCCGATAGGCCAACGCCTTCTGCATAAAGCCGCGTTTATAGGGCGGCGGCTCAATTTGAAAATAATCGCGCCAGAGCTGTTTCAGCTCGGCGAAGCTCATGGTTTGCATATCCTCGATCTGACGAGCAATCGGCGTCATGGTGCTTTCTCTCCTGCCTGTTGGGCGGTGGACGCACACATGCTTCCGTCACGCGGGAAGTCCAGTTGAATGTCAGAAGATTGACCGTTTTCTCTCGCTATTTCGCGCAGAATGGCGGTGGCAAGAATGTTCGCTATGATGGAGAGAGGCGTGTTTTGTTGAGACAAGTCGGCGGGCGGTTTTTGCCGCAAAATTAGTCCCCGCACCAGATTGTGCGTAGCCAGCGCCCTTGTTGCCGGAGGGCGCGGAGCAATCGACGAAATATGTTCACCGCAATAACCATGAGCCACAACCTAAAGTTTAACGAAAATAATGATTTCCCTTGATTGTTTGTTACAATATTGCCATATTGGCAACATTGTCAATCTGGTTATAGAACAAAATTTATTCTCTGGTGGCAGGATCCGTTATGAGTTTAAGAAAAAATCTTCTTCGTAAAGGCGTTTTAAATACTCAAATAACCTTTATTACACAGGGATTTCTAGAGCTTCTTGCAGACCAATTGGCTCTGTCTGCGCAGAGATCCCTCCTTGCTGTTTCCGCACTTAAAAGCGGCAACACTGATGAGGTTATAAAGGATCTACAAATGATCGAAAAAACGATCACGCACGCGGTTTTTTCTTGTCAAACTGCCGCAGCCCTAATGAAACGCGAGGATAAAAGCTCAGTCAATTCCAGCGACCTTTAGTCGTCGTCTCTGAGCCGCCCTTGGGGCGTCTTCTTCATCATCTTCAATGTCAAAAGGGTTGGGTTTTGCCGCCTTTTTACTTACCTTGACGATTGTTGAAACAAGTTCCCGCGTTTGAGCAAAGGTAAGATGATGCTGCGCTGCATGATCATAAACGAATGAAACCCAACCAGCTATATCCTTTGCCGAGGGCTTAACCTCAAAACTCTCGCAAGCTTTAAAAACAAAGCCAATGACAGTCCCTAAAAGCGCCTGATCGCAGGAAACAGGCGTTGAGGTTCCAAGATCCATGTCGACAAGTTCATTGGGCGGCACGTCGAGCGCGCGACTAATGCGCAAAAGCCATTCAATAGAAAGGCCGCGTTTGTTTTTCTCTATGCGGCCCATTTGCGAAGGCGACGTTCCCACTATCTTGGCAAGTGCTCGCGAAGAAAGGCCTCGGGCCTTGCGAAGCTCTGTGATGCGGTTTTTCATGCCCAAAATATCCCCTGTTTTGATACCCAATCCATCGTGGCTTATTGCCATTATGGTTTCAGAATTATTACCATATGTGCAACACACATTTCAAGTTTGAATCTTTCCCTTTTACTTTCATTTAAGCATAAATTGCAATTTTCTCGATATTACACCAATTTTTTGATTGAAACAATGTTGCCAATTTGGCAATATCCAAAACTGAAAAGCGGCACATTATTTCTTTTTAAGCCCACATAAGTGGCCCCCCGCTTTGTTTTTGCTCTCTTTTTAGGTGTAACCATGATCGAACGCAGGGATACGGCGGGCGCGAGTGCGCCCTCTTTTAGGGTTAAGCCACGGGTAAGGTTGACAGAAATTCATCATTACTCGCTGGCGCAAGAAATCGAACGGGCTAATGCAGCCCATGATCTGGTCGCCTTAATAGGGCGCGTCGTTCGTCTTGTTAGGGACGGCGACAAATGGCGGGGATTCTGTCCCTTTCATGGGGATAAAAGAATTTCGACTTTTGTGGTCGACGCCAAAAATAATCACTATTCATGCTCCGCCTGCGGCGCGGAAGGCGATGCTCTTTCGTGGATCATGCACGAGCAAGGCCTCAACTTTCATCAAGTTGTCGCCATTTCTTTGAAGCAGCCAATATCGACGTCTTTTAAACAGAAGGACTCAATTAGAAATGCCGTTGCATGCGCAACCGTTCCTCCTTCTGACGAAAGCGTTCGCCGCCACAAAAGAGAGCTTGCCAAAAAAGTCTGGGATGAAAGCAGAGCCGCCACCAACACGTTGGTTGAACGGCATTTGTTCGCACAGGGAATTGTTTTTGATGGGCCGCTACCTGACGTTCTTCGTTTTCACCCCAACCTTTGTCATGAACCAAGTAGGCAGTTCTTTCCAGCAATGATTGCCGCCGCACACAAACCGGATGGCACATTCTCTGGGATCCACCGCACTTATCTTTCCCCTAATGGAGCGGAAACGGCAAATGTTGTCCAAGGCGGAGTCAAACGCATGCTTGGGGAATGTTTCGGCGCTCATGTTCATATCCACAAAGGATCCGCAAATTGTGTGGCTATTGCCGAAGGAATTGAAGCTGCCCTTGCCATTTCTC
>JBAZLX010000078.1:0-8145 GCA_041650075.1 Bdellovibrionales bacterium | reverse complement strand
CTTGTCGGTTTCGGGATTGTAGACGACGGGGATGCCGCCGCCAAAGTTGACAAATTGAAGATCGGGAATTGAACGGGCGAGCTTTAACGTTATGTCCTTAATTCTGAGCCAGTGAGAAAGGTCCGCGCCGGAGCCGATATGTGAATGCAGTCCGATAATTTTAATTCCAAAATCGTTCGCGACGGTTTTTGCCGCTTCGATCTGATCGAAATAGATGCCGTGCTTGCTGCTTGGCCCGCCCGTGTTTGTTTTGTTCGTTTCGCCGTGCCCTTCGCCGGGATTGACGCGAATGGAGCAAAAATGGTTCTTCTTGACCGAGCCGAGAAGCTTTATCTGGTCAATAGACGTGCAGTTGATAAGAACGCCGATGTCGGTAAGATATTTGTAGACGCTTGGCGTTGCGCCTTCGCCCGTATAGTAAATTTCGTCTGGCTTGAAACCGGCAAGCAGGGCGCGATCAACTTCGTTGATGGAAGAGGCGTCAATCCATAATCCTTCGTCACGGACAATCTTAAGAACGGCCTGAAGGGTCAGCGCCTTACAGGCGTATCGTATATGATGATTTTTGTACAAAATCGCTTGCTTGAGATCGTTGCAACGCTGACGAATTGTTTTTTCGTCGAAAATATACAAAGGCGTGTGGTATTCGGCTGCCAGTTTTGCGAGTTCCGTATCTGAGATGAAATTCATTGTATGCCCAAAAAAATTCTATGTTTAAGGATTGAGACCTCACGATAACTATACCATGTAACAGAAAAAAATACATCGAGCGGAATATTTTTTATCCGATTTCGATTTTGACGCCCATGGTTTTCAGGTCGGCTATGAAGCGGGCGGGTTCGACATAATGCGCCTGATGCCAGAGACCGGCTCGTTTGGGAGAATCCATATATTGCTTGACGCAGGCGACGACGGGAAGCGCCGTCAGTTCATAGGTGTCGGGGTAGGACAGGGTGATCGAGATTGCATCGCTTGCGCTTTGTCCGTCGAGCTTCAGGAGGCACCAGTTTTTCTTTCCTCCGAAACATTTAAGCGACCACACAAACGCTTTTGTTACGAGCGGCAGCGACGAAGGGGATGCTTTGAGGCAGGCGAGGCTCAGCGGCATGACAATATAGTCCATGAACCAGCCGAAACCGGCGATATAAAAACCCGTGTTCTTCAACGTCGGAATTTTTTCGGGAAGCAGAAGCATTTCATCCATGCCGAAGGCGTAACAGTCCTTGACGCCCACATCGTCGCCGAAGTCGAAACGCTTCATGTTGTTCCAGCTATTGACCCATTTGCCGCCCATAAAGGCCGACATATTCATGGAAGTCAATTCGCGCACAAAATCTTCGCCCGTTTCTTTCGAAAAGGGAACGTCTTTCCAATTCACGCTGAACGAACCGAACACGTCCGCGCGAGTCAGTCCCGGGCACAGCTTTTCCGCCAGCATGACCATCGCCGCCGGAACGCCCGGGTGATAGCCGCCGTCGGTGATGTAGCAAACGCCTTCTTGCCACAAAATTTCGCGCTTTAATTCCAGAAGGGCTCGTTTGTATGAGCTTGAAAGAAGAATATCGAGGCAATCCACATGCGCTTCCAAGGCCGCGAGCACGATGTTTTCCAGATAATCCGCCGAGCTGATGGCGATAATGAGAAGATCGAGGCCTTTGATCGCGGCGGCGATCTCGTCCTTCTTTGAGGCGTCTGCTATGACGCAGGGAAAGCTTCTGGACGAGGCTTCCGTGATTTCTTTGCGCGCAGAGGCCAGTTTTTCGTCGTTGCGGCCGATAAGGACGAGATCGCACGGCGTTTCGCGCGCCAGAAGGCGGGCGATGCGACGACCCGCTTGGCCGGAGGCTCCGAGGATGCCGATTTTCATTTTTTCCCCGCTTCGTTCAATAAGGCGATGACTTCTTCGTCCGATGTCTGGCTGAAATCTTGGTAGTCCTGTCCGACGGCAAAGAAAAGGGGCGGCGTGCTGAGGCATATCACGTCGTCCGCCATGCGTTTGAGCGCCATCAGCGTTTCGCCGGGCGCCGTCGGAATGGCGACGACTATTTTTTGGGGTTTTTGGAACATGACGGCTTGAATGGCGGCACGCATATCGGCGCCCGTCGCGACGCCGTCGTCAATCAGGATGACTGTTTTGTCTTTGATGTCCGGCAGCGGCGCGTTGTTGCGATAGATTTGGTTGCGGCGCTGAAGCTCTTTCGTTTCTTTCTCGACGACGGTGGTGATGTCTTCCTGCGTCAGCATGTTGTTTTGGATAACTTCCTCGTTGAAGGAACATATGTCCGGCAACGCTATCGCGCCCATCGCGACTTCTTCGTGGCCGGGCAGGCCGAGTTTGCGCACCATCATCAGGTCGAGCGGCGCTTTCAACGCCTTCGCGACCCAAAAAGCGACGGGCACGCCGCCGCGCGGCAACGCCAAGACGATGACGTTGTCTTTTTTCCGATAGGCCGTAAGTTTCTTCGCCAATAACTTTCCGGCCTCGGTGCGATCGCGAAACGTCGCTGCCATAAAACCCTCCGCAAGCAGGGGGCAAAAACCACGCTACGCGGCTATTTTACGTCCGCTTTGCAAGGAAGGCGAATCTGCAAATAACAGCGGATTTATTGCTTGTTATGAGCCTTGTTTAAGGCATAATTCGATACGGTTGATTGTAGTTGGACTCATTTGCGTCAATTAAGTATTGTGTTCACAGAATTTTCCGCAAGGTTTTTCGAGTTTAGAATATGACCATTGCCAATACCCTGTATCAAAAGCTGCAAGAAGCAAAAACAGAAGAAGATGTAAAAGACATTTACATTAAGGCGTTAGGCCTGAAAGACTACTCGAAAAACCTCATAGATATTCAAACAAAAGAAATTTGGTTCGAAGCCAAAGACAAAGCGACATCCACGTACGCGATGTTCACACAACTACTTCATTATGTGCAGGTTGCGCGAAACAAGGGCGAATATGTCCCGCCCCTTTTAGCCGTAATTGATACGGAAAAAGCGGCGATTATGAAAACGTCAGACGTTTTGCCGTTTCTTGATAAAAAGACAATCAAGTGGGGTAAATCAGCCAGCCAATATCCCAAAGAAGCCTTGGAACAGGTTTCGGCCTTTATAGGAACGTATTTTGTTTCGTTCAAAATCTCCGAGCATGGCGAAGAATTCATAGGGACGGTCAAAGCCGCGATCAAAACGGGCGATATTATCCGTACGCAAATTACGCCGGATAATTTAAAGCAAGTCTTCGATAAATGGGTGGAGATGATCGGGCGTGAAATCACTGGCGTAGATAAGGAAAAATACGCCCTGCTTTTCTTCGCAGATATCATGAGCGACGGAACTATTTCCACACATGCTAATCTTTCGGCGGAATTACTTCATAAAAACAACCAACCTGTTTTCAGCATGGAAGGCAAGATTTACGAGCTGGGGAATAGGGAAGGATACCGCCGTTTTTGGGCAATTTATCACCGTCCGCCCGCCACAGAATATCGCGATTACCTGCTTGAACGCCGTGACAGCTTAATCCCGCTTGATGAACGATCATTTAAAGGCGCGTATTATACCCCGCTTCATGTTGTGGATAAGGCCTACGACAAATTGACGGAAGTGCTGGGCAAAAACTGGCAGAAAAACTATATCGTTTGGGATATGTGCTGCGGCGTCGGAAATTTGGAAGTCAAGCACTCTAACCCGCGCAACATTTTTATGAGCACGCTGGATGAAGCCGATGTTGACGTGATGAAGGCGACAAAGACATGTGTTGCCGCAACGCGGTTTCAGTATGATTATCTAAATGATGACGTCACGGATGACGGACGCATCGATTATAGCCTTACGAATAAAATTCCCGCAGGGCTTCGTAAGGCTATTGCTGAGGGCAAGAAGATACTTGTTTTGATGAACCCACCGTATGCGGAAGCATCTAACGCAGACAATACGGGTATGGTGGATGGAGATGAAAATAAAACGGGTGTTGCCATGACTAAGATCGGCGCATTGATGATAACTGAAAACTATGGCTACGGAGCGCGTGAACTGTTCGTCCAATTTGTGGCGCGAATTGCCAAAGAAATCCCCACTGCAACTTTGGCGATGTTTAGTAAGTTAAAATATGTCACTGCTCCGAATTTTGAACAATTTCGACAGAATTGGAACGCAAAATATCTTGGCGGGTTCATTGTTCATAGCAAAGCTTTTGACGGATTGAAGGGCGATTTTCCAATAGGCTTTCTTGTTTGGAAGACAGATCAAACATCTGGTTTGAAAACGCCAATATCCGAAATTTCGACTGAAATCGTTGATAAAAAAGCGCAAGCAATAGGTGAAAAGAGTTTTTATAATCTTCCTGCCGCTAATTATTTAAACCAATGGATGCCGAGACTAAAAACGAACTGCACTAACATACCGTTAAAAAATACGATCAGTCCACAAACCAATCACTGTAAAGTGACATCATGGATTGATAATGCAATAGGATATATGTATTGCAACAGTAATGATGTGCAGCATACAACTAAACAAACCGCGATATATTCGTCAGTATATGCGGGCGGAAATGGCTTTTACGTTACACCGGAAAATCTTTGGAAAGTCGTTATTGTTTTTTCCGTGCGTCGCCTCATTAAGCCAACGTGGATAAACGACCGCGATCAATTTTTACAACCCTCCAAGCCATTATCAGATGAATTTAAAAACGATTGCCTGATTTGGATGCTCTTTAACGGCAGCAACTTGACCGCCGGCGCGGACGGATTGGAGTGGAACGAAAAAACGTGGTCGATTGTGAACCATTTTATCCCGTTTACCGAGGAGGAAGTTGGTGCATCCGGTAGATTTGAATCCGACTTTATGGTTCGATACCTCGCCAACAAAAAGCTTTCCAACGAAGCATTAGCTGTCATGAACGCTGGGCGCGACCTGTGGAGAGCCTATTTTACCGAAACGGATGCACATAGTTTGCGGGAAGAACTGAAACTTAATCGCCCCGATGTGGGCTGGTATCAAATTCGCAATGCACTAAAAAAACGCAATGCCAGCGGCGATTATAAAGAAGTTGATTTTTCGGCGTTTGAAGATGCCTACAAAGGCTTAACCGAAAAACTCACTCCTATGGTTTACGAACTTGGTTTCTTAAAGGACTGATATGTTGATCCTCTGTGTTTACAACAATCGCTTTCCGGCTTCTTGAAAAGAAAGCTGGATCCCCGCCTTCGCGGGGATGACGCTAAGAGAAACGGCGGAGATAACGCCAGTAGTGATAAAATTTAATCAGCTATAATCCAACTACAAACTCTGCTTAAGCCATAGGCCGATGCGGTTGAGGGCGGAGCCGCCGCCGCCCATCGCGCGGACTCCGAACGACATCGGGCTGCTCGACGCGAGTTCGGGCTGCATCGCGATTGCCAGCAATCCCGCCGCCGTGGAAAAAGCGGGGCCGGAGGTGGATTCAGATAACCCTGTCATGGCGGAAGCTGCCGTGCGGCCTGAAAATGCCGCAGACCTCGTCACGCGTAGGGGACGTCCAAGGCGCACTTGCTTATCGAGCATGCGTTGCGCGAGTTCGCGCGCTCCGGGAAGCTGCGAGGCTCCGCCCGTCAAGACAACGCGGCGGCCGGCGGCGTCGTTAAAGCCGCTTTTATCCATGCGCGCGCGGACGAGTTCGAATATTTCTTCCATGCGCGGCTGGATGATGCGGATCAGGTGCGATTTCGGGATGTGGTTCGCGTTTTCGGGCGCTTCTTCGCCGACAAGGGGAACGTCAATGCTTTCGCGCTCGTCCATCGGGCTTTGGATGGCGTTGCCGTAAAGCGTTTTCAGCCGTTCGGCCTGCGCAAGCGATGTCGTCAGGCCGCGCGCGATGTCGTTGGTCACGTGCGCGCCGCCCAAGGGAATGCCGCCTGCAAAAATAACGTTGCCGTCGAAAAAGACGGCGTAGCTTGTCGTGCCTGCGCCCATATCAATGACGAGGCTTCCGAGTTCCATTTCGTCTTCGACAAGGCAGGCAAGGCCGCTGGCGTAGGGCGCGGCGACGACCTGGTCTACGTCGAGATGGCAGTGGCCGATGGCTGTGGCAAGCGTGCGCACGGGCCCGAAGCCCGCCGCGATCAGGTGCATTTGCGCGCGAAGCAGCGAGCCTGTCATGCCGACGGGGTCGTGGATGCCTTTTTGATCGTCGAGCGCGTAACCGACGGGAATGGATTGAAGAAGTTCGAGCGGTTGGTTGAGCTGGTCTTCGGGAACCATGGATTGTCCCTGCGCCAGAATGCGCGAGAGGTCGCCTTCGGTCACGTCGCGGCCATTAAGGGGCAGTTCGATGTCAACGGTTTGCGACGTAAGCTGCGAGCCCGAAATATTGACCGTGACGCGCTGCAGAGTTTCGCCCGCCATTTGCTCGGCTGCGGAGACGGCCTGCCCGATGGCGTATTGCAGGGCTTCCATGTTGGAAACGCCCCCTTGGCGCATGCCTTCGGAGAGCTGATGCCCTATGCCGACAACGCGCGGCGGGGCGTCGTTTTCCGAACGCGCGATGAGGCAGACGATTTTGCTCGATCCAATATCGAGCGCCGAGAAAATCTCGCCTTCCGTCGCGTGAGGTTCGGCGAAGAGCCAGTTCTTCAGGAGTTTCATGGTTTCTTTTTATCTCCTGTTTTCTTGCTTTCGCTCTTTTTAGCGTTCGGCTTCTTATCGGTTGCTTTGGTTTCGCCGACTGCCGGTTCGACGACAAGGCGGTCGGGTATGCGTAAGTCAATCGCGACGATGTTGCGGCTGAGGATTTTTTCTTCCGAAATCAAAACAGACAGGCGGCGCAAGGCGTTGTCAACGTCGTCTTCGGGCAGGCGTACCGTGACTCTGGGCGGCAGGCGCAAATCCCAGCGCCGTTCGCTGACGCGTACCGCCGATTGCATCATGTTGCCGATTTCCGGGTAGGCTTTCAGCGAATTCAGGAACTTTCCGGCCTCGCGGTCGGCGCCCGTGCCGACGATCATCGGCAGGGAAGAGAAATCATCGGGTTTGACCGACGGCAAAAGGCGCCCGCGCGTGTCAATGACGGATACTTTTTCGTTATGTTGCCAGCGCGCCATCGGTATGTGCTCGGTCAGCGTCACGGCGATAGTGTCCGGTAAGCGTCGTTCAACCGCGACTTTTTCTATCCAGGTCAGCTTTTCGATGCGCGCTGCCGCCTCGTCGAGGTCTATGCCAAGTATGGGCGTTCCTTGTTTCACGCCAAGCGCGTCCAAAATATCGGCTTTGGACGATTGACGACGGCCTTCGACGACGATGTCTTTCACCGCAAAATCGGCGTCCTTGGTGAGGTCTAACAGATAACTTTGAAATTCTTTGGCTTTTTGCTGAGGCCAGCCTGAATACCAGCCTACGCCTGCTAGAATCAAAAGCCCCGCCAAAAGCGCAGCCAGCAGCCCAAGACGCGTCAAAAAGCCGATGCCGTCTTTATCGCGCACGCGCACGCGCGCCGACACGTAGTTTTGTGTCACGCTGCCGCGTAAGGGTGATCGGTGGTGCCTCATAGAATCACGTGGTTATTCAGATGGATTATTAATACCATAAATTACGCATTATTTAAACGAGCAGAAATAAAGGGTTATCCTGCGTCCAGCCCGACGTCGAGGATCGGCGCGCTGTGCGTTATCCCGCCGACAGAGATGATGTCCACGCCCGTGGCGGCAATGGCGGCAACGTTTTGAAGCGTGACTCCCCCCGACGCCTCGGTCACAAAGCGCCCGTTCACTTTTTCCACGGCCTGCTTGAGCATCGGGATCGGCATATTGTCCAGCAAGACGGCGTCTACGGGAAATTCCGGCAAAAGGGCGATCACTTCGTCAAGCTGCGAAAGCGTATCAACTTCGATTTCGACCTTAACAAGGTGGCCTACGGATTGACGTACTTTTTCAAGCGCGGGGCGGATGCCTTGAACCATCGCAATGTGGTTGTCCTTGATCAGGACGGCGTCGTCGAGCCCAAAGCGGTGATTGCTTCCGCCTCCGGCGCGGACGGCGTATTTTTCGATCACGCGAAGGCCGGGATTTGTTTTTCGCGTGCAGCTGATGCGCGCCTTGTGCGGCTTGACGGCTTCGACGAATTTCTGCGTTTCAGTTGCAATGCCGCTGAGGTGGGAGAGGAAGTTGAGAGCCGT
>JBAZLX010000077.1:0-8563 GCA_041650075.1 Bdellovibrionales bacterium | reverse complement strand
CCCTATTGCTACCAACAGATTTGGATGTAAACGCCATCGGCGGGCTTTCGACAGAAATCAGGCAGAAGCTACAGCAGGTCAAGCCCGAGACGCTTGGAGCGGCAGCGCGAATCCCCGGGATGACGCCTGCCGCCGTAATCTCGCTTTTGCGCTATGTAAAGCGGGAAAAATAGATTATATAAGGCGACACAACGACGTTGTGTGAGGTCTAAAGAATCCCTTATGAATCAAGAACAAGCGGCATTTTTAGAAGCCGTCCCGGTTTCCCATGAAACTATCCACAGGCTAACCATTTATCAGGAAATGCTTATTTCCTGGAATGAAAAAAAGAACCTTGTGGCCGCTAGCACGATCCCAAACGTGTGGATACGCCACTTTCTCGATAGCGCACAGCTCATGCAGCACATTCCTGAAGAGGCAAAAACGCTCGCAGATATGGGGTCTGGCGCCGGATTCCCAGGCCTTGTGTTGGCGATTCTTGCCAAAGAAACGAAACGACCGCTAATCGTCCACGCCATAGAGGCTACAGGCAAGAAGGCTGATTTTCTTCAGGCGGTCTCTGATGCGCTGGAAATAGCTGTCATTGTACATCGTTCGAGGATCGAAGAGCTTAAGGGCTTTAAAGCAGACGTTATTACAGCCCGAGCACTAAAACCGCTGCCCGAATTGCTAAAATATGCCAACAGACTGATTCATAAAGATAGTCTATGCCTATTTTTAAAAGGGCAGAATGCAATCGAAGAATTGACACAAGCCAAGAAATATTGGACATTCTCAGCAAGAACGTGTCAAAGTCTTAGCGACGAGACCGGGAAAGTGCTCATTGTTAAAAACATCCATTATAAAACAACGCGTTAGCTGACCGAGCCCAAATGACCGTAGCCTGCCGCATTCTCTCCGTCGTCAATCAAAAGGGCGGGGTCGGGAAAACAACCACAACAGTGAATCTGGCAACGGCTCTGGCTGCAGTCGGAAAACGCGTCTTGGTTGTTGACGCGGATCCCCAGGGCAACGCGTCAACGGGGCTGGGGTTTATGCGGGCAGAGCGCGGAATCGGTTGTTATGAGCTGATGTTCGATGGATTGTCCGTAGAGGACGTCGCAAAACCGACGGTTGTTCCTAATTTATCGGTCATTACTTCCTCAACAGATTTAGCTGGAGCGGAAATTCAGCTTGTCACAACAGAGCGTCGTGAATCGCGCATGAAAGACGCGCTCGATCGCAGCGCAAAAGACTATGATGTCATTTTTATTGATTGCCCGCCGTCATTAAATCTTATCACGCTCAACGCACTTGTCGCGTCTCATGGAATTCTTATTCCGCTCCAGCCGGAATATTATGCGCTCGAAGGCGTGTCCAGTTTGCTGCAAACAATTGAGGCGGTGCGCAGCCGTTTTAATCCGCAACTGGAAATTCAGGGCGTTGTTTTGACGATGTACGACAAACGCAACAGCCTTTCGGATGCCGTTGCGAGCGATGTTCGAGCCTTCTTCGGCGAAAAAGTTTACGACACCGTCATCCCGCGCAACGTGCGCGTATCCGAGGCGCCGTCGCATGGAAAGCCGGTGTTGCTTTACGATCTTAAATGCAGCGGTTCGCGAGCATATATGCAGTTGGCCAGTGAGCTATTGAAACGCGAATTCGGATTCAAAGAAAACAACGAAGCTCAAAAGCAGGCCGTCGGCGAATAAAAACAGTTTAGAACCATTCTAAAGAGGAAAGAAATGAACAGCGCAACACCAAAACCCTCGCCTTTAGGCCGCGGCCTGTCGGCTTTGCTCGGCGACGTTGATGCGTCGTATCAGCCGCCCGCGCGGGGCGTCGCGCCCGCACCTTCCGTCGCAGCGCGCGCAAGCAGCATTCAACGGTTGCCAACGGCGTGGCTTTCTTCGGGCACCTTTCAGCCCCGTCGGCATTTCAACGAAGAAGCATTACAGGAACTGGCCGCATCTATACGCGAACGCGGCATTTTGGAACCGCTTCTTGTTCGTCCCAAAGCCAATGCACGCGACGCCTACGAGATCATCGCTGGCGAACGTCGTTGGCGCGCGGCCCAAATAGCGGGGTTACATGAAGTGCCCGTTATGGTGCGTGAGCTGACGGATCGCGAGGCAATGGAATTCGGAATCATTGAAAACGTTCAGCGCGAAGACCTTTCCCCAATTGAAGAAGGCGAAGGATATAAAAGACTGATTGAGGAGTTCGGCCACACGCAGGAAGCCCTGAGTAAAATTGTAGGCAAGAGCCGCCCCCACATCACCAACATGCTGCGCCTTTTGTCCTTGCCACAAGAAGTACAGCAAATGATTGCGGACGGAAGCCTGACGACGGGACATGCGCGCGCCTTGATCCCCACAAAAAACCCGCTGTCATTGGCAAGAGAGGTCATCAAAAAAGGCCTCAACGTACGGCAGACGGAAACATTGGCTAAACGAAACCAAGACAATCCCGAAATCCACAAAAAACGAGCAGGGGCGGAAAACAGCGCCGATGTTCTTGCTCTGGAAAAAGAGCTGGAGCGCGTTATTGGCCTTAAGGTCAAAATTGTCAATAAAGGCAAAGCAGGATCGCTCACCCTTTATTACACAGACCTGGACCAGCTCGATGATATAATTAAGAAGCTTAGGGTCTGAACCTAGGGTGTAACGGGTTGCGAAACCGCATAATTTCGGGCAGAATCGATAACCGCGTTTCACAGAAAGAAGAGCATTAATTCATGAGTCAAGGAAATCAAGGCGAACCCGGCGTCATTCTGTTGATGGTAGCTGTCCTGCTCATCGTGCTTGGGTGGGTGTTTTGGCAAATAACCGGGGATTTCTGGCACAACTATTTTTTCCGTTGGCTGCGGTACGCAGAGCTGTGGACTCTCAATCTTTTTACGCACAGATATGACGCGTGTCTTGATTGGTTGCGCGTTGTTCCCGTTGCGGAAGGGACCCCTTCGGCGCAGACCGTGCAGTTGACGAACGCGTGTTTTGGAAGCGCCTTTTTGAGCCGGGTTCCAAACGAGGAGATTCTAAATTACTATCGGCTTTCGACGTCTTCGGTAACGGCGCTGGGTGCTGAGACAATGAGATATTACAAGTGGCCGCTTATCGCGATCCTAGGGTGGATCGGTGTTCGCGTGCTGCTGTTTTCTCCGAACAGCAAATTTATGGTGAAATATTCTCTGGAAGGCCTGATTGGGGTACAGGCAAAAATGTGGCCGATTATTTCTCCGATCGTCAAAGTAAACCCATCGAAAACGGGGCGCATTCCAGGCGACCCCATTCCGGACAAGCTCCCTCTTTTTGCCGAAGCCCTGTCGCCGGAGGAGTGGATTTCGTGGAACAGAATTCCTCTCGTCAACGGCATCCCGGACAGAGACGCCGTTCGCCGCGCGTTTATTCATCAGTTAGGACCGCGCTGGAACGGCCTTTCATCTTTGCCTCTGCACATGCGTGCGTTGTTGGCGGCCTTTGCCCTTAAAGGCGCTCAAAAGAGGGAAGAGAGCGAAACCCTTCTCGGAAAACTGGCGCTAAGCTGGTCTCCGGAAAAAGGGTTTCGTCCCGAAGCCACGCTTGTGGCTGAGATTGAAAAAATTCTTGCAGACCCTGAAACAGGGCGCAAAACGATACCTGTTTTAGATCAGCACGCGTGGCGCACGACGGCGATGCTTGGTGCGTTGCTTTGGGCGCGGAACAACGGCGGCGTATTGGCTCCGGCGCAATTTTTGTGGGTTCGTGCGGAAGATCGCGCCCTTTGGTATCCACTGAACAATCTTGGTCGCCGCGCTTTTCACAGCGAAGGAGCCGGGGCTTTGGCTCATTTTATGGCCGAAATATCGGCTAAAAAACCACTGCCTATCCCGCGTGTTGATACGGCAGTTGTTACGCTTAATACCTATTTGCACGATCCCGACAAGCGTACGATACCCATTCCCCCGCGCGAGGAACCCTGAATAAAAAAGCCCGCCAATAAGGCGGGCTTTTTCTTTTCACTGAAGAGCAAACCTAATCGCGACGTCCGCCCGTCAAAGCAAGAATGTACTGAAAGGCGTTGATGAAGTTCAGGTAAAGCGACAAAGCATTAAAAACGGCAAGCTTGTCGTTGACTTCCTCGCCATAAGACTCGGCATAAGTTTGCTTGATGCGCTGAACGTCCCATGCCGTCAATCCGGTAAAAATAAAAACGCCGGCAACGGAAACCGTCCATTGCAACATTGATGAAGCAACAAATAGGTTGACGAGCGAAGCAAGAACAAGCCCAAAAAGCCCCATCAGCAAAAACGCCCCAAAGCCCGCGAGATTTGCTTTTGTCGTATAGCCCCAAAGGCTCATCGCGCCAAAGGTAGCTGCCGTAATAAAGAAGGCGCGCGCAATGCTTTCTGTTGAGAAAAACAGAAAGATTGACCCCATGGACAATCCCATCGTTGCGCAGAACAAGAAGAACAAAGTCTTCATACCCGAGCTACTGATCGAAGCCATGGAAAAATTCATGGCCATGACAAAACCAAGAGGCGCCAAAATGAAAAGCCAACGAAGAGGCGTTCCGAAAATAATGGGCGCTACGGCATCGGATGCCGCAATCCAGGCCAAAACGCCGGTTAAGGCGAGGCCGCTAGCCATGTAGCCAAAAACCCGTTGCATGTGGGCGCGCAGACCCGCGTCAAACGCAACGCGGTCGAGGCCGGCAACGCCAGAGCGGAAGAAGGGATCGGACATAGAAGATTTCTCCTTTGGTGAAAACAAAACAACAGCATCCGTAATATGGGCGCGGGCGGACGCAAATTCAACAGCAAACGGAAAAGCAAAGAAGCGACAAGAGGTTGAGAGGAAAAACAAAAGCCCCGAAAAGAGCGGGGCTTTTGAAAGAAAGACCAAAGACGATACCAGCTACAGTTTAGGCAACCGCTCTGGAGCCGTGTTGCAGGCGCTCAATTTCGTCTTTTAAGCTTAGTTTTAGGGCTTTTAGGTGAGTTAAAGCAAGAGTATCGGGGCCGACCCGAAGAGATTCTTCCTGCAATTGTTTTTCAATATCGGCGTGTTTTTTCTTCAAAGCCTCAATACGGTTTTCGAGAGCCATAACAATCCCCCCTGTTGTTGAAAGGACCACACAAGCGACGAAACAGTATATCACAGGCACGAGGGCGAGGGAGCGCAAAAATTTTTTGTGCAAGAGAAAAGAAAGCTTGAAAAAAGAAAAACTTTAAATCGTTCAACAGGTAATAAGGCGCGCAATAAACTTGCTTTATTGAACCGAAAGAAAAACAAAATAGACGAGGTGCTATTTCGTAAACCCGCTTTTTTTACGGGGATCGTAAGCGTTTTTTTTCGCCCATTTTTCAACAAAATCCGCAAGGTCCTGAGGAACGGGATCGGGAAGCATAATTTTTAGTTTAACAAACATGTCTCCGGCGGGAACTCCGGCGACGCCCTTGCCCTTCAATCGGAGGGTTGTTCCTGTATTCGCGCCCTTTGGGACTTTAACCGCAACGGAGCCGCTAAGCGTCGGAACGGTTATGCTTCCGCCCAAAATAGCTTCCGGCAAACTTACTGGAACATCCAGGAGAATGTCGCGGTTTTTGCGGGCAAAGAAAGGATGTTGTTCAACGCGCAATTCTATAATGGCGTCTCCCGCAAGACCGTTTGGCCCCTTCTGTCCCTGTCCTTTCAGGCGCAGCTTGTGGCCGTCTTCGACGCCCGCAGGAATCGTAATGTCGAGTGTTTTGTCGCGCGTTAGCGAAACACGCTTTTTTCCTCCAAGACAAGCCTCGACGAAAGACACAGAAACCGAATATTGCGTGTCTTCCCCACGCGTCCTGCCCGCGGTTCCCATGCCGGCGGTTCCACCAAAGCCCCTTCCTCGGCCGCCGGCGGCATTCATAAACTCGGCAAAGATGTCGCCCATGCCGCCGAATGCCGAAAAAGGATCCGCGTTTCCGTTGCCGTAATCGGCGCCCGCATGACGAAAAGCGCCGGCAAATGGATTGTCTGCGCCAAACCCGCCGCTGAAGCCCCGAGGCTGTCCTTGTGCGTCAATAGTGCCGCGATCAAATTGGGCGCGTTTATCAGGATCCGAAAGAAGATCATAAGCCGCCGTAACGTCTTTGAATTTCTGCTCAATATCCTTGCGTCCGGGATTGACGTCAGGATGCAGTTTTTTGGCAAGCTTGCGATACGCGCTTTTAATCTCGTTGGCGCTCGCTGTCTTGGAAATACCAAGCGTTTGATAGGGGTCTAGCATGGGAAGAACAGTAAACAGGAAAAGGTAAACGGAAAAGAGGATTTTTCTCTTTACGAACAAGCCTTCAAAAGGCACTCTCCTTCCTATGCCCCAAATAATCCTTGATTTTCAGACCCCCCTAGCTGCATGGCGGCGCCTCCCGCGTCTTCATGCGCGGCTGCGCAAGGCGGCACAGGCAACGGCGGCGGCGCTTCCCTTGGCCCCTCGCTTTTCGGCCTGCGTGACAATCCTATTGGCCGGCGACGCAAAAGTGCGCCAGCTCAATCATGATTTTCGCGGCATCAACAAAACAACCAACGTTCTTTCCTTCCCGCAGTTTTCAGCGACGGAAATACGGAAGATGACAAAACAAAACAAAGCAGTCGAAATTGGCGACATTGCTCTCGCCCTCCAATATGTTGTGGCGGAAGCAAAAAAAGAAAACAAACTCTTGCTCGACCACGTTACTCACCTTGTCATCCATGGTCTTTTGCATCTTTTAGGCTATGATCATAGCGGCGCGAGGGAAGCAAAAAGAATGGAAAAGAAAGAAATCGAGATTCTGGCCGCATTAGGACTCGCAAACCCGTATATTGCTGTAACTAAAAAAAGAAACTCTATAAAATGAACAAAGATACAAACCATACGTTTCCTTCCGGCTCTTCTCTGAGCCCGCTTGAAGAGTCGAGAAGCTTGCTGCGGGAGCTGTGGTATAAACTCGTTCACACCATCAGCCCTCCGGCAGACGTAGAATCTCTGCGCGAGGTGGTTGAAGAACTAATTGGAGAGCCTTTATCCGAATCCGGCATCACGGCGGCAGAGCGATCTCTTTTGTCCAACATCATTCATTTGCGAGAGCGCCGCGTTAGCGATTGCATGGTTCCTCGTGCAGATATTGTTGCGCTGGACGTCAACGCGTCGGTCAAAGAGCTCGTCGAAGAAATTTCGGCAAACGGCTACAGTCGCATACCCATTTATCGAGGCACCTTAGACGATGTCATTGGTATGGCGCACGTTAAGGACATCGTGCCCTTTTTGGCGCAGGCAAGGCCGGTTGTTATTCCCGATATTTTGCGCCCGGTTCTTTACGTCGCCCCATCAATGGCGGTTTCGCGGCTTTTAGTGCAAATGCGGCAAACGCGGCAGCATATGGCCTTGGTGATAGACGAATTCGGCGGCGTTGACGGTCTTGTGACAATTGAAGATCTGGTCGAAGAAATCGTCGGAGAGATTGAAGACGAACATGACCTTCCCGCCACCGCCCCCATCATTACGCGTGCCGATGGGACTCTTTTGGTGGACGCTCGCCTAACGATAGAAGCGTTTGAACAACAAACAAGAACGCGGCTTCCCAGAGTGGATGAAGAGGAAATTGATACCTTGGGAGGATATGTAACGCATCTGGCGGGGAGGGTGCCCCAAGTCGGCGAAATCGTTCAGGGAATGGCCGGAATGACCTTCGAGGTGCTTGAGAAAGAGCAAAGCCGCATCAATCGGTTGAGGTTTCGGCCTTCAAGGCGCGCCGACGAAAAACCAGAGGAGCCCGTTGCGCGCTAACAACCTGAAAAAACAGGGAACCTTAAACAAAAATTAACAAATAGTTGCCAGAACATGAAGCAACAGCTGCCCCTCTATTTTGATGTATGAGGGCAGGGTCGCTTGACCTGTTTGTATCAACCATCTTGAGAGAGGGCGCCATGACAACTAAAAAACTCCCGGCACAGCTGCGCTTGGGAAAACACAAAAAGGGGTTCACCCTTACGGAAATCGCGATCGTTCTGGGCATTATGGGGCTGGTCTTGGGCGCGATCTGGGTTGCTGCGGCGGGCGTGTATAACAATTTGCGCGTTAACAACGCCACAACGGCGGTCATGCAAATTGCGCAGGGCATTCGCGCTTTGTATGCCACGTCGGCCACAACGGGGTATTCTTCCGTGACCGACATGACGTCGTCTCTTATTACCGCCCACGCTGTACCAAATAATCTGGTGAACGGCACTGAACTATCCGGCCCGTTTCCCGGGGGAGCGACGGTTATATACGCAACGAGCGATGGCAACGGGTTCGTTGTTACAATGTCGGCTGTAAGCAAAGCCAACTGCATCTCGCTTTTGACCGCAGTAGCGGGTACGGGCAGAGACCCCGGCCTGTTTAAAGCGGATGCTGCCACAGGTAATCCCTCAACCGGAGATGCCGCTGCCACGGGCAATGCATTAACGGTTCCCATGACGCTGGCCTATGCTTCAGCCGGGTCGGCTTTGGGCACGGCTCCGTCAACTTACGGGGGCTGCGGCATTGGCGATCTGGTCAAGGTTCGCTTTGGCTTCTCTCTGAAATAAAAAACAAGAAAATTGCTCAA
>JBAZLX010000076.1:0-8638 GCA_041650075.1 Bdellovibrionales bacterium | reverse complement strand
ATGGCACGCGAGAAATCCTTGTCACGAATCCCGCATTCGCGCGCCCATTCGTACATAAGGTGAAAAAACGAAGCGAGGCTCTTTCCCTTTTCAAAATAATCCATCACTATCGTTTTTGTTCCCTTATTATTGTACCGCGTCATGATCTTTTCGGGATGAAGTTCGTGCGCCGTCAGATAATCCTGATATTTATCCAAATTAAGAGGCCATTCTTCCGGAAACCGATTGAAATACAGATTTTCCGACGGATTCGACGTGATAAGGCGGAACAGATGCCCGCTTGAGTGAGCGATATGTCTGGTTTGCACATTCAAGTTTTGTTTTTCAGCCAAAAGCTTTATGGCGTGGACAGTATATGACGGACTATCCCCAAGCCCCACAAAATACGAGTTTGGATAATCGTTCATGAATCTTTCGGCAAGTTCGACAACCTGTTGATAGGTCTCGTCCGTCCAAACAGCCCAAGTCTCGTGGTTGGAGTCTAAAGGCTCATCCCTATTGGCATCTATGTTGTCAAAAAAGTTTTGAACAAGCTGCGCCTGAAGGCTTTTCTTTTCGGCAAAAATTGATTCCATAAAAATCTCGGTTCTATCTATTCTCAGAAACAAATAAAACTAATGGATCCTCGCCTTCGCGGGGATGACGATTCAGTAATATGTTAAACAGTTCTATTTTATGCTTTGGCAGAATATCAAAACAAATTAAGTCTCTACAAGTGCAACAATGCTTTCACTTAACCATAAACCGCAGCGTCGTATCGGCATAATTCCGTTCGACAATCACCTCGCATCCCGGCATCGGCTCAAACGGCTCTTTTTTTGCCGTTTCCGCGACGATGACGGCATGAGGCGCAATCCACCCTGCCGCGTTGGCCGCCTCAAAAGCGGGAGGAATAAGTCCCTTCCTATAAGGAGGCGCCAGAAATACCAGCTTGCAAGGTTTTTGAGCATTTTTTGGCGGGTTTGTCGCATCGGCAGAAAGTATCTGGCACTTATCCGTAATTCCCAAGCTCGCCGCATTGCCCCGCGCAATTTTCAGCGCCTGCGCATCCATATCGAACAGCGTCGCCTGCCCGGCACCCCACGAAACGGCTTCGAAGGCCAAAGCCCCCGTCCCGCAGAACGCGTCGAGAACGAAAACGTCCGGCTCGAACAAATCGCCGATGTTTTTACCCCAATCGCGGTGGGCGAGGATGTTAAACAGCGCTTCGCGCACGCGATCCATCATAGGCCGCGTAACGAGGCTTATAGGGGGCTCAATCTTCCGCCCGGATAATGTGCCGCCGACAATGCGCATTATTTCTTCTTATGCTCCCCGAAAAACTTCCCCAAAGCTCCGCGCAAAGCAATGCGCGGCACCTCTTCAATGCCGCCTCGCGGCAGCTTGCCCAAGGGAAACGGGCCGAAGGCAACTCTGATGAGCCGCGTCACCTGCAGGTCGAGATAATCCATAATCTTTCGAACCTCGCGGTTCTTGCCCTCGCGAATGGTGACCGCCAGCCACTTATTCCGGCCCTCTTCCTTCGTTTTCTCGATCTCGATCTTGACGGGCTCATAATGGATGCCCGAAATCGTCACCCCTTTGGCGACGGACGCCAGCTTGGCCGGATTGATGTCTCCATATACGCGCACGCGATAGCGCCTGAGCCACGCATTGGCCGGAAGCTCCATATGGCGCGCCAGTTCTCCGTCATTGGTCAGAAGCAAAAGCCCCTCTGTATTGAAATCCAGCCGACCGATGCTCACGACGCGAGGCATCTCGGGCGGCAGTTTTTCAAAGACGGTAGGCCGCCCTTGGGGATCGCGCGACGTGGTGATCGTCCCGGCGGGTTTATGATAACGCCAGACGCGTGTCTCCTCAGCCGAGTTCAAAGGCTTACCATCCACGGTAATGACGGACTTCTCGGTGACGTTAAGCGCGGGCGAAGTCAAAACCTTCCCGTCCACCGATACCCGCCCGTCCGCGATCATCCGCTCGGCATCCCGGCGCGAGCAGACGCCGGAACGCGCCAGCCGCTTGGCGATGCGTACCCCCTCGAAATTTGATTTGTTGTCTTTTTTGTCCATACGCGGCAACATAGAGAAAGAAAGCATTAAGGTCGAGACCATAGATATGACTAACTTTATGGATATAGCCTTCCAGGAAGCCGAAGAAGCGGCAAAAAGGGGCGAAGTTCCCGTCGGCGCGGTGCTTGTTTCCGCCACCGGCAAAGTCCTTGCGCGCTCCGGCAATAAAACCGAAGAAAACGCCGATCCCACAGCGCATGCCGAAGTTCTTGTCTTGCGCGAAGCCGCCAAGAAAAAGGGCTCTCCGCGCCTTCCGGACTGCGATTTATACGTGACTCTCGAACCCTGCGCGATGTGCGCCGCCGCCATCAGCTTTGCGCGCGTCCGGCGCGTCGTCTTTGCCGCCTACGATCCCAAAGGAGGCGCCGTCGAACACGGGCCGCGCTTCTTCTCCCAGCCGACATGCCACCACGCGCCCGAAGTTGTGGGTGGGATGGACGAAAAACGCGCGCAAGAGCTCCTGAAAAAGTTCTTCGTAAAGATGCGCTGACACGATTCATCTTTCGTTAGTAATTTGAGATCATAAACTAGAGCCTATAAACACGCGCGTAGATTAGCATTTCATCCGCGCTTCTCGTTCTCTCATACCGGTGCGCATAGACGACGATGCGTGAGGAGATTTTTTTTCACGAACGAAATCGTGCGTCGCTCAATTGTTGCGAACATGCAACGCGCTCGGACGATGAGACGCGTTTCGAGTCAAAAAACGAACACACGATGAAAATTTTGTTGACTCTTTTTCTCATAAGACACAACATCATCACACTCTACTCTAGTCAATCAACAAGGAGGCTACTATGGCTGCCAAGAAGAAAGCAAAGAAGGCCACTAAGAAGAAAGCCACCAAGAAGAAGAAGAAGTAATTCCTGTCGCCTAACGGCGACTGATTTATTCTTCAACCCCCGTTCGGACTGCTACGCGATTGCCAGCAAGCCGAACGGGGGTTAAGTTTTTTATGGGCAATAAATATTCATATAGTTCTTTAAATACCGGCGTATTTGCAACTCCCGAATATGTCGCCGATTGCCGAAAAAGGCCAAAGCCCTTCCTCTTTTTTCTATCGAGATCCACAGATATATTTTTATAAATTTATTTGGAACCTTTTTTGCGCACCGGCTTTTTGGGGGGGAAAGAAGCCTCGCCCCAGTGAAAATTTTATAAAATTTTTCCCTTGCGCCGCTATTGCCTGCGCCCGCCACCGATTCGGTTTTGCGCGTTTTTGTCCTCTTCCAGGCCTTCCCAAAACTCCAAACGGGCCTTTTTGCCCTCTTCCGCGTCAAAAAGGGGGCAAAAATGTGCCTTGGCGGGAAGGCCAAGTATTGCTATAGGGGGTGCCCGTGCGGGTATGGCGGAATTGGTAGACGCGGCAGACTCAAAATCTGTTTTCTTCACCGAAGTGTGGGTTCAAGTCCCTCTACCCGCACCAATACTAGAAGCCCCCTTGCGGGGCTTTTTTTATTGGTATTTCGGAAAAGCTGCTCAACAAGATCTTCAGCTGAAAATCGCGGCAGGAAGCTTTCTCATATTTGTTTTAGGCATCGCCATAATTAATAACAATTATCGGATTTTTAGGTGCAGAAACGGCAACCGTGGGGTGCCCTCCTCGCCCCCCGCAAAACTTCAGGGATCTCTTCAACCCCAAAAACCCCTGATGTCCTATAAAGGAAGCCTTTTCCTAATTATAAGTTTTTCCATATAAATCCGTGTTTTTGATACGAATCACGCAATAAAGGAAGCGGGTTGATTGCTACCGGTAGTATGTCTATAGTCATACCCGCTTAACGTTTGAACTACATATAGGCCAAGCCATGCGTTGCCCCTTTTGCGGAGCGGACGACACGCAGGTTAAAGATAGCCGTCCGACGGAAGATAACGCCGCGATCCGGCGCCGCCGTTTTTGCGTCAAGTGCGACGCGCGTTTTACGACATTTGAACGAGTTCAGTTGCGCGACATGATGGTTGTGAAGCGCAACGGAGAAAAAGAGCCCTTTGATCGCGACAAATTGCTTCGTTCGATGCGGATTGCGCTGCGCAAACGCCCCGTGGACGAAGAGCGTATCGAACAAGTTACCAACAGCGTCGTCAGGCAACTTGAATCTCTCGGCGAAGGCGAGATCACTGCGGGCGGCATCGGCGACCATGTGATGGATGCCTTGCGCACGCTCGATCACGTCGCTTATGTCCGTTACGCCTCGGTGTACAAGGACTTTCGTTCGCCCGGCGATTTTGAGGACTTCGTTGATACGCTGAAAAAAGAGCCGGCGTAACAGCCCCTGCCCGTATAAGATTTTTTCTAAGGATATGCCCTTATGTTCACAGGACTGGTCAAGGATATAGGCACGATCGTTGATATCGCGAAGACGGGCGATTGGGATCTGAAGATCAAGACCGACAAGCTGTCGCTGTTCGATCTGTCTATCGGAGGCTCCATTGCTTGTTCGGGCATCTGCCTGACTATTATTTCCAAGACGTTCAACCAATTCCATGTTCAAGTCTCCGGCGAGACGTTAAGCAAAACGACGGTCATGAAATGGGCTCCCGGCACGCTTATCAATCTCGAGCCTGCTTTAAAGCTCGGAGATCCCTTCGGCGGGCATATCGTCACGGGACACATTGACGGCGTGGCGTTTGTAACGTCCAAGGAACATATCGGCGACAGCCTTCGGCTGGAATTCGAAGCCCCGCATGAACTAACCCGCTTTCTCGTCCCCAAAGGATCGGCGGCGATTGACGGCGTGTCGCTGACGGTTAACGAAGTTGATCACGCTCTTTTCACCGTAAATCTTATCCCCCATACGCAACATGAGACGACCTTGGGCAAACTGTCTATCGGCGACGGCGTCAATTTCGAGGTAGATACGCTTGCGCGTTATATCGAACGCTTGCTGCAACCTCATCAATAAATCACTTCATTCGTCGTTTGGTATAATAATGCCCGCGATTTATATCCACTGGCCGTTCTGCATCTCCAAATGCCCTTATTGCGACTTTAACTCGCATGTCGGCGACACTTCCGATCAGGAAGTCTGGCGCAACGCCTATCGCCGGGAAATGCAGCATTATGCGGGTTTGCATCCCGATTCCAGCATCAGTTCCATTTATTTCGGGGGAGGAACCCCATCCTTGATGGAAGCGCGCACGGTTGACTCCGTGCTTCAGGACATCTCCCGCCTATGGAGAATCGAAAAGGACGCCGAAATCACCATCGAAGCCAATCCGTCTTCCGCCGAAACGTCCAAATTTGCGGATTTCCGCAAATCAGGCGTCAATCGCCTGTCGCTCGGCGTGCAATCTCTTAATGACGCAGCCTTGCAGTTCCTTGGCCGCGCCCACAACGCCAGAGAAGCCAAAAACGCCATCGCTCTTGCCGAAAAGCATTTTTTGCGCTTTTCCTTCGATATGATCTACGGCTACGCAGGCCAAACGCCGGATAAGTGGCGACAAGAACTGCGCGAAGCCATCTCGCTGGCAAACGGCCACCTGTCTTTGTATCAATTGACGATAGAACCTCATTCCCAGTTTTACTCGCGCACCCATCACGGAGAAATGCTGACCGCTTCCGACGAGGACGCCGTCACGATGTACGAGACGACGCAAAATATGACATCCGCAGCCGGATTGCCTGCCTACGAGATTTCCAATCATGCCCATCCGGGTCAAGAAAGCCGCCATAACCTGACCTATTGGCATTACGAGGATTACATCGGCATAGGCCCGGGCGCGCACGGACGTTTTGTCCACAATAATGCCCGCCACGCTACGGAAAATATCCGCGCGCCAGATACATGGCTGAATGAAGTCGAAAAACGGGGCGTCGGCATTAAGACGGATGAAAAGCTCGACGCCGCGACCTCCATGCGCGAAGCTTTCATGATGGGGCTGCGTTTGACCGAAGGCATTGATCTTGACCGCTGGCAGAAAAAATTTCCGACGCCCCTGCCCGCGTTTTTGTCTGCCGGGCACCTGGCTCGCCTTGAAAAAGAAGGCCTTATCCTTCAAAACGAAAAAGTCCTGAGAGCGACACCCGCAGGACTTCAACGATTGAACGCCGTCTTGTCTTATTTACTCAATAGTCACTGGCAATAAATCCCCTCCCCCTCGCGGGGAGGGTTAGGGAGGGGGAGCGACTATTACTCGGCTTATTCCATAATATAGCCGTTGGGGAAAAGCATCGCCCAATCGCGCTTTTTGGCCTTCACGTTCTTCATCCCACCCTTGGGCGCAACGCCCGCCAACTTCATCGCGCGAGCGACAGACCCGACCGGCGTCATAGTGCTACCGTTATTAATGGCGGCTTCGACAATTTTCTTGATCGCCGCTTTTGGCAAATTTTCCGGATTGACGGCAACGGTCTTAGTCTTTGCGGCAGCAATCTGATCGAACGCCCGTCTCAACTGAAGCATCCGTCTTTGCTTGACGCGCGCCAAAGGACCGATCGGCGTGCTGTTCATAATCGCGCGATAATTGGGACGAGCGCCAAGCCCTACGGCGGACAATAATCCCCGCTTGCTGAACATTCCGGCATAAGCGTTGTCGGCTTTTTCGCCATGCTTGGCGGTCGCAGCCGAAACGGTGCTTTTGGGGCCGTGTTTAGGGGTTCGGCTCACGCCTGTAACTTTTTCGGCGCGTTTCAGGCTTCCTTCGTTGAGATTAAGATCAACCACGACGGACGATCCCGAAATCTTCGGATCGGCCTTGCTAATATCGTAATGTATATCGAGCCCGGCAACATGACCGGCGATACCGGTGTCGGGACCTACAATGCCTTCAATATCGGTTGCGGAAATTCCAGACATCTAAAATATCCTCAATTAATTTATAAGGCCATTCTACCTACTCAGCGTTAAAGGATGCTGAATCATGGGACAAGGCTATGAAAGTAAAAGGAAAAGCATAATTGTGATTAAGGAATTATTAGCCAAAAACGGGGCGCGGAAATGACAGCGAAAGCATTACGTTAGGCGCGCTTGACCGACGGGTTTATCTGCCCCTCATGTGCAAGTATTGTTCTTGACAGGTTTTGGCCTTCAAAAAAATTTAACGGCGGAACGAAACGAAGGTCGTCGGGGCAGAATCAACGACATCCGAACCCGTCGCCGTCACCTCGTTAACAGCCAGCGCGCGTTCGACCATTCCCGACGGCGTCAGGCGGAAAATACCGTCAAGACCGGCAAAGCCGTTCGGGTTTGTCAACGCCGCCTCGTCATAGCTGCCGCCGCGTTTGGCTAAAACGGCAGCCAAAGCCGTGGCGTCATAAGCCAACGTCGCAAGGCGCGGCGGTTCTTTTTCATAAGCCGAAATATAGTTCGACATGAAGTTCCGGCGCAGGCTTGTGTCCGGAGCGGCATACCAGCCTCCGATAAGAAGCGGATTTTGCCGTCCCAAATCCGGCACATCCCACAGTCCCGTTCCGAGAATGCGCGTATCGGTCGAATTAAATCCGGCGGCGGCCAACTGATCGGCGATGGCTTTCAGATTCTTGCCGCTTTCAGGAATAAATAAAGTGCCGATGCGGTCTTTCCGCGCCGCAAGCGATTTTATTTTATCGGGAAGATTGCCCAAAGATGGGTCATATGTTTCGACGGCAATCAGCTGCTCCCCGCCCTGCGTGACGGCTTTTTTAAATACCGCGCTTACCAGATTTCCGTATGGGGTCGCGGGAACGAGCGCCGCATAATTGTGCGCGCCATGAGCCTTTGCGTAAGAAACGACGCGCTCAACCTGCGCGCCCGGAGCCAAGCCCATCACGTAAACGCCGCGTTCTGCCAACGACATGTCGGTGGACAAAGGCAACATCATCAATCCGTTGGATTGCGCCACCTGCTTGACGGCAGGAACGTCCGCCGCGAACAAAGGGCCGATGATAAGCCGTGCGCCGTCCCCTATGACGGCGCGAGCCGCTTCCTGAGCGCCGCCCGGCGCAGCCGTATCGCGGGGAGCCAGCTCGAAATTGGACTCGGAGGCGTCGAACACGGCCTGTTGAGCGGCGTTAAGCATCGCCTGCCCCAGATCGGCGTTTTTGCCCGAAAGGGGCAAAAGAATCGCCGCTTTAAGCTTTCCCTGCGGGGTCGGCGCAAGCCTCGGCCCTTGCTGCCAGCCTGCGGCCGTCTGATAATAAGGCCTGTATGCCGGAAGCTGTTTTTGCGATACTGGTTTCTCCGGAGGAAAAACACCTTCGCAACCGCCCATAGTAAAAACGAAAGCGACACATGCCGCCAAAAAAAGAAAACGTTTCATCGCCGGACTACCCGCAGTTAGGAAAATTGTTTCTAGAAGTTAGCGGGAAGAACGGCGCGTGTAAACCACAACCGGGACTTTATTTGATTGCGACGCCCATCGGCCACTTGGGCGACATCACGCTGCGCGCGCTCATGATTTTGGCGAACGCGGACGCCATCGCCTGCGAAGACACAAGGACGAGCGGCGTTTTGTTACAAGCCTATGGTATTCATAAGCCGACATTTTCGTATCACGACCATAATGCCAACGAACGAAGGCCTGAAATTCTGCAACGCCTCGCCAAGGGAGAAGTCATCGCCCTCATCAGCGACGCAGGCATGCCCGCCATGGCA